>DASXOM010000173.1:0-10992 GCA_036494245.1 Gaiellaceae bacterium
GAGGATGACGAAGGCGGCGCGCCACGAGAGCGCGGCGATGTTGCCGGTCACGGCGAAGCCGATGCCGGCGCCGACGTACTCGCCGGCGAGGATGACGCCGTAGATCCGGCCGCGCTCCCAGCTCCCGAACCAGTCGCCGACCAGCGAGGCGACCATCGGGCCGGCCGAGGCCGTCACCGCGCCCAGGAAGAGCCGCGTCCAGAGGAGCTCGGTGAAGTCCGAGGCTGTGGCGCTCCAGAGCATGGCGGCGCCCCAGGTCACGATCGTCAGCCCGAGGATCCGGGTCCGCGTCACCCGGTCGGCCAGGACGCCGAACGGCAGCGACGCGAGGGCGCCGACGAGGGAGCTGACCGCGACGAGCAGGCCGATGTCGGTGTTCGTGATGTGCAGCCCCGACCGGAGCTCGCTCGCAGACGCGCCGACGGTCGCGGCATCGGCCCCGCTCAGTCCGAGGATCGCGGCGAGGACGATGATGACGCGGGTGCGCTCCGCACCTCCGAGTGCGACCGTGAGCCGCCGCCCGAGGCCGCTCGCCGCCGCGGAGCCCATGGCCGCAGCGTCCGAAAGGACGCGTTGGGTGCGCGATTCCTCGGTGCTCACGGCCTCATGGTGGCAGGCGAATCCGCCTGCCTGCGGTCAGACGTCCCGGCGGACGAGCAGAACGGCCGCGATCAGGATCGCGGCTCCGCAGTAGGCCACGAAGACGAGCCCGCCCGTGAGCGGGGTAAGCGTGTGCGCGGCGTGATGGAGCGCGAAGATCTGCCGTCCCGCCTCGCTCGGCAGGTACTGGCTGATCGCGTTGTTCCAGCTCGTCGGCAGCGTGAACATCAGCGGCGGCAGCACGAAGAAGATGGCGGCGAACGTCGCGATTCCGCCGGCGGTGTTCCGCACGATTGCGCCGATTGCGAGCGCGAAGACCCCCACGAGCATCACGTACACCGCGCCGCCGAGCACCGAACGCGCCACGCCCGGCTGCGTGAACGAGAGTTCGAGCTGCGGGATGGAGTGGATGATCGCCTGGCTGGCGAAGAAGCTGGCGAGCACCGCGGGCACCATGAGCACGAGAGAGACGACGGCGTAGTCGAACAGCTTCGCCCAGAGCACGGGCAGCCGCTTGGGCACCGCGGTAGAGGTCGAGCGGATGGAGCCGGTCGAGTACTCCGCGCTGATCAGCAGGACGCCGAGGACGGCCACCGCGAGTTGCGCGACGTTGACGCCGGCGAGCGCGATGTCGAGCGGATGGCGATCCGCGCGGTCAGACGGCGACATCGAGCTCCAGTGCGACCGGGTGACGAAGGAGAAGATGACCGGGAACGCGATCGTGAGGAGAAAGCCCGCGAAGAGCGACCACTTCGTCGAGCGCACCGACCGGAGCTTCGTCCACTCGGAGAGCAGAACACGATGGAACGCTAGGCGGCCGGAAGCCTCGAGGCGCGGTACCTGCACGGTCGGTGTGATTGCGTTCACGCCACCACCTCCTCAAGCTCCGCCGCGAACTCGACCTCGTCCCGGGTCAGGTTCATGAAGGCCTCCTCGAGCGACGCCTGCTGCGGGGTCAGCTCGTGGAGCGCGATGCCGGCGGCGGCGGCCGCATCACCGACCTGCTCCGCCGTCAGCCCGTGGACTTCGAGCGCGCCGCGCTCGGCGTCCGCAAACGTGACGCCCGGGGCGCCGAGCTCGACCCGCAGCCGCTCGAGCTCGGGGGAGCGGACCACGACGACCTTCTGCGAGGCGCGCGCCACGAAGTCGTCGACGCTCGTGTCGGCGATCAGCTTGCCGCGGCCGATCACGATCAGGTGGTCTGCGGTGAGCGCCATCTCGCTCATGAGGTGGGAGGAGACGAAGACGGTGCGGCCCTCGGCCGCGAGCCCCTTGAGAAGGTTGCGCACCCAGTGGATGCCTTCCGGGTCGAGGCCGTTGCCCGGCTCGTCGAGCATCACCGTCTTCGGGTCGCCGAGGAGAGCCTGCGCGATGCCGAGGCGCTGGCCCATGCCGAGCGAGAACTGGCCGGAACGCTTGCCCGCCACCTCATGCAGGCCGACGAGGTCGATGAGCTCCGAGACGCGGCGCTTCGGGATCCCGTGTGTCTGGGCGAGCGCGAGGAGATGGTTGTAGGCCGACCGCCCGGTGTGGACGGAGCGCGCCTCGAGGAGCGCGCCGACCTCGTGCAGCGGAGCGGCGTGGTCGCGGTAGTGGCGCCCGTTGACGGTGACGTCGCCACGCGTGGGCGCGTCGAGGCCGAGGATCAGCCGCATCGTCGTGGACTTGCCGGAGCCGTTCGGCCCGAGGAAGCCGGTGACGATCCCCGGCCGGACGGTGAAGCTGCAGCCGTCGACGGCACGCTTGTCGCCATAGTCCTTCGTGAGGTCCTGGGCCTCGATCACTCCCGTGAACGTAGCCGCGCCGAGTGAGGCTCAGGTGAGGATGTACTCGTGACGCCCGGCTTCTTCCTCTCCACGCACACGATCGACGGGTGGCTCGAGTCCTACGGCTACCTCGTGGTCTTCCTGCTCGTGCTGATCGAGAGCATCGGCGTGCCCGTGCCGGGAGAGACCGCTCTCATCGCGGCCGCGCTCTACGCCGGCTCGACGCACAAGCTCGACATCTGGTGGGTGATCGCGGCCGCTATCGCCGGCGCGATCATCGGCGACAACATCGGCTACGCGATCGGCCGCTACGGCGGCGCGAAGCTGCTGCTCCGGCACGGCCACAGGATCGGCCTGCACGAGGACCGGCTGAAGATCGGGATCTGGCTCTTCCGCCGCCACGGCGGCAAGGTCGTCTTCTGGGGCCGGTTCGTGTCCGTCCTCCGCACGTGGGCGGCGTTCCTCGCCGGTACGAACAAGATGCCGTGGCCTCGTTTCCTCTTCTTCAACGCCGCCGGCGGGATCGTCTGGGCCACGCTCTACGGCCTCTCGTACTACTTCTTCGGCAGTGTGCTGAGCAAGCTGAGCACGACGATCAACGTCGCGCTCGCGGTCGTGGGCCTGCTCCTCGTCGTCGCCTTCATCGTCTGGTCGAGGCGGAAGGAGCATGAGCTGCTCGAGCGCGCGGAGCGGGAGATTGGAGGCTCGGTCGCCGAGGAGCTCGGTGAGGACGAGCTCACGACGTAAGCTGATTCCATGTTCCTTTTCACCAAGAAGGCCGAGATGGTGACGCCGGAGGATGCGCTCCCCGGCCGCGAGACCCCGCTGCAGGTGCCGGAGCGGCACGAGGTGCTCGGTACGCCGCTGCAGCCGCCGTTCCCGGAGGGCATGGAGCAGCTCGTCGTCGGGATGGGCTGCTTCTGGGGCGCCGAGCGCGTGTTCTGGCAGGCCGGCGGCGTTTATACGACTGCGGTCGGCTACGCCGGCGGCTACACGCCGAGCCCGACGTACGAGGAGGTCTGCAGCGGCCGCACCGGCCACACGGAAGCCGTGCTCGTCGTCTTCGACCCGGCCGTCGTCTCGCTAGACGGAGTCCTGAGGCTGTTCTGGGAGGGGCACGACCCGACCCAGGGGCAGCGGCAGGGGAACGACGTCGGGACGCAGTACCGCTCGGCGATCTACTGGGCGGACGACGCGCAGCGCGCCGCCGTGGAGGCGTCGCGCGACATGTTCCAGACGGAACTCACGCGCGCCGGCTACGGCGAGATCACGACGGAGATCGCGGCGGCAGGGCCGTTCTACTACGCAGAGTCCTACCACCAGCAGTACCTCGCGAAGAACCCGAACGGCTACTGCGGTCTCGGCGGCACGGGCGTCTCCTGTCCCGTCGGGCTCCCCGCCTCGTAGCCCCGGCCCGAAACCAGCGGCCGGCGCCGGCCGTTCTCCCTCAAAGCTCACAGGAGGTCACGTGATGGGAGATCGCACGCAGCGGTTGAAGGGGAAGACGAACGAGGTCGCAGGCAAGGCGAAGGCCGAGGCCGGTTACTCGACGGGCAGCGGCAAGACGGAAGCGAAGGGCGCGGGGAAAGCGCTCAAGGGCAAGGCGCAGCAGGCAACCGGCAAGGCCCGCAGCGCCGTGAAGAAGAGCACGCGTTAGCTCCGGAGCCGATGCTCGGGGAGGAGCTACGGCGGCTGATCACCTGGAGCGAGCGCCATCGACGGCTCCTCGCCCGGGTGATCATCGCCTTCTGTCTCTCGGCGGTCGTCGACGTCGTCTGCGCGACGCTGATCTGGTCGGACGAGAGCGGGCTGAAGGGGAGCAGCATCCACGGCTTCGGCGACGCCCTCTTCTTCTCTACGGCGCAGATCGTGACGGTGTCTTCGTCGTTCAAGAATCCCGTCACGCACGCGGGTCAGATCGTCGACGTCGCCCTCGAGTTCTGGGGGATCTTCGTGGTCACCGCCGTCGCAGGCTCGTTCGCCTCCTTCTTCATGAGCGGCGACCAGACGTCGTCCTGACGGTGATTTGACATGGCCGCAGCGGCGATGTTGAGTCAAGGCATTCCCTTGCATGTAGCGGGGGGCCAGAAGGAGGGAAGATGAACCGTTTCTTGATGCTCGTCGGGGTCGCGGCTGTCGCTGCGGCCATGTATGTGGCCGCCTCGCCGGCGAGTCAGCAGTCGACGGGGCCGACGGCGAAGCAGTTCAAGGCGCTGCAGAAGACGGTGACCGCGCAGGGCAAGACCATCAAGACGCTCAAGCAGTTCGCAGGGCTCGAGGTGACGCTGATCGAGGACTGCGTCCAGGACGCCGTACCGATCGACCAGTTCGGCAATCCGGCGGGCACTCCGGCGGAGGGCTACAAGTACCAGCTCCCCGTCAATGGCGTTCCGACGGAGGTCTTCACCACAGGGCTCGACGTGACCGACCCGGCGCAGGACACCGGGGCGCTGTTCATCACGGGCGGAGACGCGAACTGTGGGACCCTGGTCAACGGCACCGGGCTGCGGCACGCGGCTGCGAAGGCCGGAATCCAGCTTCCGCGCACGGCGTCGCACGGATGGTCGTTCTCCACGCACCAGAAGTGAGCTGAGCCGAAACAACGGGGGAGGGCGGGCGTGGCGACCGCCCTCCCCGCGGCCGTCAGGCCGCCAGCTCCGCCACGTGCAGGCGGTAGAGGTCGGGCTCGCAGGCCTCGAAGCCGTCGACGACGTCCGGGTCGAAGTGCGAGCCGCGGCATCGACGCACTTCCTCGGCGGCGGCGTCCCAGCTGACGGGAGCCCGGTAGGGTCGCTTGTCCGTCATCGCGTCGAGCGAGTCGACGACGGAGAAGATCCGCGCGGCGAGCGGGATGCTCTCCTCGGAGAGCCTGTCTGGGTACCCGTTGCCGTCCCACCGCTCGTGATGGGAGCGGATGACGCGCGCGCCTTCCTGGTTGAGCAGCGGGACGTGGGCGAGCAGCCGGTCGCCGAGCTCCGCGTGTTCCTGCATCCTCCGGCGCTCGGGCCCCGTCAGGCGGCCTTGCTTGAGGAGGATGCCGTCGGGGATGCCGATCTTCCCGACGTCGTGCAGCATGAAGCCCCACTCGAGGCTCGGATCGTCGAGCAGCCCGGGCGCGACTTCGAGCGTGAGCCTCGTCGCGTACGAGGTGACGCGGCGCGAGTGCTGGCTCGTGCCGAAGTCACGCGACTCGAGCGCCGAAGCGAGCACCGCGACCGTCTGTGCGTACGCCTCGTTCAGGAGCTGGTGCTGACGGCGCCCGATCTCGATCAGCCGGTTGAGGTCCGCGGCGTCGACGACGTCTCTGCCTTCGATCCCGACGGGCCCGACCTTTCGGATCAGGGGCGTCACGAGCGCGATCAGCTCGAGCGGGCTGAACGGCTTGCGCAGGAATGCCTCCGCGCCCACGGCCCTCGCTGCGCGGCCGGCCTCGTCCGATCCGCTGATCGCGACGATCGGGATCCTGCTGGTCTGGGGAGTCTCACGCAGGCGTTCCAGGTAGAAGATCCCGTCGATGCCCGGGAGCCCGATGTCGAGCAGGATCGCGTCGGGACGGGTCTCGACGAGCACCCGCTCGGCCTCGATCACGTCGTAGGCCGTGTCGACCTCGAATCCCTCCAGCTCGAATGTCGTGCGGACCAGCTCGCAGAGCAGCCGGTCGTCGTCGATGACCAAGACCCGAGGTGTGCGACCCATTTCGAACCCCCTGACTCGCTGACGGCCTTTCGCGTTCTCTGTCGACAGGCGGCGGGGCGACGATGAATCACGGCTTCTGAGACCCGAGGAGGCAGGTGGAGGACTTTCTGCCGAAACCTGCAACAAGCTGCGGTCGACGAGTCACTCGTTGGGGTCAGCGCGCGCCCACCCGCGGCGCCGGATTTGCACCGGCGCCGCAGGCGGTGACGACGAGGACGAGCGCACTCGCCGGGAGGAGAAGGCGCTTCATCCTTGGCCTTAGTACGTCACCGCGACCTCTGTATGTCACACGTTCAGAAGACGAACGGCACGAGCATCTTCGTCGAGCGCTTGTACGCCGGATAGCTGTCCGGGAACTGCTCCGTGAGGTGGCGCTCCTCGACCGTCGCGCTGTAGATGAAGTAGATGCCGGCCAGGCCGACCGGAGCCAGCCAGAACCAGCTCAGCGCCACGGCGGTGCCGATGCCGCCGACGAGGATGCCCGAGTAGATGGGGTGCCGCACCAGCCGGTACGGACCGCTGGTCACGAGCTCCGGCTCGTCCTTCTGCGTCATCGGAGTGCCCCAGTTGCGCCCGATGTGGACGCGCGCCCAGACCGCTAAGCCCAGGCCGGGCCCGAAGAGGGCGAGCCCGAGGGCTTCGCGCCACGGATCGGTGGTGGAGCCGTGACCGCGTAGCACGCCCAGGCGGACCAGCACGACCGCGAGCACGATGATCACCAGCCTGATCCGCCCCTCGTGTGACCAGGAGACGTGCCCCCGCTTCATGGAGAAGGCTGCAACCAGCCAATACAGCCAGAAGGCCGCCCAGCCGACGGCGAAGAGCAGCTCGACTGCTCGCATCGTCATCCCATGGTTCCAGCTCGGCCGGTCCTCACTGTCCGAACGGCCAGGGCAAGCGAGCCCACGACGGCCATATCGTCCGTGAGCGATGAAGCGCGTTGCAAGCGTCGGTGTCGTCGTTGCGCTCACGGTTGGGCTGTCGGTTTGGGCAGGTAGCCAGCGGGCGACCGCAGGCGTGGGAGGCGGCCTCGGGATCGTCACGCACACCTTGAGGTCCAGTCGCCTCATCCTCGGCGGCCGAGTCCGGTGCACAGCCACCGTCAAGTCGGAGGTGCAGGCGGGCCAGGCGCTCAGCGTCAAGCTGGTCCTGCACAACGGCTCCAGGCGCGCGGTCAAGTACTCGAGCTGGATATTCGGCGCCGGGGTCACCCTGAAGGCTGCTGACGGCACCACGTACGCTTCGGATGGCGACCTGGTGGGCGTGCCCGTTCCGCCGCCAACTCCCGCCACGATTCGTCGCGGAGCGACGGTGACTCTTCGACGCATCGCCATTCCCGTGCGGTGGGGCGGACCGCTTCAGATCACGCCCAATTGCCTGGGGGCGGCGCTGCCGGTGCTCCGCGTGCATGTGAGGGCGCCGTGGCCTCGTCCAGACCAGAGCGCTGTCGTCGACGAGGTGGTGGCGGCCTCAGGGCACCTGCTCGACCACTGCAGACCGCAGACCCCGGGGTTCCCGGTATCCGGGCAGATCGACCCGCCGAGCGGGGACGCTCCGCCGCTGAGAGCCGAGTGCTCGCTCTCGATCAGCAGGGAGGGAACATTCCTGGCGGCGCAGGTCCTCGTGCTCAGTCCGCCCGGCCTGGCGGGAGTGCAGATCTTCCAGCCCTACGAGACCCTTTGGCCGAACGGGAAGTTCCCGCCGGCGCTGACAAGCAACCCGCCGTATGAGGCGATCGCCTGGGAGTTCGTGGTGACCAGAGACAAGGCGATCCCGGTCGCCGCCGCAACGTTGGCGGCGAGCGACTCCTCCAGTCGGCTGGTTCCGTACTTCACCTGGAACGGCTCGGGCTGGACAGCGTCGGGAACGGGCCCCTGCGGCGGGACAGGGTTGGCGTGGGGAGGAACGGGCCCGGACCTCGACTTCATCTCGGCCTGCTCCGCTTAACAGGTCTCAGTGGATGGTGTGCGCCCGCGAGAGCGGTGCTGTCAGCGCGGCCTCGAGCGCCGGGTCGCGGCCGGCGAACCAGGACTTCGCCGTCGGCGCTACGACAACGTCCGGATGGAACGTGACGCGCGGATCGCTCGCGCCGAGCCTGCTCTTCACCCACCAGGTTGTCGCTACCTCGACACGGAGCCCGGCCTGCGGAAGGTCGAGGGGTTCGACATCGCCGTAGAGGTTAGGCGCCCCTCCGCTGTCCTCGCCGACGAGCAAGTAGCGTGTTGCCGCCTCGAGATCGCCCATGAAGTTGGCCGCCGCGGAGAACGTCGCCCTGCCTGCGAGCACGACGATCGTCTTGTGCTTGCGTCCGAGCCTCTTCAGCGCGTGGATCAAGGGGGGATACGTCGTGTTGTCGCCGCCGCGGTTGTTTCGTATGTCGACGACGACGCGGCGCACCCTCGGCTTCGATCCGAGCCGCATCACTCGGGCGGCGACGCCGCTCGTGTCGACGGTCGTGGTGTTGTACGCGAGGTAGACGATCCGGCGCTGCGCGAGCAGCGACACGCGTGTCTCCGCTCGCCGGTCGAGGGTATGGCCGGCGCCGTTCGGCCAGATAGGCGGACCGATGCCGTCGAACTCGCGCGAGTAGGCGCGGGCGCTCATAGGCGCCGGCGTCCGTTCGACTTGCTTGCCGTTGCGAAGCGTGAAGTCGAAGCGCGGCGCCACGCCCAGCCCGTTCAGCACCTCCTCGCTCAGTAGGTACATCGAGCGCACGTTTTCGTATGCCGCTCGTCTCGTTGTCGTGCGGCACGAGCGGCTCCACCCGGGCGAGCACCTGCGCGATCGGGGTGCCGCCTACGGCCGTCAGGCGCGCGCCGACGAGGCGGTGGTGATCGCCGTGCTCACCGATGACGTAGACGCCGTCCGCGAACTCGTAGACGAGGAACGGGTACTCGTGGAAGGCACGGTGGTTGCCGGGGTCGAGCGGGAAGATGCCGGTGTGCCCGTTGCGGTCGCCCAGCGATGCGACGAGCTCCATGAAGCCGACGTCGGCCTGATCTTCGGTCAGCGTCGGGAGCTTCTCCCGGAACTGGGCGACGGCGGCGTCGAACGCCTGCACGTCCACCTGCGGATGGATCTGCGGTAGCCGCTGCTGCAGCTGGGTCAGGTCGGCGTCGAACGCCTGCACTGCCACGTGCGGATCGATTCGCGAAGACTGCGGAGGCAGGAGCGTCAGGCCGGCGGCAGCGAGAAGAGGCGCCGTCACCAGCGCCGCGACGCGGATCACTGCGGCCCGCGGCGTAGCGCGCGACCGACCCCGGCCGCCCATGCGAGCTCGTGCTCCGCTCGTTCGATCCCGTAGCGCAGCAGATGCCGGTGGTACCAGTCGTGCCCGCTGTTCGAGTTGGTCCGACTGATCGAGCGCATCCCGTCGAGTCGCTCCTCGATGTCGGCCACGAACTGCTCGACGTGCTCCGCGAGGACGTCGGGTGTCGTCAGGCCACCTACGAAGAGCTTGAGAAAGAACGTCTCGCGGGCGCCGGGCTCCACGGTCGTCAGCCAGTCGTCGAGGGCCGCGCGGCCGGCCGCCGAGATCCGATAGCGCCGGCCGCGCCTCTGCGCGAGCTTGCTCTTCGCCAGGCGCGGCAGCGTCGCGTAGAGGCCGCTCTTCGCCGGCGACCAGATGTGCCCGATCGAGTGTTCAACCGCCTTCGTCAGCTCATAAGGGGATCGCTCGCCCTCGATCGCCAGCAGCGCGAGGACGGCGGCCTCCGTCGTCGTCAGCCGGACCGTCCTCACCTGCTGCGTGGAGGGCACGCGCTGATCGTACTACTCCAACGTGGAGTAGTCCAGACTAGAGTTGCCCGGCTACTGCAGGCGCTCGGCCAGGTATCGGAGGGCGAGCGGGTAGCGGTACTCGATACCGCCGTGCTTCGCGTCGAAGAGCTCGAACAGGACGTCGCTGATCCCGAGTTCCTCGAGCTCGCGCCGGAACGCCTCGGCGCCCAGGTCGAGGAACCACTCGTCTCGCTTGCCGGCGTCGATGTAGATCGCGCGCTGGCTGCGCAACGCGTCGGCGTGGCGGCGGGCCATGCGCACCGGATCCCAGGCGAGCCAGCGCTGCCAGACATCCTCGCGGAGCATCCCGGTCGCCGTGTCGAACGGGAGGTCGACCGAGCCGTCCTCGTTCGCCGAGTAGCACGCGGCCATTGCGTACGTGTTGAGGAGATAGTGGTCCCACGGCTTCGTGAAGGCGGGCCGCGAGCGGAAGTCTTCCCAGAAGCGCTCGTACGAGCCGCCGTACTCGTCGCGCAGCGTGCGGACCGTGTCCCGGAACTCCGGCAGGTAGCAGAGCTCGAACAGCGCGTCGCCGGAGTGGGTCGCGAGCCCGCCGAACACGTCAGGCCGGAGCATCGGCACGACCATCGCGCCGTAGCCGCCGCTCGACTTCCCTGTGAGACCGCGGTGCGCCGCCTCCGCGAGCGTTCGGTACCGCGAGTCGACGAACGAGACGACCTCGTCGCAGAGGTACTCCCCGTAGCGTCCGGTGCCCGGCGAGTCGATGAACTGCGCGCCGCCGTACGACGTCCAGGCGTCGACGGCGACGACGAGCGCCGGCGGGCAGTCTTCTTCCGCGAACAGCCGGTCGATGCGCTCCGGCGTGGTCGGCCGGAAGGCGGTGCGGTTCTGCCACATGTCGAGCTGCCCGGTCATGCCCTGGATCAGGTAGATCGACGGGAAGCGCCGGTCCGGCTCGGCGTCGTAGGTCGGCGGGACGTAGACCCAGAGCGGCCGGACGTGCGGGTCGCCGAGCGGATTGTCGCGCAGGACCGCGCTCTCGATCTCGAGCTCGTCGAAGCGTCCTACCGGCTCCCGCCTCCACGGCTCCACGCGCCGGTTCTATCAGGTCGCGCCTGGCTACACTCACGCCGATGGCCGAGTACGGGACGATGCGGGTCAAGAGCGGTCTCGCCGAGATGCTCAAGGG
>DASXOM010000174.1:0-28451 GCA_036494245.1 Gaiellaceae bacterium
GAAGACTCGGTTGAGGTCGCCCGGCGCGAGCGACGCGACCTCCGCCGCGAGCTCGATCGCGCGCGGGTGGGCGTACGTCCAGTTCGTGTAGAAGGGCAGCTCCCGCATCTGCTCGAGCGCCGCCTGGCCGATCTCCTCGCCGTAGCCGTAGCCGAGGTTGACCGAGAAGAGCCCGGCCAGCGCGTCGAGGTAGCGCTTGCCGTGGACGTCCTCGAGGTAGCAGCCGTCGCCGCGCACGATGATCGGCGGCTCGAGGCCGTGCATGTTCGTGAAGTGGAGCCAGAGATGGTCGTTGGCCAGACGGCGGTACTCGTCTGCCGATGTCGCGCCTTGCGTGATGCTCATCTCGTTTCTTCCTCCTTGGGCATTCCACTCCCCCAGTCGTAGAGCTGCTTCCACATCTCCAGGTAGACGAAGGTCTCGGTCGAGACGACGTCCGGCAGCGCGCGCAGCCGGCTCGTGAGCTCGAGCAGATGGCGTCGGTCGGCAGCGACCAGCTCGACGACGAGGTCGAACTGCCCTGCCGTCGCGACGACGTAGTCGGCTTCGGGCCAGTGCACGATCGCGTCGGCCGCCTGCTCGGGCGAGCCCGAGGTCTTGACGCCGACGAGTGCCTGCTCGTAGCCGAGCCCGAGGGGGTTCGTGACGGCGACGACCTGCAGGATCCCCTCTGCGGTCAGCCGTCCGTAGCGTGCGCGAACGGTCGCTTCCGAGACGCCGACGCGCGCGGCGATCGCGCGGAAGGATTCGCGTCCGTTCGCCTGCAGCGCCTCGATGACCCTGCGGTCGAGCTCGTCGGTGCGGCGCGCCGGGGCTACGGGCCCCCGCTCCGAGCCGCTCGCCGGAATCCGCAGAGGCTGGACGTCCTCGCTGCGCATCGCGCAGGATTCCTACCACTCAGCCGCGCATTTCGTCAATCCGCTTGCCGCGGAAGCGTCGCTTCCGCGCGTCAGCAGAGCGCGCGGTGGGCGCGCTCGATTGCCCGCACGGTCTCGCTCTCCGGATCGCGGAGCGCATCGCCGTGCCCGACGGCGAGGAGCTGCGGCTCGAGCCCCCGCAACCTGCGGGCTGATTCGAGGTTGCGTTCCCTGTCCCAGGTGGCCATCGCCGCCAGTGGAAACGGAAGCGTGAAGTGGCTCGAAACGGCGGTCCCGCCGAGCGTCGTGAACACGTCGCCGGCAAGCAAGCTGCGGTCGCGCGTGTCGAGGAAGGCCACGTGCCCGGGCGTGTGGCCCGGCGCCTCGACCACCTCGAGGCTGCCGACGCGGTCGCCGGGCTCGAGCAGCACGTCGGGCTGCGTCTCCACCTCGGGCCAGGAGCCCGGCAGCTTGTCGTCGACAACGTTCTCGCCAGCGTGGATGCGGGCGTCGATCTCCGGCATCGCGACCTGCACCTGGCCGTCGAGCCGGCTGCGCAACTCGTCGAGCGAGCCGACGTGGTCGCCGTGCCCGTGCGTGAGCGCGATGCGCCGGATCGGGGCGCCTGCGTCTCGCGCGGCGTCGAGCAGCGCATCGCCGCCGCGGGCGACGGTCGTGTCGACGAGCGTGAAGCCGTCGTCCTCGCGCACGAGAAACGCGTTCACGAAACGCAGCCTCGTGAGCTGGATCAGATTCGGAGTGAGTTGACGCACACGCATGGCGGCCGTAACCTGCACCCGTCCCCGGCGATAGGAGGTTCGAAACAAATGATGCTTGCCTGTGTTGCCTCCTCGGTCCTCCTGACCTAGCGCCGGACGCTCCTTCTGCAGGGACGCGTGCGGCGTCCATCTCGCATGAAGGAGCTTTGCGTTGCCTGGATTCGACCTGCGCGAGCTCGGCTGGAACCCCGAACTCGCCGAAAACCTGGAGTCCGGCCTCGTGCCGGGCCGCGTCGCGGCTGTCCACCGAGGCGCCTTCGACGTCTGGACGGAAGCCGGCGCCGTCCGCTCCCGCCTGCCCGGGCGGCTCATGCACGAAGGCCTCGACGTCGGCGCCGGCGACTGGGTCGGCCTTGCTGACGGCCTGATTCGCGCAGTCCTGCCACGCCGCAGCGCCATCGTCCGGAACGCGGCTGGCCTGACCACGACCGCCCAGACGCTCGCCGCGAACGTCGACGTCGCGTTCGCCGTCTCGTCGCTCGGCCCGGATCTCGAGCCGCGCCGCATCGAGCGCTACCTCGTCACGCTCTGGGAGAGCGGCGCCTCGCCCGAGATCGTGCTGACGAAGGCCGACCGGCTCGACGATCCGTGGCCGCTCGTTGCGGAGGTCGAGGCGGTCGCGCTCGGCGTGCCGGTGCACGTCGTATCCGCCGTGACCGGCCACGGCTGCGATGCGCTGCGCGCGCGGATCGAACCGGGCGCGACGGCCGTCCTGCTCGGCTCCTCGGGTGTCGGCAAGTCGACGCTCGTGAACCGCTGGATGGGCGAGGAGGCGATGGCGACGAACGAGACCCGTGTGGACGACGACGAGGGCCGGCACACGACGACACACCGCCAGCTGCTCGTGCTTCCCGGCGGCGGGCTCGTGATCGACACCCCCGGCCTGCGCGAGCTGCAGCTGTGGGACGTCGGCTCCGCCGCGCTAGACGCGACCTTCGCCGATGTCGAGGAGCTCGCCGCAGACTGCCGCTTCGCCGACTGCACCCACGTCCACGAGCCCGAGTGCGCGGTGCTCGCCGCGGTCGAGTCCGGTGAGCTCCCCGGCGAGCGTTTCCACAGCTGGCGCAAGCTGCAACGCGAGCTGCGCGCGATCGCGCTCCGTCAGGACGCGCGGCTGCGGAAGGAGGAAGCCCGGAAGTGGAAGCTGCGGGCGCGCGAGGGCCGCGCGCGGGCGAGGCACCGCTGAGCGTTACGGCTTCGGTGCGGCCGCTGCGACCTCGGCCGGCGCGTCCGCGTGCTTCGTCGCGAAGTTGTCGACGAACATCTGCGCGAGCTCGCGGGCCTTGCGGTCGTACGCCTCGGGGTCGGCCCACGTCGAGCGCGGGTCGAGCAGCGACTCGTCGACGCCCGCAGCACGCAGGGGAACCTCGAAGCCGAAGACCGGATCCCTCCGGAACTCCACACCGCCGAGCTCGCCCGTGAGCACCGCGCCGAGCAGCGCGCGCGTGGCCTGGATCGGCATCCGGTGGCCCTCGCCGAACGGGCCTCCCGTCCAGCCGGTGTTGATCAGCCAGACCGTTGCGCTGTGCTCGTCGAGCTTCTCGCCCAGCAGCTTCGCGTAGACGGTCGGCCGCTGCGGCCAGAACGGGGCGCCGAAGCAGGTCGAGAAGGTGGGCTGCGGCTCGGTCACACCGAGCTCCGTGCCGGCGAGCTTCGACGTGTAGCCGGAGAGGAAGAAGAAGAGCGCCTGCTCGCGGCTGAGGCGCGCGATCGGCGGCAGGATCCCGAAGGCGTCGGCGGCGAGGAAGATCACCGACCGCGGATGCCCGGCGCGCTTCGCGGGCAGCGCGTTCGCGATCTCCTCGAGTTTGTACGCGGCGCGGTTGTTCTCGGTCTTGCAGTCGTCGTCGAGGTCGAGCACCCCCCGCTCGTCGACCGCGACGTTC
This sequence comes from Gaiellaceae bacterium, assembly GCA_036494245.1. Lineage (GTDB taxonomy): Bacteria > Actinomycetota > Thermoleophilia > Gaiellales > Gaiellaceae > Palsa-739. The sequence continues at coordinate 3,523 of DASXOM010000174.1, forward strand.
TCGAGCACGGTGCCGAAGCTGTGTGCGGCCTTCCAGATCTCGGGCTCGGCCTCGGCCGAGAGCCGAATCGTCTTGGCGTAGCAGCCGCCCTCGAAGTTGAAGACCCCCTCGTCGCCCCAGCCGTGCTCGTCGTCCCCGATCAGCAGCCGCTCGGGATCCGCCGACAGCGTCGTCTTGCCTGTGCCCGAGAGCCCGAAGAAGACGGCCACGTCCTGGCCGTCCTGCGAGACGTTCGCCGAGCAGTGCATCGGCATGACGCCCTCGAGCGGCAGGCGGTCGTTCATCAGCGTGAAGACGGACTTCTTGATCTCACCGCCGTAGAAGGTGCCGCCGATCAGGATCTCCTTGCGCGTCGGGTGGAGGCAGATGAAGACCTCCGTCCGCGTGCCGTCCTGCGCCGGATCCGCCTCGACCTCCGGCTCGTGGAGCACGAGCACGTCCGGCTCGAAGCCGGCGAGATCCGTCTCGGCAGGCTCGATGAACATCGTCTTCGCAAAGAGCGCGTGGTACGGGTGCGTCGTGAGCACGCGCACCGCGAGCCGGTGCTTCGGGTCGGCACCGCAGAACGCGTCGATCACGTAGACATCGCGCGCCTCGAGGCGCGCGACGACCTTCGCGCGCAGACCGTCGAAGTGCTCCTCCGAGATCTCGGCGTTGGTCTCGCTCCACCAGATCCGATCCTCGGAGCCCGGCTCCCGCACGATGAACTTGTCCTTGGGGGAGCGGCCGGTGAAGCGGCCTGTGTCGACGACCAGCGGCCCGCCCTCGGCCAGTACGGCCTCACCTCGATCGAGCGCCGCGGTGTAGAGCTGCGACGTCGTCGGGTTGCGGAGCACGCGTCCCCCGGCGCGTAGCCCGTGGACTGCGAGGCTGTCTTCCGGCCGATCGGTGATCGTCAACTGCTCCTCCCTCGATCTGGGTAGCGGTGCCGGTGTCGCATGGTAGTGGCCGCGGTGAGCGAGGCGCGCTACTCGACCGGATGTGCCTCCGTCGCGCCGGGGTCGAGCCGGAACGGCGGATAGTGCGGGGTCATCAGCAGCGCATAGGCCCCGACGCGGATCGCCCAGCGGTTGAAGCCCATCAGCACGTCGAAGACGTCGCGCGGATAGCGGTTCTTGAACAGGAGCAGCATGGCGATGACGAAGACGAGGACTCCGACGAGACCGGGAGCCCGGCCGCCGCCCGAGAGCAGCCCGGCGATGACGTATTGCGGGATGCCGAGCAGCCACCAGCCGATCAGCGGCAGCCCGCGACGCTGCCGCTCGGGATAGTCGATCTCGAGCCGCGCGGGATAGTCCGGCGCGTCCCCCATCGTGAACGGCGGATAGCGGTCGGTGCCGAGAGCGCTGTAGCCGTAGAACGAGACGCGCCAGGTCCAGCGCAGGACGCCGAGGTTCCAGTTGAAGAGCCCTCGCGGGTAGCGACCGGTGAAGAGCAGCCCGAAGAAGGCGGCGACCGCGGCGAGCACGAGTGTGAGCCAGAGGAAGATCAGGCAGATGAAGTGGGGAATCAGTAGGAGCCACTTGACGAGCCAGAGCCAGCGAGAGAGCGGCTCCGTCGGCTCGCCTTCAAGCCTGACGGGATAAGAGTCCACAGGGCAAGTATCCCTCACGCTCAAGCCAGAGCGTCCTCTACGATCGGGCCATGGCTCCGGCGGCGTACTAGCGGTTTTCCACCTCGGGCGAGGTATCTGGCCGCAGACGGCGGCCCGGATTTCTTGGCGTAACCGCTAGCACAACGGAGGTAGATCTCATGCAACGCCAGAACCTGTTCGCCGACGCCCCCTGGGACGTCGAGGACGCCGACTTGCGCAGCCGCATCTTCTGGCGGCCGGACGACGCGAGGATGGGCGCCACGCTCTACGAGTTCGATCCCGGCTACGACGGGGACAAGGTCCACATGCACTACGGCGCCGAGGAGATGTTCTTCGTCCTCAGCGGCCGCATCGTCTGCCGCAACCTGGAAGGCGAGGAGGAGCTCGCCGCCGGCGACTTCCTGTTCTGTCCCGAAGGACGTGCCGGCTTGCACGCCTTCAGCAACCCGCACGACGAGCCGGCTCGGGTCCTCGCCATGAGCGCCGGGGGCTATCCCGACGTCGTCGCCTATCCGGAGGACGGGTACGCGTGGGTCGCAACGCGAGTGCCCGAGCTTCCGCCCGGCGACGATCCGGGCATCATCGCTCGCTTCGCCTTCCGGCCGGATCGGCCGGACGACCGGGTCAGCTGAGGGAAGCAGCCGCGCCCAGCGGCAGCGCGATCACGAAGGTCGCGCCGCCGCCGGGCGTCGGCCGCGCCTCTGCCGTCCCGCCGTGCGCCTCAGCGACGGCGGCGACGATCGAGAGGCCGAGGCCGGCGCCGCCGCTGGCGCGGGCGCGCGAGGTGTCGGTGCGGTAGAAGCGCTCGAAGACGCGCGCAGCTTGCTCCTCGGTCAGGCCCGGCCCGTGATCGGCGACGCTCAGCTCGGCGCGACCGTCGACCTGGCGGAGCTCGACGGAGACGGGTGTGCCCGCCGGCGTGTGCGTCCTCGCGTTCGCCAGCAGGTTGTCGAGCACCTGGTGCAGACGGGCCTCGTCGCCGGTAACGGTGGCCGGCTCGACAGCGAGCTCGATCGGGCGGTCGGGCTCGACGACGCGTGCGGCATCGACGGCCTCGCTGACGACCGCAGCGAGATCGACCGGCTTCTGCTCGAGCGGGCGGCCCTCGTCGAGCCGCGCGAGGAGGAGCAGGTCGTCCACGAGGAGGCTCATCCGCTCGGACTCGCGCGTGATGCCTGACATCGAGCGCTCGAGATCGGCGGGACGCGCGGCCGCGCCGCGATCGAACAGCTCGGCATAGGCACGGACGGCGGCCAGCGGCGTCCGCAACTCGTGCGACGCGTCGGCGATGAAGCGGCGCAGGCGCCGGTCCGAGGCCTCGATCCGGTCGAGCATGGTGTTGAGCGCGCTGCCGACGCGACCGACCTCGGTCTGCGGATCTGCGTACTCGACCCGGCGCGACAGGTCGCCGGCCGTGATCGCCTCCGCCGTCTGCTCGATCCGGCGCAGCGGGCGCAGGCTGATGCGGATGATCCACAGTGCAAGCGCCGCGAGCGCCGCGAGGACGGCGACGGTCACGAGCACTTCTACGAGGAACAGACGGTGCAGGGTGCTGTTCACGTCGTGCAGCGGCTCCGCGGTGATGAGCATCGCCCCATTGAGGTCGCGTTCCACCGCGGCTCGGACGCGGTACTGCTCGCCGCTGCCGCGCGAGCCGACGGTGAAGTAGCTGACCCGGTCCAGGCCTTCATTCGGCTGCGTGGGAACGCGAATCGTCTGCGGTAGTTGCGGTATCGGCGGCGGGGCCTGCCCAGCGAACAGGGTCACACCGAGCCCGTGGAGCACGGTGCTTCCATTTGGCGCGCGCACCTCGGAATAGACGCCGGTCGGTGGGCGCCCGTCGCCTTCTTCGAATGCCTGGTGCTGCTCCTGCAGAGTCGCGTCGGTACGCGAGACGAGGAAGGAGCGCAGCTCGCTGTAGGTCGCGACGTCCGCAGCCACGAGGCCAACCGCCGCGAGCGCGATCACCCCGACGAGGAGCCGGGTGCGGAGCGAGAGCCGCGACAGCATTACTCCTCCGTGTCGAGCATGTAGCCCGCCTGCCGGATCGTCCGGATCAGCGGCGGCCCGAGCGCGTCGAGCTTCCTGCGCAGGTAGCTCACGTACGTCTCGACGACGTTCGAGTTGCCGCCGAAGTCGTAGCGCCAGACGTTCTGCAGGATCTGCCCCTTGGAGAGCACGCGGCGCGGGTTGAGGAGGAAGTAGCGGAGCAGCGAGAACTCCGTCGCGGTCAGGTCGACACGCGTGCCGCTGCGGTGCACCTCGTGCCGCCCCTCGTCGAGGGTCACGTCGGCGAAGGTGAGGACGTCGCCCGGCAAGTCTCCGGCCGTGCGCCGAAGGATGGCCTGCACGCGCGCGACGACCTCGGCGAGGCTGAACGGCTTGGTCACGTAGTCGTCGCCGCCTGCGCGCAGCGCCTCGACCTTGTTCTCGACCGCGTCCTTCGCGGTGAGGAAGAGGATCGCCGTCTTGAAGCCTTGCTCGCGGAGGCGCCGGCCGACCTCGATCCCGTCGAGGTCCGGGAGCATCCAGTCGAGCACGACGAGATCGGGCTCGAAGTCCGCGACTGCGGTGATCGCTCCGCGGCCCGTGCCCTCCTCGCGCACGTCGAAGCCCTCGTAGCGGAGAGCGGTGGCGACGGCGTCGACGATCGACGGCTCGTCGTCGACGACGAGGATCCTGCCGCTGCCGTTCGCCTCGTTCATGTCCCGAACCTTCGCACGGCTTGCTGTGAAGTTCCTGGGAAAGCGCCGGGAATCGCATGTCTCAGCACCTTCCTAGCGACGCCGAAGGGGGCTCCAACCCGGCGGCTGCATCGTGGCTTCCGAACCCGGGACGACCCCCGGTCAATCGAACGAAGGGAGCAACCATGCTCAGCAAGATCAAGAAAGTCGGGCTCGGCGTCGCCGCCCTGAGCGGAGCCGCCGTCGGGGGAGCCGCGGTCGCCGGCGCCGCGAACTCCAACTCCGGTGCGACGACGGTGCCGTCGGCAGCCTCCGGCAAGCCGCCGCCCGCCTTGCGGGACATGCCCGCCCCTGGCACCGCCGCGCACGAGGACCACGAGAAAGCGGTCACCGGCGAGGCGGCGGACAAGGCGAAGGCGGCCGCGCTCAAGGCCGTCGGCGGAGGCACGGCCGGGGACGTCACGACCGACTACTTCGGCAACGGCTACGAGGTGACGGTGACGCAGTCCGACGGCAGCAAGGTCGAAGTCCACCTCGACAGCTCGTTCAACGTGATGGGCGGTCCCGGTGGCTGGGGCGGCGGCCCACCGCCCTTCGGAACCAACAACTGAGCTCCGCCACACTCGAAGTGGGCTCGGCAGTCGCCGGGCCTACTTCGGTCTTCCTCAGCCCGTGGCGAGCTCGCTGAGCAGCGACCGCGGTGCCGGCTCGCCGCCGACGAGCTCGTCGTAGAGCTCGTCCACGCGCTTGTGCAGCGCGAGGAACGCAGCGCCGAGCTTCTCGGACTCCTCGTCGCTGAGGCTTCCGGCCGCCATGCGGCGCACGGCTTGCCGCTCGAGCAGCTCGCCGAGGATCTCGACCAGGACGAGGACGAGCTGCGCGAGCCCGCGCTGCAGCGACTTCTCGTCCGTCTCGACCCGCGACGGCAGCCCCGCTCGCCGTTCGCGGCGTTCGCGGCTCGGGAAGGCGAGATCGCCCGCGCCTTCGGTCCCGACGGACGCGAGCAGCGCTTTCAGCCGCAGCGCGATCAGGTCGACGCCTGCGACGGAGATGGTCACGTCGCCGCCGGCGGCGACTCCCGTGTCGACGAGCGAGTCGAGCAGGTCGACGAGGCCGTCGCTCACGGTAGGCGCGCAAACGAGTACGGCGGCCAGGGGCCGGTGACCCGCAGCTCGTAGCCCTCCGCCTCGAGCGCCGCGACCGCCGCGGCGAAGTCGTCCTGCCGGGACCTGGCAACGAGGTACGCGTCCCCAGCCGCGTCCTCGCAGGCAGCGGCAAGCCGCTCGCGGAGCCCGGGCCGGACCGTCGTCGCGAGGCGGGCGCCGAGATACTCGGCGGCATCCACGTCCGGCATGCGCCCGACGGCCTCGACGCTCCACTCGGCGGTGCCGCGCAGCCGCTCGAGCTCGGCAGCGAGCGCAGCGCGATGTCGTTCGAGCCAGTCCTCGAGTGCTGCACGATCGGGGAACGTCGTCCCGAAGCGGAAGGGCACGACGGCTCCGGCCTCGAGCGCGCCGAGCAGGAGCTCGTTGTGCGCCCGCACGAGCCGCTCTAGCCGAGCCTCGTTGTCGAGATCGCCCGGCGCAAGATCGAGCACGAGCGGGCGAACGCCGTCGGCGACGCCGGCGAGGGCGACCAGAGGCTTCCCACCGAGCCGCTCCCCGACGCGGCGCAGCATGTCGTCCGCGAAGAGGCGCCGCAGGGTCTCGGCCACGTCGGTGCGCGCATCCTCCTCGGCCCGACGGATCAGGTCGCCTACGTCGAGCTCACGCTCGGCGAGGATCCGGGCGAGCTCGTCGAGCGCGCTCAACGGCCGTTCCCCTCGATCGCTCGCTCGAGCCGGTCGAGCCGCTCGCGTAGCTCTCGGTTCTCCTCCACCAGCTGCCCCTCGCGGGCGCGGGAGCTGAGTGCCGGGTCGTGCTCCCACCAGTCGATGCCCATCGAGCGAGCGGTGTCGGCCGAGGCGATGATCAAGCGCAGCTTGAGCGTCAGCAGCTCGATGTCGAGCAGGTTCACCTGCACGTCGCCGGCGATGACGATCCCCTTGTCAAGCACCCGCTCGAGCAGGTCGGCCAGGGACGTGCTGCTGGGCGACTGGGCACGCATCTCGAGTGCGCTCATGAGTCCTCTCCTTGCTGGACGGGGTCGTATTGGTTGCGTGGATAACGACGTAGTCGCCGCGCATCGACGAGATTGCCGTCGGCGTCAAGGGTTGCTTCGTACGTGCCGAGCAGGCTGGTCGTGTCCGGAATACGGGGAAGCTCGAGCAGCTCGAGAGTCACGGTCCAGCCTCCCCCATTGTCCTCGGGGTGTCCGAATCCGGAGACCGTCTCGACCGGCTTCCCGAACAGCTCCTCGATCTGGCTGCGGGCTCGCCCGACGACCTCGGGGGGCGACAGCTTCTTCCCGGACTCAGCCATGGAGGCGGTCGAGGAGCTCGCGCTCCAGCGCTTCGTAGGTTTCCTCGTCCATCTCGCCGCGCTCGAGCGCGGCCTCGGCCTCCGCGAGTTCGGCGCGGATCCGGGCCGGGTCGTGGAGCTGCGCCTCGGCCTCGTCGACGACCTGCTCGAACACCCAGACGAGCCCTCGGGCGGGTGCGAGCGGAAGGGTGAGGAGGCCGCCGATCAGTCCCATCATGCGACCGCCGGCATGGCGAGCCGAACGAAGCTGTACGGCGGCAGCGGTCCGACGAGCTTGAAGTGGAGCGGCGGCGACAGCCGGGCGGAGAGCTCCTCGACCTGCGCCTCGATCGAGTGCACGCGGTCGCGCTCCACGAGCAGCGCGAGGTCGAACGCCGCGAACTCGCCGGCCGGCTCGCCGGCGACGACGTCGAGGACGAGCGGCTGGAGCCCGTCGAGCACGAGCGACTTGTCGCGAGCGCGGCGCCCGGCGAGCCTTTCCCCGACGGCTTCCCCGAGCGCAATGCCGACCTCGACGGACGGCTGGGCTCGGTAGGCGTCGCGGAGCGGCTGCAGCCCCGCTCCGACCTCCGCGAGCACCGACTCCTCGTACTTGCCCCTGAGCGTCAACTCGCACGTCCGGGCATGCCGCTCGAGCAGTTGCTCGATCTCGGGGAGGGCGAGCAACTCGAGGGCTTCCTCCCGGCCCTCGAGGATGTAGCCGAAGCGGGCGGGAAGCACGACGGTCTCCTCGTGCAGCTGCTCGACGACGTCGGCGTGCGCGAGCAGGTTCCGACGCGTGGCCTCGACCGGTCCCTCGTCGAGCTCGGAGACCACCGCCGCGCGACCGTCGTCGGCGACGAGCGACACACCCTGGTCCGCGAGGCGCTGCGGCACCTCGCGAGGACGGGTAATGCCGTAGAGGTAGAGCCGACTCACCGGTTGTTACCACGGCTCCGCGAGCCGCTGCGCGACCGCTCTTTGTCGTCGTCCTCATCGTCGTCGTCGTGACCTCCGAGGCCGATCTTCTCCTTGATCGCGTCCATGCCGCCCTCGACGGCGCCCTTCGTTTTCGTCTCGGCGACCTCCTCGCCGCCCTTCTCGAAGAGATCCGGGACGCTCCGGGAGTCGTCGACCGCCCGCAGGTCGAGCCGGTTGACGGCCTCGGCGAAGCGCAGGTAGGTGTCGACGCTGGCGATCACGACCCGCAGGTCGACGGTCAGGAGCTCGATGCCGACGAGCGAGACGCGCACGAAGGCGTCGATGACGAGACCACGGTCGAGCAGGATCTCGAGGACGTCGGCGAGGCCGCTCGAGCGTGGAGCTCGAGTGATGTAGCCCGCCGAAGATTCGCGTTGCATTACGGCCACTTCAGATCACCCTTTCGTCATTGGTTCGGCCTGCAGCGGCCGTGGAGTACGAAATCCCCTGCCCGAAAAGTCGGCAAACCGCGCCTACTCGCCGCCGGACAGGCCCAGCTGACCCGCAAGGCCGAGGTAGTCCCAGCTCGACCACTCCTCGGCGATCCGGTCGCCGTCGAAGCGCAGGATCGCGATGCCGTCGATCTCCCCGTCCTTGCCCGTCTCCTCGTGGCAAGCGTGCATGGTCGCCCGCACCGCGACGCAGCCGTTGTGGGAGATGACCTCGTGCAGGTCGTAGTCGACCTGCGAGAAAGCCTCCGCGTGGCTCTCGACAACCGAGACCAGCTCCTCGGCGTCGCGCTCGTCCGTGCCCTCGAGCGTGTGGACGTGCGCGTGGTAGTCGTCGCTGACGAGGTCGCGGATCGCGTCGGCGTCGCCTTCCGACCACGCGTCGAAGTAGGCGCGGACCGCGTCCTCGTGGCCGCCACCGTGGTGCAGATGCCGGCTGAGGCGCCGTAGGATCACCGCAGCCAGGACTGCGGCGCCCACTTTCAGAGCCAGACGTTTCATCGGTCGAGAGTGACGCGCTCCGGAGGCAGGTAGATCTCCTTCTCACCGTCGAAGCACGCATCGAGGTACACGCGCACCGTTCGCTCGCGCGCGTTCACGCCGGTGATCGTGCCCGCGGCGGACGCGCCTTTGCCGAGGAAGATCCCGAGGGCCGGCAGCCCGGACAGGTCGACCCGCACGCGGGCACCCGGCATGAACGGCGCAGCACCTGCGAACGCGACCGGCGCAGGTGTCGGTTGCGGCGGCGGCGACCACTCGAGCTCGGCGCTCCAGTCGATCTCGGTGTCGTCGACGTGCTGTGTGCGGCGTTGCCGCTGCTGCGGCTCGTCCCGATCCTCGTCTTGCTCCTCGTCCCGTTCCTCGTCCTGCTGCTGCTCGCTTCGCTGCTGACGCGAGTCGGAGCGGTCTTGTTGTGCGTCCTGCTCGTCCTCGCCTTCCTGGTCGGACTCGTCGCGCACCGCGTCGACCGCCTTCTCGATCTCGTCCTTCGTCAAGCGGCTCTCGACGGCCTGGACGAGCTCGTCCTTGGTGCGCGAGCCGAGCCTCTTCAGCAGCTCTTCCTTCGTCCCGTCACTCTCGTCGTCGAGCAGCCTCGAGATCTCGTCCTTCTTCAGCCGCGAGCCGAGTAGCTCGACGAGCTTCGCCTTCGTCGACTGCGAGCTGAGCTCCTCGACGAGGTCCGACTTGGTTTCCGACGCCATGCGCGCGCTCCTTGGTCCGAGGTGCAGGGGAAATTTTCCCGTGAGCTAGTCAACAAACGGGAAGAGCGGCCAAGCGGTTACGAGCAGCCCGACGGCGAGCGTGCGGCTAGCCGCTTGCGACGGCGAGGTCGCCCGTCTCGCCGCGCTGATGCCGTAGCACCACACCGGCAAATGCGAGACCGCCCAGCGTGAGCAGCGCCGGCAGGCCGATGAAGAACGAGCCGAGCGAGACGTGCCGCAGCAGGTAGCCGGCAGCGATGAAGCCGAAGGGCCCGGCCATCGTCGCAACCTTCATCACAGCCGTCATCACCTTCGGCCGGAGCTCCGCCGGCGTGCGCACGGTCAGGATCCCGATCACGGGCGCGTTGACCAGCGGCGTGAAGAACGCGAACCCGGCGATGATGAGCGTCGCCACGGGCCACGGCGTGGTTGGCGAGAGCAGGAACAGCGGTAGCGGCATGGCCACGATCGCGACGGCGGCCAGCTTGAGCAGCGGCACTTTCTGCGTCAACTGCTGAGCGACGACCGCGCCGGCGAGCGCACCGAGGCCGAAGCCTGCGAACAGGATGCCGACCACGTGCCCGCTCGCGTCATAGCGGAAGTAGTCGATGGCCTGGACGCCGAGGACGATTCCCTGCGCCACGAAGTTGATCGCGCAGGCGGCGATCACCAGCGGGCCGAGTAGGGAGTCGCCGAGCAGGAACTTCAACCCGGCGAACACGCCCTTCTGTTGTGCAGCCGCCTCGACGCGCTTGCCGGCGCGAACGACAATCAGGATCACGAGGAACGAGAAGAGGTATGTGCAGCCGTCGACGACGAGGGCGGTCGTCGGGCTGAAGAGCCCGATAAGCACTCCGGCCAGCACAGGCCCCGCGAGCTGCGTGACCTGGTTGGCGCCGGAGAGCACGGCGTTGACGCTCGCGACCGCCTGCTCGTCCTCGCCCGCGACCTCGGGGACGATCAGCCGGGACGACGCGAAATAGGGCGCGGCGAAGATCCCGATCGCGAACGTCGTCCCCAGCAGCGCCGCGAAGGACAGGTCGCCGTAGTGGTGGAGGATCGGGATGACGAGCATCAGCGGCCCGCGCGCGACGTCCGAGATGAGCATCGTCTTCTTCGCGCCGAGCTTGGCGATCACCGTTCCCGCCGGAATGCCGAAGATCGCGATCGGCAGCATCTCCGCCGCGAGCACCCAGCCCATCTTCGCCGTCGAGCCCGTCGTCACCAGCACGAAGAACGGCAGTGCGACGAACGTCATCGACGAGCCTGTCAGCGAGACGAGCTCGGCGGTGACCAGTCCGATCAGCGAACGGTTCCTCAGCACGTCGATAAATAAAACGTATGTACGGTTTTGTCAAGTGGCTAGGATTCTGCCCGTGCCGAAGGTGACCCAGGAACATCTCGACGCCCGTCGCGCGGAGATCCTCGACGGCGCACGGCGCGCATTCGCCGAGCACGGCTACCAAGGCGCGACGGTCGCGAGGCTGGAGGAGGCGACCGGCCTTTCGCGCGGCGCGATCTTCCACTACTTCGAGAACAAGAACGACCTGTTCGTGGAGCTCGCGATGGAGATGAACACCCGCTTCGGCGACATTCTCGTCGCGAAAGGCCTCGACGAGGCATTTCGCGCGTTGAGCAAGGAGAACCCGGAGTGGCTGGCCGTCCTCATCGAGACCGAGAGCCGGATGCGCCACGACGAGGACTTCGTCCGGCGACTGGACGCGAAGTCGGCCGACTCGAGCCCCCGCATCCAGGAGTGGTTCCAGCAGCAGCAGGCCGAGGGGAAGCTTCGCGACGACGTCTCATCGCTCGAGCTCGGGCGGTTCGCGACCTCCCTCCTCAACGGCCTCGCGCTCCGCGTCGCCGGCGGCGACCCGTTCGACATCGAGTCGATGCTGCAGCTACTCGACAGTGCGATCGCGGCGCCGCGAAAGCCGCGAAACGTGAACCGGCCCCGGCCGGTTACGAAGAAGCGCTAGACGCTTTTAGCGAGCCCTCGAATGGAGCTAGCCGGACTCGAACCGGCGACCTCCTGGGTGCGATCCAGAATCTAAGGACTCCGGTCCGATCCTCGATCTCCATGGATTACCTCGTTTTGCAGGAACTTTGACTCGACGCTCTGCTCGAGCGGCATCGCGTTTCCACCCCTTGCCGTGCACGGCCGGGTTGCATATGGGTTGCAAGGGCTGTTGCCCCAGCTAGCAACGCCGTCGTGCAGGCAACCTGCGGGGTGCGGACTCCGACCAAGAGCCAACCCTGCACTACGAGGGCTGATCAGCTGTCGTCCGAGAACGCGTCCGGTCGCGCGAAGCCGCATGGCTCCGAGGGATTCACGCCGCGGCGGTGGCGGCCGAAGACCCCAAACGACATAGACCCGCGTAGACCCCTGACTGGTCGGTCACGGGCCCGTGCGCAGGTGATCGGTGGTCCAGTTCTCACGGACGCGCTGACCACCCTCACGCAGCTGGCACCAACTTGAGAGTGGTCAGGACTGTTAGGTCGTGGACGCTAGGGACAGCCGGCCTCGTTCGTGCAGAACTTCCACGTCCAGGAGCTGGCATCGAGGGTTTCAACAGCGTTGCCGTTTGAATCGAGGCCGACGAGTGTGTCGTGGCTGCCCTGGTCGGCGACGATGACCCAGCCGCCGTTTGTTACGGGTGCCTCGGCGGCGACTGTGTGGCCGTCGAGGAGCTCGACACGAACGACGGACGAGCGGGCAAGGCCAAAGACGGCGACCTTCCCGTCTTCGGTTGGACCGACGCCGCTCGCGAGCTTGAGCAGGGCGTGCTGCCCGAACAGGTGGTGCCACTCATCGTCGCTGGAGCAGGTGTCGGAGTCACTGGCGAACACGAGGCAGGCGCGGCCGGTGGTCGCGTCGCGATAGGCGAAGAGGCGTTGCCCGTCCTGTTCTGCGAGGAGGCTTTCGCTTCCCTTCTGCGGATGCGCTGCTGGCAGGTTGCTGGCATTTTCAAGCCAAGCCGGAAGGGTTCCGGGATCGACCTGTGTTCCCGGGGTTGCGCCGCCCGCGAAGAAGTTGTCAAGTGCGTCGAGGGTTTGCGGATAAGCGAAGGCGGCGGTGATCGCAACAACAACCGCGAGCGCGAGGACCGCGACTCCGCGCCGTCTGCGCATGCGGTGCTTCGCGGTTCTGGCGGCGAGCTCTCGCAGCACACGCGAGACCTCGACTTCGCTCGGCTCCAGCGTCGCCGCCTGTCGGTAGAAGTTGGGGATCTCGGGTCCAGTGGTATCGAGCATCGGATATCTCCTCACAGATGGTTTGGCCGCAGCTCCGTGATCAGAGGGCTGGAATGCAGCGCCGTTCGACCGCGAGAAAGAAGGGAACAAGCAGTTCCGCGTCGGCAACCAAGGACATCAGCGATCTGGCGATCGGTCAGGCCGGCCACGTAGCGAAGAGCAAGCGCAAGTCTCTGCCTGGGCGGCAGCTGGGCCAGAGCGTCCCGGATCTGGGGTGCCGCTGACCACTGCTCCGCGAGCTCGTCCTCGTCGAGACTGAAGACGGGCTGTTCGTGCTCGCCGACCGTATCGAGCGTTATCTCACGTCTTCTGCGCTGCGACTGAAGAAGGCGGAGCGCCCGCCGAGCAGTGATCCGATACACCCAAGCGTCAAAGCGTTCCGGGTCGCGGAGCTTGTGAAGGTCGCGCAGCGCTTCGACGGCGACCTCTTGCGCGATGTCGGCAGCGTCCTCTCGCGAGCCCAGCGTGGCAGCGGCCGTTCGCAGAGACAGCCGCAAAGCATGCCGTGCCAGCCGTTCTAGCGCAGCGCTGTCACCTCTGCGTGCATCACGGACGGTCGCAACGATTTCGATTTCCACGCCTCTCCTAGGCTCGCTACTTAGCATGGGCGATCGGAGCTCAAAATGCTTGCGAGCTTCGTTGCCGAAGCTCAGTCGACCAATCCGCTCCGGAGCGCGACAGCGACGGCTCCGGCCCGACCCGAGACACCGAGCTTCTCGTAGATCCGCGAGAGATGCGTGCGAACCGTCGCCGAGCCCAGAAAGAGCTTTCGGCCGATCTCCGCGGCAGAACGACCTTCGCAGAGTTGACGGAGCACCTCTGACTCCCGCTCGGTTAGCGCTGCCGGGGGGCCGGCCTGCTCACTGAGCTCGCGCACGAGCCCGTCGCTCAGCCCTGGACTAAGGACGTTCCCACCGTCGACGATGCGACTAAGGGCATCGAGGATCTCCTCAGGCGTCGCCGTCTTCAACAGATATCCGGACGCCCCAGCCGTGAGCGCCTTGTACACGATGCCACGGTCGTCACACGCAGACAAGACCAGGAAACGGGTCGGGAGTCCGAGTCCAGCCGCATTCGTCATCACCTGCAGCCCATCGGTGTCTGCGAGTTTGACGTCCAGGATGCACGTGCGAGGCTTGTGTGCCTGGAGGAGATCGATGCATTCGCATCCGCGAGCGCCGCGGCCAGCCAGCTGAAAGAGCTCGCTTTCCTCGATCAGCTCCGCGAGCGCCTGCAGGTAGAGCGGATGACCATCGCAGATGATGATGCTGGACAGCATTCCCACCTCGTATGGGTCATGCGTGCCGCTAAATGCTTGCAGCGAACCTCGGACTCTGCATCCGACGCCAAGGGGACGCAGGCCTCCACCGAAGCGATGACCAATCCCGGCTAACCGGTCAGCCGGCCTCGTGGGGTCGGCGTTCGGAGCTCGCTTCTGCTCCGTCGAATCGATCAGTCGTCCGGCTGATGACACGAGCGATCCGCACGCGTAGCGTCGCGCGTGCGGGCCCCGCGTAGACGTCTCCCACAACCATGAAAGGGGACTCGAGTGAAACGCCTACTGATCGGGGCGCTCATCGTCGGCACGCTCGTCGCTGGCGCCGCGCTGATCGGCACCGCTTCAGCACGAAGCTCAGCCTCGGCCTCGCCCGCGGACACGATCCACACCGCCGCAGCAGCACCGGCGGCGCCCCCCGTCTACTACAAGGGCAAACAGATCAACCTCGCCGGCGGGGACGGAGCAAGTCTCAACTGCGTCATCTACCTCACCCACGGGGTCTGCTTCGACACCGTGGCCGCGATGAAGGCCAACGAGGCGCGCGTCGCAAGGTCCGACACGCCCGACGGTGCCGCGTTCCCATCCGCGACCAACGCCGACGTCTCACCCCTCTACCCGGTCTGTTCGACGCCGTTGTCCGTCTGGGTGGACGAGGGCTACCAGGGGACGGAGAAGGACTTCGCCGCCCGAGGCGTGTGGAGAAACATGACCGACTACGGGATCAACGACAAGATCTCGTCCTTCATCGTCGGCGGCTGCTACTCCCACCTTGCCGAGAACGTAGACGGCGGCGGACTGTGGTATCCCTGCGATACCTCGTCTGGCGCCCACCACCGCGAGATGGACCTCGATGACAACAACGGCGGGCCGCCCTGCCCAGCCCAACAAACCAACTGGAACGACCGCGTAAGTTCGACCTGGCTCAACTGACGAGACGAGCCACGGGAGCGAGGGGATCTGCGGCCCCCTCCCCCAGGCCCAAGCGGCTGGCAGCTCCGTTTCCACCCCGATAGCCGCCGAGACGCCGACGCATCGAGATGCTCCGTTGCATCATTACGAGGGCTGATCAGCTGTCGTTCCAAGGCGCGCCTAGTCGCGCCAAGCCGCATGGCTCCACGGGATCCACCCGCGGCGATGGCGGCCGAAGACCCCAAATGACAGAGGCGTAGACCCCGCGTAGACCCCGCTGCGGAGGGGAGGAGCTCCAGAAACCGGCAAAGATCCCGGGCACGGGATCGGACGCCAAGCGTCGCGCCGGCGTCAGCCTCACAGACCCCTACCAGAGCAGCTGCTTCATTTCGTCGGGGGTGTCCGCTGCGGGGCTGCGCCAACGCCATTCCTGCGTTTCCGGGGAACGGGCAACCACCCTTCGTTCAGCGCGCGGACCCAGACCGTAAGAGCGTTAGCCAGCGTCCTGGCTACTGGCCCCCTCTGCTCCCAGGGACGATTCTCCCAGTCGACGGGCCTTGGCGGGAGAACTGCTCGGCTGGCAGGGACCGGGAAGTTACGGAGCCTGAGCTGATGGCGTGCCAGCGGCTTCGTCAAAGACTTGGCCGGT
This sequence comes from Gaiellaceae bacterium, assembly GCA_036494245.1. Taxonomy (GTDB): domain Bacteria; phylum Actinomycetota; class Thermoleophilia; order Gaiellales; family Gaiellaceae; genus Palsa-739. The sequence goes on from DASXOM010000174.1 coordinate 18,924, forward strand.
GTTGGCATCAACCAGCGCGTATTCCACCGTCATCTGAACCGTGGAAGGTTGATCGCCGCCGCTCGGTCCAAAGAGTTCGGCCTCCCCAGGCTGGAGTGAAACGACCCAGCATGGACGATTAGCCCAAGCGATGGGCTCACTCGAAGGCTGAGGGGTCATTGAACACGTCGCAAGCACGGTCTCAAGGATCGGACCTCCATTGTCGGCAACACCGTGAGCTTCGACCGCTTGATCCGCGTTAGCGGCGGAAACCGCGACCGTAGCCGGGGCCGGACCAAGGAACAGATGCATCCACTGGAGCTGGTAGGGAGTGATCGTCTGTAGCGGATCGGTCGCTTCCGCTGAGTCGGCGGTTCTCGGTTGCGCTTTGGTGCGCTGCGCTCGAGCTTGACCGGTCAGCGCGAGGACAGCAGCGACGGCTGCGAGCGTCACCAACAACCCCATGGCGGCAACGAGGATTAGCCGTCGCTTCATCCTCCGCAATCCCCGTCCCACTCATCCAGAGTCGATGAGTTCACGATGATCTTAGCAATCCAATCGTAATTGGGGCCGGAGAACTTCCACGATCCTCCGGTGAAGAAGTTAGAAGACCCGTTGGTGGGATCGATGGCCACCGAATTTGAAAACGTCTCGTGCGTCACCGCGGTCCCGGGTAGCTGAGTCTTTTGATCCACGATCTCGGTGCCAGCTTGCGCGTTGACCGGTGTGAAGGTGAATGGATTGCGGCCCCCGCCACCGCAGTAATCCCAGATAGTTCCATTAATCAGCTCGATCTTGTTGCCGCTCTGAAGCAAGGGATCCGTACCGTAATGGATCGTGTAAAGCGGATTGGATCCGACACTTGACACGGTTGGAAAGTCGTTATAGGTGCCACTCGGGCCGGAACACTGCACAAATGCCGTGCCTGCAGCGTGGGAGTAACCACCGTAATATCCCTCGACTGGACCCCATTGTGCGTACGACGTCTGCGCGCTACTTATCATCGCCTCCCAGGCATATGATAGACAGTTATAAGTGGAGCAATTGGGGGCCAAGACAGGGTCTTTGACGACAACGTTCGACTTGAGATAGCTGTAGTAGCCGCTACCTCCGCTGTCACTAATTGCATACTGAGCCCCATAGTGGCCTGTGTCCGAGCTGCGCCCGCTCATATCACAAGTTGCGGCCGCAACGGCGGGCAGTGCGAGGGCAACAGCCAGGGCTCCGCCGAGAACCGAGGCTCTGGGACCTACGGGCAAGCAGCGCAGCAAGCGCATAGCGGCTCGTAACGTACTCTTTTGTCATCGGCAGCGCAAACTTTTTTCATCGGCGGTGCGAGCCCCATTCAGCGCCTATGTGGGGGTCCGCGGCAGTGTGGTCGCGTGGTTGTCTCTGTAGTCGCCTTTCATGAGAGTCGGGAACCGGAGCGAGGGAGGCGGGAAACTAGAAGTTGTGGCGCCCTCCTTCGATCGGGTCTTCGAGGTCGAATACGCGCCTCTGCGTAGCTACCTCTACCGGCGGCTCGGCGGTTCGGCTGCCGACGAGCTAGCCGCTGAGACATTCGCGATCGCCTATCGGCGTTGGGATGACCTCGACCTGTCTCGTCCCGTCCGGCCCTGGCTCTACGGGATCGCGGCCAATCTTCTCCGCCATCACTGGCGCAGCGAGCGACGGATGCTTCGTGCCTACGCTCGTGCCGGGCTTGAACCCGTGTGCGAGCAAGAAGATGAGGCGACGGTCGAGCGGACTGAGGCGCAGATACGAAAGCGCGCACTCGCTGCGGCACTCGCCGACCTTCGTCCCATTGAGCGCGAGATCCTTCTCTTGCACGCCTGGGCTGAGCTGACCGATGCTGAGATTGCGGAGGCACTGTCGCAGCCGCTCGGAACCGTCAAGTCGCGGCTGCATCGCGCTCGGGAGAACATGCGGAACCGTTTGGTCTCGATCGGGCAACTAGAGGTGAAAGCGCTTTCCGCAACCATCAAGGAGCCACGATGACGACGGATGAACTCCAGCTGCTCCGCGACTTCCGCCGTGAGGTGCCGGCTCCCGACGAGGAGACCGTCCGGCGAGCCTACGCTTACGCCACCAGCGCACCCCGATGGCGCATTCCACCTGGGCTGCGCACGATCGTGCCGATTCGCCCGCGCCTAGCGATCATCGCTGCGGTTGTGAGCGGCGCGGTTGTTATTGCAGCCGTCTCGACAATCGGTTTCGGTGGTGCAAGCGGCAACCTCACGAGTAGTCAGCAAAGCACGGGCGCGATCACCCTGCCACGGGGGCCGGGCGGGCTCGCCGCCGGGGAGTTGGAGCCTGGGGCGGCGCCAACTCCGGTCGCTAGCGCATCCGAGGCTGACGCACTCCTGCCCTTCACGGTGGTGGTCCCCTCCAACGCAAGCCCAACGCAGATGGGCGTCCTCACTTCGAGCCATCAACTCATCGCTTACTACGATACCGCCAACGGCTCGTACGACCTGACCGAAGGGCCAACCGATCTAACCGTGTCAGACCTACAAGCACTCGCACAACAGTGGCAAGCAGGGCCGATCCACGAGATCGTTCAGGTCAGTGGCGTGTCTGTCCTCATTCAAGGCGATGCCGACGGCCACACCGTCGCGAGCTGGATCCGTGGAGAAGGGAGTGGCAATGTGCTCACGTTCCTCACAGGCCCAGGGGTCGAGGGACAGACTTTCGACGAACAGGACGCAGTCGCCGTCGCAGCGAACATCATCCGGCAGGGCGGCTAACAAGAAGCGCTCGGGCTAGGGAGTCGTCGCCTGGGCCAGTGTTCGGCAATGACCCCCGAGAGGGCGTGAGACGAGCCGCTATTTCCAGAGCTGCGGCGGCTGGCCCATGACGCTGGTCGACCGGACGCGACCGTCTCGGCTGAGCGTAACGAGCCAACCGGCCTTGGTGCGGGTGCCGGAGGGCTGGCTCTGCGGCCAGTGCTCGATGAACTCGACCCGCTTGGCGTGCTTGTACGGGAGGGCGTAGGTCACGCACGTACCGCCGATGGTGCCACCCGGCGGGCTGCCGCGAGGGATGGCGCAGCGAACGACTTCGCCGTTGAAGTCGGGAAAGATCGCCAGCTCTTGCTGAGCGCTCCTCGCGCGGGCGATTGCGGCTATCTGCGAGCGAGAGGTCGTCGAGTAGCCCTGCGACGAGCTGGGCGTGGGCAGACCGAAGGTCAGCACGACATAGCGCGGATGCAGGGTGTGGCAACGGCTCTTGGACGGAGGAGTCACCATCGGGCAGTTAGGGACGATCGTAAAGTGCCCGTGCATCTGGACGACCGCTTCACGCGCGCCGTCCACGATCCGCACGGTCTCGGTACGCAGGATCCGCGGGTGCGGGTCGCCTAGCAGCCGTTTCGAGTCTTGCCGAGCGACTTGCTGGAGCGAAGCTCCACCGCATCCGGCGACCGAACAAGCCCCGAGACCGATCGCGAAGAGGCCGGCGATGCGATGCATCTCACCCGTTATACGCCGCCGCCGCCGCGAACGTCACATCCCGCCACCGCTAAGCGACGCTCGCATGGGCCACCGTCCTCACGCCCGAAAACACGGCGAGTCGTAGATGCACGCAATCCGTCAACGACTTGACATAGGAGCTCATCCCCGAGGCTCGCGTTGCCTCGCGAGACAGCCCGCACTTCAAAGTGCATCTGTGTCTCGCTGATCATGTGGCAGTCGTCTCATGCGTACAGGGAGGGACGAAGACGGCCGCGGTTAGATGTCGATACCGCGGCCGAGCTCGATGCTGCGCTCGGGGACGAGCTGTCGCTCGAGCTCGATCAGGCGGCGGAGGCGGAGCAGTCGCTCGACGTCTTGTTCGCGATCGAGCGCGCCGAGCATGCGGGCGAGGTCGTCCGCAGAGGCGACCTGGGGGCGGAGGCCGCGGCCAAGTGGCTCGCGCTGTGCGCGGCGGCGTAGGTCGTCGTAGCCGCGCGTGCCCTCCGGCTCCGGGACGAGCTTGAGCTCCCCGGCGCTCGTCTCTAGCTCGACTAAGGGCCCGCCTAGCTTCGCTAGGTCAAGCCTCCTCCCGCCCGTGCGACGGGCGTCGAGGTGCTTGAGCGCACGCCGGAGCCGCTCGAGGTTCTCTTCGCGCATGGACGGCGCGATATCGATTCCGTCTGTTAGCTCGCGTGTGCCGTGGACGACACGGGCGAAGGCGCCTATCACGACGAAACTGACACTTTCCGCTTGGAGAGCCCTGAGCGCCTCGTAGGGGTCGAACTCCGTGGAAGCCCGGCCGGCCACGATCTTCCCCTCAGCGTCCCGCCCGAGCATGGTTGGCCCGACGCGTCCGGAGCAGCCACTCGACGCGCCCGCTCGGTGTCTCGAGCAGGGCCTCGCGTAGCTCCTGGTCTGCGCTCTCGTCGACCGGCACGAGAGTGAGCGGGAGATCGAAGCCGCAAGCGTGGATGATCGCCATCAGGCTGTCTATCGGCGGCGAGATCGCGCCCTGCTCCCAGCGGGCGATGACCGTACGCTCGCGGCCGGTCAGCTCCGAGAGCTCCTTCTGGGTGAGGCCGGCCCGCAGCCGCGCCTCGCGGATCAGCTCCCCGCCACGGTGCACGTCGTAAGTGTATAGCTCTCAGAGCACGCGATCAGTAATCGCTACGTGAGGCATATTTGCTATCTTCCCTATTTCGATTCGAGGAGGAGGCAGCGATGGACTCGATGCTGACCGCGCGCCAGGTCGCAGAGCTGCTCGGGGTGCACGAGAACTGGGTCTATGACCTGGCCGCCCGCGGCGAGCTCCCGAGCTACAAGATCGGCGGCACCCGCCGCTTCGTGCGGGAGGAGGTGTCCGGCTGGATCGCGGAGCACCGCGAGCCCGAGCATCACCGAGTGCCTTGCCGCGGTGCGCCGAAGCGGACCGTGCCGCCGGCCAACCGACGCCGCGCGCAAGATGGAGAACGTCGGTCGAAGGCTGCGCCCCCGCCGCGCAGCGTGGATGACCCGCAGCCACGGCTGTTCGAGTGAACGGGGAGGTCGAGCGATGAGGAAGAAGGCGTGCATCGTCAGACGCGGCGACAGCTGGGCCGTGAAGCAGCCTCTTCCTGATGGGCGCTACCGCTGGCGTACGATCGGGCCGCGCAAGCGCGACGCTGAGATCGTGCGTGACGAGATCAACCGGCGCATCGCGCTCGGCGCTCTCTACCCATCCGAGCCCCAGACGTTTTCCGAGTTCGTCGACGGGTGGCTGGAGCGATATGCGCAGCGGGTGCGCCCGGCCACGCTCGCGAGCTGCCGTGACTCGCTGCGCCGGCTCGCCGCCTTCGACGACTGGCACCTCGAGACGATCCGCGCCGGCGATGTGGAGGATCACGTCTTCGCGGTCGCACAGCAGGCGCCGAGAACGGCCGAGCTCATGCTCGACACGCTGAAGATGATCCTGCGCAACGCGAAGGAGCGCGGCCAGACGATCGACGAGGGCGTCCTGCGTGTACGGGCGCCTCGTCGAGAACGCCGTGAGATGCGCTTCCTCGACTGGAACGAGGTTGAGCTGCTCGCGTCCGAGACGGTCGAACCGTTCGGCAACCTTGTCCGCTTCGCCTGCCTGACTGGAATGCGCCAGGGCGAGCTATTCGCCCTCCCCGACCGGGCGCTCGACCTCGAGCACGCCGCGCTCGTCGTCGAAGCCGGCGCGCGCGAGGGACGGATCGCACCCACGAAGACTGCAGCCGGCCGACGGCGCGTTCGCCTCTCCGGTGAAGCGCTGGGCGTCCTGCGCGAGCAGCTGCTCGCTCGGGCGCCGAACGATCTGGGGCTCGTCTTCCCGACGCCGAAGGGAAGCGTCTGGCGCAAGGACAACTTCATGGCTCGCGTCTTCCGGCCTGCCGTGCGGCGCGCTGACCTGGCGCCGCTTCGCTTCCACGATCTCCGGCACACGTACGCAGCGCTGATGGTCGCCGCGGGCGCTCACCCGAAGCTGTTGCAAGCGCAGCTCGGTCACACCTCGATCAACGTGACGCTGAATACGTACGGTCACCTCTTCCCAGACGCCTTCGTCGACGTCGGCACAGCGCTCGACAGGATCGTCCGCGGCGCGGAAGCGCGCGCCTTGTGAAGGTCCGCGAGGTGCTTCGACTGCTCGCCGACGACGGGTGGGAGGTCGTCGCGACTCGGGGCAGCCACCGGCAGCTGAAGCATCCCTCCAAGCCCGGGCGCGTGACGGTCGCCGGCAAGGGCTCGGACGACTTGCACCCCAAGACAGCGACCAGCATCCTTCGTCAGGCAGGCTTGAGGCAATGACCAGTTTCGAGGAACAGGCCAAGCGCTATCTGATTCTCATCGAGGGCGGGCCACCGTCGAACTACTCGGCCTGGTCGCCCGACCTGCCCGGCTGCGCCGCGACGGGCGACGCGCTGGAGGAGGTCGAGCGGGAAATGCGCGCTGCGATCGCCCTCCACCTCGAGGGGCTCTCCGAGGACGGCGGGCCGATCCCGAAGCCCTCCGGACCCGGCGTGTACGTCGAGCGCGCGACAGCCATAGCCTGACCCCGGATCGACTCGCCCGAGCCCGACGATCCACGATCTCCCACGCTGTGCGAAACGCGCCGTTTTCGCGCGTTTCGACCCTTGCCGGTGAACGCGCGAGTTGCATATGGGTTGCAACCGCGGCTTCGCGTCGTCTTTGCGAGCAACAGAAAGGGCTGTTTCCAGGCCCTTTAGCGATGGAGCTAGCCGGGCTCGAACCGGCGACCTCCTGGGTGCGATCCAGGCGCTCTCCCAACTGAGCTATAGCCCCGCGGCGACCCAGTGTAGCTAGGCAGTTTGCCGCTTCTCGTCCAGCTTTCCGGCTCGGATCGTCTCGGCCATGTCCTTCGACTCTTCGCGGTAGACGCTCCCGTCGTCGAACTCGATCCAGGGGAACTTCTTCTGGCCGGTCTTCTCGATCGTCGGCCCGCGACTCGAGCCCTTGAACGAGGAGCCCTCCTTGACGAGCTCGTACTCGACGCCGGAATCGTCGAGCGCCTTCTGGACACGCCAGCACGGGTGGCCGCTGAACTTCGCCCACGTGCCGCTACAGCGGTGAAACTTCACAGCCATGGCTCCTCCTGTCCGGGTGGACCTACGATACGCCGGTGCGAGCGACCTACGAAATCCGACCGCCGGCCTGGGGGGAGACGCTTGCGGTGCTTCAGTCGGTGAGCCTGCCGGACGGGCCCGAGACGGTGCGGGCACGGGTGGTCGACGTCGCGGGCGAGCGCGTCACGATCGACTTTCCGGCGCTCGACGGGGAGACGAGCGCCGAGCAGCTCCTCGCTGCCTGCGTGGCCGGCGAATGGGCCGACCGCGGCGACGTCGAGTCCTGCCGGCTCGTCGAGGTCGAGTGGCCGGAGGACCTGCCGGGGCCGGGGTTCCCTGCACAGCCCGGCGTCTCGCTTGGTGCGATCGTCAAGCCGGCGCTCGGCCTGTCTCCCGCGGAGGCGGCCGCGGTCGCGGCCGAGCTCGCTGCCGGCGGCGCCGTCCTCGTCAAGGACGACGAGCTGCAGCGGTCGTCGCCGGAGCGGGTCCGCGCGGTGAACGCCGCCGTTCCGGAGCACGTCCTCTACGCGGCGAACGTCACGGGTGTCGACGCGGCCGCGATCGTCGGGGCCGGGGCTCGCGCGCTGATGGTCAACGCGTTCCTCGCCGGGCTGGGCTCGATCGCGCCGCTGCGCCGGTACGGGCTGCCGATCTTCGTCCACCGCGTCGGCTCGGCGTTCCTGCGCCGCGGCGGATCCGTGTCGGTCTCCGCCCGTGTCCTCGCCGAGCTGACCCGGCTGCTCGGCGCCGACTACGTGCAGGTCGGATCGTTCTCACCGCGGACCTTCGACACCGACGACGAGGTGCGAGAGCAGATCGCAGCGGCGCGGCCCGCGACGGCCGTGATCGGCGGCGGCGTCGGAGCGAGGAACGCGCGCGAGCAGCTCGAGCGCGCAGGCACGCGCGACGGCGTGATGCTCCTCCTCGGCTCGGCGGCGTACGCGCATCCGGACGGCGTGCGCGCAGGCGTCGCAGCCGCAGTCGACGCGATCGACTAGGCGGCGAAGAGCGTCAGGTCGGGCTCGCGCTCGCCGCGCAGCACGGCGAGGTCGACCGTGACGCAGCGGATGTCGCGCGACTCGGCGAGCGCGACGGCCTGGGGCTTGAGTCGCTGGGCGACGAGGATCCCGCGGCAGCCGGCCTTCGCGGGATCGCGGCGGATGAACTCGAGGTAGCGCGTCAGCTGCTCGACGGCCTCGATCGTCCCGATCCGCTTGACCTCGACGGCGACCCACTCCCCCGCCTCGTCGTGACACATCAGGTCGACCGGCCCGATCTCCGTCTGCCACTCGCGCCGCACGAGGGTCAGCGGTTCGCCGAGCGTTTCCGGTGCGGCCGCGAGCGCCTCCTGCAGGTCGCGCTCGACCCCGTCCTTCTGCAGCGCAGCCGACTCGCCCATATCGTGGACGACGTCGCTGAGCACGTCGAGCAGGCGGATCTCGAGTGCGTCCTCGCTCTTCGGCTTCGTCACGACCAGCCGGTCGCCTTCGTCGGCGATGAAGGTCGGTGCCGTCATCCAGTTGAGCGGCTTGTAGCCGCCCGCGTCGTCATGGACGAGCACCGAGCCGTCGCCCTTGAGGATCAGCAGCCGCACGGCCTCCGGGAGCACGGCCGAGAGGCGGCCGGAGTAGGTGACTTCGCAGCGGGCGACGATGAGGCGCACGGCGCGCAACCTACTGTCCCTTTCGGACACGTCCGGTAGCAGCTACCGGACATGGCCCGTTCAGCCGGTGCGTTCGACCCGCGAGCCGCCGACGGTCGCTTCTTCGCCGTCGTCGAAGCGCACCCACGCCTTGCCGTTGCCGTCGTAGTCGGGTGACCAGACGATGAGCGTCGCGTCGCGCCCTCCGACCCGAACGCGCTCGCTCCCCTCCTCCTCCGCGCCGCTCCAGACGCGGATGAAGGGATTCTCCCGGCGCTCGCGCCCGATCGTCGTCTCGTCGGAGTGCCCCGGCAGGACGCGCGTGGCATCGGGCAGCTCCAGCAGGACCTCCATCACCGAGCGCCTCACGACCTCCACGTCACCGCCGCCGACCGCGTCACGGAAGAGCGTGTCCCCTGTCGCGACGACACCGTCGTCGAAGGCGAACGAGAGGCCGTCGTCGGAATGCCCGGGCGTCGCGAGCGCCTGCACCCGCAGGCCGTCCCACTTCCACTCGCCTGGCTCGGCGAGCACCGGGATCGAGTAGCGGCCCGCGAGCTCGTCCTCGTTCTCGACGTGGTCGTGGTGCCCGTGCGTCCGGAGGAGCGCGACCGGCGTGACCCCCCACCGCTCGACCGCCTCGATCAGCGGCGCGACGTCGGCGCCCGAGTCGACGAACACCGCCGGACCGCCTTCGGCCGCGACCACGAAGGCGTTGCTCAGCCAGTCGGGATGCATGCTCTTCTCCACGAGCATGGCGGTAACCTAACTGCGTTACCCACGAGGAGGATTGATGGCGGGCCTGTGGCAACGCACGACGTTGGTCGTCAAGTCGAAGTACTCGAAGCTGCTGAACCGGGCGGAGAACCCG
>DASXOM010000175.1:0-5059 GCA_036494245.1 Gaiellaceae bacterium
CAATCGCCGCGAGGATCAGCATCCCTCGCAGGAACGGGTTGATACGCGAGAAGAACCGGTTGCTCATGTTGCGGTCAAGTACGCCCGCACCGCGAGCGCTCCTGCCACCAAGGTAGCGCCCGTGAACCACGCGAGGCGTCCACGCCGCTCGGCAGGCGCATACATCCAGGGGGCGAGGACGGCGAGCAGCGACAGCGTCCCGTAGAGGTAGTGGAGCTTGTCGGCTGCGCGATGGTGGCTCGAGAGAAGCAGGAGCCCGATCCCGACCTGCGCGACGAGCAGGGTCTGGGCGAGCGCGAGGAGATGCGTCAAGAGCCCGCGCGCCTCCCGGTGTCGGTAGTACGTCCAGGCTCCGACCGCTGCCGCCCCGAACGTCGCGGTGAGCACGGCAAACGCGACGGCATGGTGGACGCCGACCATGGCGCGGCGCAGCCTAGCGCTGCTGGCAGGTCACTACGCCGCGGCAGCTCTCCAGCCGGGCAAGCTCCGAGTGCAGTGCGTCCACCTGTGCCGGCGACAGCTTCCCGTAGGTGTTCGTCAGCTCGTACGGGTCCGACTTGAGGTCGTAGTACTCCCGTTCGCCGTTCGCGTACTCCACGTACGTCGCGTGCGGCAGCCGGAGCGCCTCGTAGGTCGAGGGGTTCCCGCTGCCCGGCAGCGGTGCATCCGGCCCGGCTGAAGTCGCGAAGTCGGGCCCGTGGTGCTCGACGAGCGCGGCATCCCGCCAGTCGGGCGCAGGGTGGCCGCGCAGGAGCGGGACAAGGCCCTTCCCGTCGACGAGCGGCGACGGGCCGGCCCGGCCGAGACGCACGAACGTCGGGTAGAGGTCGACGTTCTCGGTGACCTGCGCGACGTCCCGACCCGCGGGGACGTCCGGGCCGGTGACGACGAGCGGCACACGGATGTCCGTCTCGAATGCGGTCAGCTTGCCCGGGGTCAGCCGGTGGTCGCCCATGTGGTACCCGTTGTCGGAGCTGAAGAAGATGTAGGTGTTGCCGGCCACACCGTCGCGCTCGAGGGTCTGCTCGAGCTTCGCGATCAGATCGTCGACTGCTTCGACCGCCTGCGCGCGCTCGCGGTACGCATCGTCGATCTGGCTGATCAGCGCCGGAGTCAGCGGCGCGTGGACACGCAGCCAGGACGGCTTGTCCGAGACATCCGCCTCGTTGAAGGCCGGCGTGCGCGGAGTCTGCAGTCCCGGGAAGTCCGCCGCGTCTCGCGGCGCCGGCGTGTAGGGCAGGTGCGGCGCAAACGTCGCGATCTCGAGAAAGAACGGCTTGCCAGCTGCAGCTGCGCCGTTGACGAACGCGCTGCCCTTCTGCGCGAGCACGTCGGTGAGGTACGCGCGCGGAAGGGAGCCGTAGTGGACGAGCCTGCCGTTCGCGTTGAGGTTGTAGTTGAACTCCGAATAGGCGTTGCCGGCCACATCCCACTTGCTCCAGCCGGGCGGGATGTAGAGCGGCCTGCCGTCGACGCGCCGCTGCGGCGTGTAGCCGTTGAGGTACTTGCCCATCAAGGCCGTGCGGTAGCCGTGATCCTGCAGGCGGGTGGCGAACGTGTCGGTCTCCTCACCACGCGTGTTGAAGAGAGCGAAACCGCCGTCGGGGCCGTTTGTGAAGATTCCCGTGTTGTGCGGATAGCGGCCGCTGAAGATCGAGGCGCGCGAGGGGCAGCAGAGCGAATCGGTGACGATGTAGTTCGTGAACGTCGTGCCTTGCGACTGGAGCTGTTGGACGTGCGGCATGTACTGGACCAGGTTCCAGTCGAGGTCGTCTGTCAGGACGAAGACGATGTTCGGCCCTTTGGGCGCCGGGCGGGCGTCCGCGCCGACCGCGAGGATCAGCCCGATCACGGTCAGCAGCGCAAACGTCCAGTAGAGCGGCTTGAACTTCAGGTCGGACCCCCAAGGCCTCGGTTGGCGCGGAGATCGCACCCCGCACGACACAGGCTAATGAAGCGTGCTATTCGCTCTCGGTCTGGCCGGGGTCGGGCGCCGGCTCCGGGGGCGTTCCCTCGTCGGGCGGCGGATACGGCTCCGGTACCCGGGCCGGCTGAGGGGGGTTGCCCTCGTCGGGAGGCGGATACGGCGCGCTCGGCTCGTTCGGGGTGACCATCAGCGTCTCCTGTACCGGAAGTCGGGCTTGGCGAATCCTCTCGTCGGCGCCGGCGAGCCGGATCGCGAGCTCGTCCTCGATCCGCTTCCCCTCCTGCTCGAGCTCCACGAGCCGTTCCCGGGCCGCGCGCTCCGCAGACTTGTCGCCCCGCCAGACCGCGTCGCCGAGGGCCTGCAGCGCCGGGCCACGCTCGACGGAGATCGCGTCGAGCCGCGACCGCGTGCGCCAGCGGTTGAGCGCCGTTTCGAGTCTCGTCCGCCATACCTCGACGGTCGTCGCGGCCTGCGCGCGGCCGTCGGCCGCCAGGCGCGAGGAGTGCTGCATCCACGCGTCGGCGCTGCGGCGAGTCGCCTCCCCGAGCGCAGCGAGCAAGACGATCGCCAGCAGCAAGAGCACGATGCCCCACGCCCAGCTCCCCGTGGCGAACAGGCCGATGGCGGCTCCGAAGGCCGCGAAGCCGAGACAGAGGAGGACGAAGCGCGCGGGTAGCCCGAGCCAGCGCCGCTCGACGCTCTCGTGCACGACGGGGCCGGGGACGGTCTCCACGGAGGGCAGCTTGCCCACCGGGGCGCCACAGCTCGAGCAGAAGCGCGCGCCGAGCGCGTGCTCCTCGCCGCACTCAAGGCACGCGCTGTCCCGGTCCTGGATCGGAGATGCGCTCATGGCGGGCTTGTTCCCCACCCTCCAAGGCTCGTAACACCTCCGCAGCCCGCCTGCGCAGCGGGCCTACCTGCGCCCGATAGTCCTCGTCCGACACCTTGCCCGTGCGGTGGTCGAACTCGAGCTCCTTCAGCGCCGCGAGCGCGCGATCGCGTTCCTCGGCGAGCGCGAGCCGCTCCCGGGCCTCCGGCGCGAGCTCGTCGAGACGGTCGCTCGCGGGAGAGGGGTCCCTAAGGAACGGGCGCGCGACGAAGACGACGACAGCGACCGCGAGGATCGCCGCGACGGCGAGCGCCCACTCCACGTCAAATTCCTGCCGGCGCAGCACCTGCGGCATAGCGTGCGGCGAGCCGGCGCTGCTCGACTGCGTCGGGCCACATCGCGATCAGCGCCCCAGCGACGAAGACGAAGCCGGCGACCCAGATCAGGTTGACGAGCGGCTTCACGAAGACCTTGAGGTCGATGTTGGTCGTGTGCTGCCCGGCGACCTGCGCCGTCGTGAAGACGTCCCCGATCGAGCGCGGGTCGTGATAGATGGACGCCTCGTTCGCGACGCCCTCGATGAAGTAGTGGTTCGCTCCCGGGTGGAGGCTGAAGCGCTCGCCGTGGCCGGACACCGCGAGTTGCGCCCGGTAGCCGGTGTAGTTCGAGCCTTTCACGCCGGTGAGTCCGGCGTACCTGAGCGTGTAGCCGGCAGCCTCCATCGACTGCCCCGGCCGCAGGATCTGCTCCCGCTGCGTCTGGTAGGCACTCGAGCCCGCGATCCCGATCGCGAGCAGGACGACCGCTGCGTGCACGATGTAGCCGCCGTAGCGCCGCCGGTTGCGGGAGATCAGCCTGGCGATGCCTCCCGCGGCCCCGCGGCCGCGCACGAATTCGAGCACGATGGAGGCTGCGACGAAGGCCGAGAACGTGTACGTGAGCAGGCCCGGCAGCGAGCTTCCGAAGCCGAGCACGAGCAGCACGACGCCGGTCACGACGGCGACCGCGAACGGGATGACGAAGGTCTTGCTGAGCGAGCGGAGCGACGCCCTCCGCCATGCCACGAGCGGGCCGATCCCCATCAGGAGGAGCAGCGGCAGCCCGAAGGTGTGGAGGAAGAAGTCGTAGTACGGCCCCGCGACCGAGCGCGACTCGCCCCGCACTGCATCGGTGAGGATCGGGTAGAGCACACCCCAGAGGATCGTGAGGCAGAGGGCGACGAGCAGCAGGTTGTTGTAGAGGAACGTCGCCTCACGCGAGACGAGCGACTCGAGCTTCGTCTTCGTGCGCAACAGCGGCAGGCGCCAGCGGATGAGTGCGATCGATCCGAACACCATCAGGCCGAGGAAGGCGAGGAACCAGCCGCCGATCGAGCTCTTCGAGAACGAGTGGATCGAGTCGATCACGCCCGAGCGCGTGAGGAACGTGCCGAAGAGCGACAGGTTGAAAGCGAGCGCGACGAGGATCATGTTCCAGACCTTCAGCATCCCGCGCTTTTCCTGGATCATCACCGAGTGGAGGAACGCCGTGGCCGCGAGCCACGGCATGAGCGCGGCGTTCTCGACCGGATCCCAGGCGTAGTAGCCGCCCCAGCCGATCTCGACGTATGCCCAGTGGGCGCCGATCAGCTGGCCGACGCCGAGGAACGTCCAGGCCGCGAGCGTCCAGCGGCGCGTCGCCACGATCCACCGCTCGTCGGTGCGGCCGGAGAGGAGCGCGCCCATCGCGAACGCGAACGGCACGGAGAGCCCGACGTAGCCGAGGTAGAGCAGTGGCGGGTGGGCGAGCATGTACGGGTTCTGCAGGCTCGGCACCATGCCGTTGCCGTCCGGCCGCGGGGGCTGGACGTTGAACGGGCTCGAGACGAAACAGAGCATGAAGGCGAAGAAGACGGCGATGAGGCCGAAGACGGGCACCGTCCACGCGATCAGCTCGCGCGAGCGGCGATTGAGCCAGACGGCGAGCCCCGCATAGCCCGTGAGCACGAGCAGCCAGAGCAGCAGCGAGCCCTCCTGGCCGCCCCAGAACGCGGAGAGCGCATAGCCGAGCGGCAACTTGTGGCTCGTGTGCTGCCAAACGTAGACGAAGCTCATGTCCCGGCGGCCGAGCGCGACGAGCAGGACGATCGCCGCGACAAGCGTCACCGGGAAGGCCGCGAGCAACGCGTTCTGCGCCGACAGCGCGAGCCGCCGCCGCCGCTTCCACGCGGCGTACGAGCCGGCGACCAGCGCGTAGGCGACGAGGCCGAAGGCGAGGAGAAGCGCCGCGCGCCCGAGCGGGGCCATGGGTTAGGTGTTCGAGGA
>DASXOM010000176.1:0-24272 GCA_036494245.1 Gaiellaceae bacterium
TGTACGAGTCGAGCGTTGCGCGTGCGCGTTGGAGCGCGGCTTTGACCGACTGCGGCGTCGTCTCGAGGATCGAGGCGGCTTCGTCGGTGTGGAAGCCGAGCACGTCGCGCAGCACGAGCGCTGCGCGCTGCTTCGCAGGCAACTGCTGCAGCGCGACGATGAACGAGAGCTGGATCGATTCGCGCTGCTCGTAGCGTGCTTCAGGTCCTGGAGCGGGATCCGGAAGCGCGCTGTCCGCGTAAGGCTCGAGCCAGCTGGGCTCGACGGCGCGGCGGGTTTTTGACGGTCTCATGGTGTTCTCCGTGGCTGGCCGGCGTCCGCGTTCGCGAATCGCGTTGAGACTCCGGTTGGTTGCGATCCGGTAGAGCCAGGAGCGCAGCGACGCCCGCTCCTCGAAGCCGTCGAGCCCGCGCCAGGCGGCCAGCAGCGTTTCCTGGACGAGATCCTCGGCGTCCTGCACGGAGCCGAGTAGCCGGTAGCAATGCAGCTGAAGCTCGCGCCGGAACGGCTCGACCAGCGTCGCGAACGCGCGCTCGTCACCTGCCTTGGCCCGCTCGAGATCGACGGTCATCGCGTTAATGACACCAGGTCCGCCGGAAACGGACCGCGGTCCGTTTCGCGGCATCGCGGTGTCTTTGACCTCCGATGCACCCCGAGCTGAATCATCAGATAGTGCTCGAGCGGGCGGCCCGCTTCCAGCGCGATGCCGATCGGCACCGCCAGGCCCGAGAGGCCCACAACCGCCCGCCCCAGCCCCTGCGGACGGCGATCGAGCTGCGGCTGAGCGCCTGCCGCCAGGAGCTCGAGCGCCTCGCTCGCCGTCGTGTAGCGCCCGGTGGCTCAACAGAGTGAGCAGCGCGCTCGCACGTGTGTTCGGCTTCTGGCGTACGGGCCTACCGAGGCCTGTCCTCGTTCTTCAGGGCGGGAGCGCGCTCAACTACTTCGGCACCGGACTGATCCTCCCCTTCGAGATCATCTACCTCCACACCGTCCGCGGCTTCTCGACGGCGACGGCGGGACTGGTGCTGGCGACGGTCATGGGCACGGCCGCAGTGGTGACGCTCCCTTCGGGTGCGCTGCTCGATCGTTTCAGCGCGAAACGGCTCCTGATCGCGGGCAATGTCGTGAACGCACTCGGCTACGGGGGCTTGGCGTTTGTCGAGCGTCCGTGGCAAGGCTTCGTCTGCTCTGCCGTCGGCGGTGCCGGCTTCGGCCTCGTGGGAACGGCCGGCCAAGTCCTGACCTTGACCCTGGTCCCGCCGGAGCAGCGCGCCGTATCGACTGCGCTCCGACGAGTCGCCGGCAACTTCGGTCTCGGCCTCGGCGCGACGGTTGCAGGCTTCATCGTCGCGGCCACCCATCATCACCTCCAGGCGTTCCAGAGCCTCTACCTCTTCGACGCAGTCACGTTCGTCGCCTTCGCGCTGGTCGTGCTCGTCTGGATCCCGGATCCTGGCCTCGCGGATGCTCCGTCGGCGAGCGAGGGCGCACGGGGTTTCCGAGCTGTTGCTCGAGATCGGCTCCTGCTCGCCTTGATCGCGGGCAACCTCGCGCTCGTGATGATCGGCGGCGCATTCTTCTCCTTCATCCTCCCGCCGTTTGCGCAGGCGCATACGCCTGTCGGGCCCGTCGGGATCGGTGTCGTCGTCTTTATCAACACCTTCTTCATCGTCGTAGCGCAGGTACCGGCGACACGGGTGGTGGCGCGGATGCGCCGCACTCACGCGTTGTTCGCCACCAGTGTCATATTCGCCGTCGGCCTGCTCGCGGTCCTGCTCGCACCGCTCACGCAGTCGACGCTCGCCGCTACCGCCGTCTTGGCCGGCGTCGCGATCCTGATCGCGATCGCCGAGTGTGGCCAGTTCATCGTGCTCGGCCCGGTCGTCGCGGAAATCGCGCCGCCGCATCTGCTCGGCCGCTACATGTCGCTCTACCAGCTCAGCTTCATGGTCGGCGTGGCTCTCGGCCCCGCGGTCGGCGGCGTGCTGCTCGGAGCGTCACCCGACAGCATCTGGTGGGGCGGCGCCCTGGCGATGGCACTGACGGGAGCCGGCTTCCTTCGACTCGGAAACCGGATACCCGACCCCCTCTTGCCAACGGAATCCCCGCCGCTGCAGGCCGCGTCAGAGGCGACCTGATACTCAGGCGCTGCGCTTAACCGAAGCCGAGGATGAACTTCGCGTCGTCGGACATCCGGTCCGGCGTCCACGGCGGGTCGAACGTCAGCTCGAGCTCGACCTCCTGGATCCCTTCGACCTGCCGGATGGCGCTGTCGATGTCCTGCGCGATCAGCGGCCCGGCGGGACAGCCCATCGAGGTCAGGCTGTAAATCACCTTGGCCTTCGAGTCCTCCACCTCGACGTCGTAGAGGAGACCGAGGTCGACGATGTCCATGCCGAGCTCCGGATCCTCCACCGTGCGGAGAATCTCCATCACCTCGTCGCGCGTAGCCACCCCGTCAGTGTAGAGCCGCCTACGATGGCGACGTGCTCGAAGGTGGTTACAGCACCGGCGTGAGCATCCTCCTCCTCGTCGCGGCGGTCGCGCCGGTCGTCGCCCTGGCCTGGTTCGCGTGGTGGTTCCTCCGCGCCGGAAAGCGCTACGACGAGCGCGAGCGGGCGGCAGGTCGCCGCCCGCCCGGTCCGTTCTAGCCCGCTACGCCGCGGGCGCGATGTTCTGGTTGACGCTGAACACGTTGTCTGGGTCGTACTGCGCCTTCACACGCGCGAGCCGGTCGTAGTTCGCGCCGTACATCCCGCGGACACGATCCGGCTCGTCCATCTCGAAGTTGACGTAGCCGCCTCCCATCGCGTGCGGCTTGATCGCGTCGGAGTACGAACGCACCCAGTCACGGATCGCGCCGGCGTTCGCGGGATCGGGGTCGACGCCCGCGAAGACGCCGCCCCAGATCGCGTCCCTGTACCCCCATGCCGTCGCGTCGGTCGCAACTCGGGAGGCCGCACCGTCGATCGCGTAGAGGTGCATCGTCGACTTCCACGTCGGCATCTGCGGGCCGTAGTCGGCGTGCACGGCGATCGCCTCGTCCGGGATCTCGCGGATGAACTCGCCCCGCCAGTACCACTGGTCGCCCGGCGGGTAGACAGCGTCGAACGCCGTGTTCCACGCAGGTACCGGCACGGGCGCGATCCCGTCGAGCAGCGGCTTGCCGAAGGCACGCGCGTCACGCAATGCCTCGGACTCCTCCTCGCCGTTCTGCGTCCAGACCACCCCGCAGACCTTGCGCAGATGCAGCTCCTCCGGGAACGGCGGCCCCGGCGGAATCGACAGAAAGGCAAAGAACCCGCTGAGCTCGTCGGGCGCCGCCGGCAGGAAGTCCCGGTACCACGCCAGAACCTCGGCGGCGTCGCCGATGTCGTACAGCACCGGCCCGGCGAGGACGGTGCTGGCGGGATGGCAACGGAACGAGAACGACGTGACGATCCCGAAGTTGCCGCCCCCGCCGCGCAGCGCCCAGAAGAGCTCCGGCTCCCGCTCGGCGTCGGTCTGGACGACCGAGCCGTCAGCGAGCACGACCGTGGCCGCCACGAGGTTGTCGATCGTGAGACCCATCCCCCTCGTCAGGTGTCCCATGCCGCCGCCGAGCGTCAGTCCGCCGACGCCGGTGGTGCCGATGATCCCGACCGGGACGGTCAGACCGTGTTGATGCGTGGCCTCGAGCAGATCCTTGAGCAGCGCACCGCCGCCGACGCGCGCCATCCGCGCCGGCGCGTCGACCTCGATCGCGTCCATCGCCGAGAGGTCGATCACCAATCCATCGTCGACGCTGCCGAGGCCGGCGCCGTTGTGGCCGCCGCCCCGAACGGCGATCCGCAGTCCATGCTCGACGCCGTAGCGCAAGGCCGCCGCCACGTCCGCCTCGTCGGCGCAGTACGCGATCGCGGCCGGCCGCTTGTCGATCATCCCGTTGTAGAGCGCCCGCGCCTCGTCGTAGTCGGGCGCACCGGCTTCCACCACGCGTCCCTGGACCGCAGCCGCGAGACCCTCGACCGAAACAGCCATCTCTCTCCCTCCCTGTCGGTTTGGCGCCGATGCTACGCCGCTCTCGTGCCGAAGGGAACGAAGATTCGACCTGCGATCTAGTAGCCGAGGAGCCGCACTTCCTCGCGCCGCTCGCGAGCGAAGAAGTGGATGCCGTCGACGAACCGCACCCAGTTGCAGCGCGTGCACATGAGCAGCGAATGGGTTCGCGCACTGTCGGCGAGGAAGCGGACGCCGCGCAGCAGATCTCCGTTCGAGACACCGGTCGAGGCGACGATCACCTCTCCCGGCGCAAGGTCTTCGGTGCGGAAGACGCGCTCGTAGTCGAGGATCCCCGCCTCTCGCAGCTCGTCGATCTCCCGGCGTGAGGTGGGCCAGAACTGGGCCTGCAGCTCTCCTCCGAGACAGCGCAGCGCGGCCGCCGAGAGCACGGCCTGCCGGGTCCCGCCGATTCCGATCGAGAGATGGTCGTTCGTGCCACGAATCGACGCGGAGATCGACGCCGTCACGTCGCCGTCCTGGATGAGCTTGATGCGCGCGCCCGAGTTGCGGATCTCCTCGATCAGGTCGTGGTGGCGCGGCCGGTCGAGGACGATCGTCGTCACGTCGTTGACGCGCCGCCCGAACGCCTCCGCGATCGCCTCGATGTTGTCGCCCACCGGGCGAAGGAGGTCGATCGAGCCGCGGGCCCGCGGGCCGACAGCCATCTTCCGCATGTAGATGTCTGGGAGCTGCGTGAAACGGCCGGGAGCGCCGACGGCGATCATCGACATCGCGCCGTTGCCACCACGCGCGACGATGCCCCGGCCCTCGAGTGGATCGAGCGCGAGGTCGACCTCCTTGCCGCCGTAGCCGACGATCGCCCCCGGCGTGAGACCGCCCGAGTCGTCCAGCGAGCCGAAGACGACACGGCCGCTGATCGGCAGGACGTCGAGCGTCGCCCGCATCCCGGTCGCCGCCGCTTCCTCCGCCGCATGCTCGTCGTCCCGCCCGAGCCAGCGGGCGGAGACGAGCGCCGCACGCTCAGTCGCCCGCAGGTACGCCTGGCACTGGCACGGCCTCTCCTCCTCGGCCTCGTACTCGGCGCTCTCGCTCACCCGGTAACCGTACGACTTTGCTCGGCAGCGTCGAGGACGAGGTCTGCGACCGTCCGCGCCGCCCGGTCCGCGTCCTCGTTCTCGATCACCGGCACGCCGAAGCGATGCGCCCGCGCCACGACGAGCTCCTGCAGGCGACGGATGTCCTCGAAGCGCTCGAGATAGCGCGACTCCGGCCGCTCCGAATCCTCGTCGCGGAAGCGGAAGTGGCGCACGTGCTCGTCCTCGTCCTCGATCGAGAGCACGACGAAGACCGAGACCGCGAGCTCCGGCCTCGGCAGCTCGACCATCCCGGGGATGAGGTGGACGCCTTCGAGCACGAGCGACCAGCCCTCCTCGAGCGCGCGCTCCGACGAGGCGCCGACGCCGACGAGGACGTTCCTGGCCTGCTGCAGGAAGCCGTACTCGAGCGGATCGTCCGCGTCGGGATAGACGTCGCCCGCCTGGAAGCTCGATTGGTGGATCGCGGGCATGAACGCGCGCGAGAAGAACGCGCGCATGGTCTGACGCACGAAGTCGGTCGACGTGACCCGCGTGATGCCGAAGCGGTAGGCGAGCTCCGTCGCGACCGTCGACTTGCCGGTGCCGGTCGCGCCGCCGATGAAGACCATGATCGGCAGGTCGACCTCGCGGAGCTCCTGGTAGCGACGCAGGCGCTTGATCGACTCGCGTCCCTCCTGCTCGCCGAGCACGTCGACCGCGAGCGCCTCGAGCCGCTCGATCTCGATCGTGTCCATCCCACGCTCGATGAGCTCGTCGCCGACCCGGCTCGCCAGCGCATACGCGCGGTGCCCGGCGACCCCGGCTGCCATGAGCGAGCGCGCCATCAGCCCCCGCGAGTACGGGAGCCCGTGCTCCTCGCCGCCCAGCGGGAGCGGGTTGATCCGGCGCGGCTCGTTCATGTCCGAACCGCCTGCTTCGCGAGGGTGAGGACGCGCTCGTCGAGCTCGTCCGAGACGACGTCGTTCGCGGCGAGGACGACCTCCGCGCCGCGCGCCAGCGCGGCCTCGGCCACGACATCGACCGCGGCCGCCTTGAGCTCGACGAGGTACACCTCGGCGTCGACCTGCTCGAGCTCCTCCTGCAGCGCCTCCCGCCGCGCGAGGTTCCGGGATACGTGGACGATCTCTGCGTCGAGCTCGTCGGTCGGGGCCGGGCCGGTCGTGAACACCGCAGTGCGGCGCCCACCGAGCGGCTCGGCCGGACGCAGGCGGAGCTCGGCCGCGACAACCGGGACCTCTGAGATCGAGCGGATCGCCTCGCGGTCGGCTCCGCCGGTGTCGACGACCAGGTCGGAGACCAGGACGCGATAGGCGTTCAGCCCGGCGCGCGGATCGTGACCGCCGTTCGTGACGAGGATTCGCGCGTCGGTCTCGATGGGCGGCACCGCGGCGCCGCTGCCGTCGAAGACGAGGAGCTCCGGCTCGAGCTGCGCGGCAAGCTGCGCGCCTTCGAGGACATTGGACCGGAACGGAGCGCCTGCGAGCCCTCCCCCTGCCCGCCGGCAGCCGACGGCGGGGACGCCGGCGAGCGCGGCCGCCTCGAGATGGTCGGAAGCGGCGTGCCTGCCCGAGCGGGAGAGCGCGAGCAGGTCGTCGAGGGTCGGCGGCGCCTCTACGAGCTCGGGCTCGGCCGGCCCGCCGCGGCCCATCGCCACGACGACGACCCTGCGGTCGCGGGCGAGCACGCGCGCGACGTGGCCCGCCACTGCTGTCTTTCCGATCCTCTTACCCAGGCCGATGACGGCGAGTGACGGCGTCGCGATCGGCTCGAGCGGCGGTGGATCGAAGCGAAAGTCGGCGCCGAGGTAGGGCAGCCCCAGCGCGAGTGCGCGCGAGGCCCAGAGCATCCGCTCCCGCGGCCCGAGCACCGGCTCGTCGGAGAGGTCGAACACGAGGTCCGCCTCGACCGCGTCGAGGGCCTCCACCAGCGGGACACCGTGCTGGTCGTCACCCCGCAGCTTCTCCGTCCCGCCGACGAGCAGCGCGCCGACGACGTCGTAGGGGAGCGCCTCGAGCGCATCCCGCACCACGGGCGCGTAGTGCTCGCCGTCGATCAGGACGAGCGCCCGCTCGCTCACGTCGAGCGCACCTCGTCCTCGATCTTCGCCGTGTACTTCTCGTACGTCTTCGTCTCGGTCGAAAACTGGATGATCTTCTCCTGCCCATGGAACGGGTAGCGGCGCCACACGTCGACATGGGTGCCCTCGACCTCGACGACGTTGTAACAGGGCCTTCCCTTGCCGCGCAGCCTCGAGGACGAGACCGTGCCTGCGTTGACGACGAAGAGATCCTCGAGCCGCCACGCATACGGGACGTGCTTGTGCCCGGCCAGGACGAGATCGACCTCCGCCCGCTGGAGGGTCTCGAGCGTGTCGCCGGCGTCGTTGACGATGTTGCGTTCGCGGCCGGTTCCCGGAACCGGCAGCAGATGGTGGTGCAGGACGAAGATCCGCAGGTCCGCCGCTCCGGCGAACGCCTCCTCGATCAGGCGGTAGCGCCCGCGGCCGACCTGGCCGTTGTCGAGGTCGGGCTCGCTCGAGTCGACCGCGACGATCGTTGCCGGACCGACGTTGAGCACGGAGTTCCGCTCGCCGAAGAGGTCCTCGAAGTGCACGTACCCGACGTTGCGCGAGTCGTGGTTCCCGGGGATCACGACCATCGACTTGCACTCGATGCCGTTCAGGTACTCGCGGGCGAGCGCGTACTCGTCTTTGAAGCCGTTCGAGGTGAGGTCGCCCGAGATCACGACGACGTCCGGCTGCATCTCGTTCACCTCGGCGATCGCGCGCTCGAGGTGCTGGGGGAGGAAGAACTGGGTCCCACAATGGAGGTCGGAGAGCTGCACGATCCGGAACATCCGCGGAAGGCTACGCGGTCAGCGGCTCAAAGTGAGACAGCGAGGAAGCGTTCGATCATCGCGTTCACCTGCTCGGGCACCTCGAGCTGGTGGAAATGCCCGGCGCCGACCGTGACCCCGACCTGCAGATCCGGCTTGATCTCGCGCAGGCGGAGCGCGTCGGTGCTCGCGCCAAGCGCCGCGCGAATCAGGAGGGTCGGGACGGAACAGCGACCGAACGCGTCCCGCCCGTTCCAGTCGTTGAGCTGTCGGATCACGGCCGTCGCTATCGGCAGCGGCACGGCGGTCATCAGATCGACGATCCAGCGCGCGAGCTCCTCGTCGCGGGCGCCCATGTCCTCGACCCAGAGCCGCCGGAAGTCCTCGCCGCCCGGGCCTGCCAGCTGCTCGGCGGCCGCGTCGAAGTGCTTCACGTCCTCCGGAAGCGAGTCGATCGGCCCCGGGTCGAGGAGGACGAGCGCACTCGGCAGCGCCGGATACCGCGCGCCGAGCTCGACGGCGATCATCCCGCCGAGGCTATGGCCGACGACGACGGGCTTCTCGATCCCTGCGAGCCGGCACAACTGCTCGAGGTCGTCGGCGAAGTCGCGAATTCCGTAGCCGTCCTCGGGGGCGTCGCTCTGCCCGCACCCGCGCAGGTCGACGGCCGTGACCGCGTGCGCCTGCGAGAAATGCTCGAACTGGGGCAGGAACGCCGTGTGGTCGCAGCACCAGCCGGGCACGAAGAGAAGCTCGGGCTCGCCGCTCCCGGCGCGCTCGTAGTAGAGCCTCAGCTCCGCGAGGTCCGCGTACGGCACCTGGCGATCGTCTCACGGCCGCCGGCGGAGACGGAGCCGAGTTCACCTTGTGCCGATTGTTTCGGCATCCGACCGCGCAGCTACCGTGGTTCGCGATGGAGCTGGAGCTCCCGGTGTTCAAGGCGTTTCGCGGCACCGAGCCGCCGCGGTTCGCGAGTCCCGCAGAGCTCGAGTGCGCGAAGGTGCTCGACTATTACGACGTCGCGTGGGAATACGAGCCTCGGACGTTCGTGCTGGAGCAGGACGAGAAAGGTCGCGTGACCGAGGCGTTCACGCCCGACTTCTTCCTTCCCGAGCAGAACCTCTACGTCGAGATCACCGCCATGAAGCAGTCGCTGGTCACCCGCAAGAACCGGAAGCTGCGCAAGCTGCGCGAGCGGTACCCCGATGTCCGGATCAAGCTCTTCTACCGGCGCGACCTGGAGCGCCTCGCCCAGCATTTCCACCTCGACCTCGCCAGCTGAGCCCGGTCAATTGCCGGGCGACGACCGGATCGGGGAGATCCACCTCTCCGCCGCCGAGATCGCCGTACGGGTCCGCGAGCTCGGTGCGGAGATCGCGCGCGACTATGCCGGCCGCGAGCCGGTTCTCGTCGCGTCGCTCAAGGCGAGCCTCGTCTTCGCCGCCGACCTTTCGCGCGCGACCCCGATCCTCCACGCGATCGACTTCGTCGAGCTCGCCGGGTACGGGAGCGCGGTCATGGGCGGGCACCAGCAGATCCGCGTGCTCAAGGACCTCGATCTCGATGTGCGCGGACGCGACGTGCTGATCGTCGAGGACGTCGTCGACACGGGCCTGACGCTCAACTACCTCGTCCGCACGTTCGAGCTGCGCGGTCCGGCCTCCGTCGCGGCGGTGAGCTTGCTCGACCGTCCGTACCGCCGCCTCGTCGACGACCTCCCCGTGCGCTACGTCGGCTTCGTCGTCCCCGACGAGCTGTACGTCGGCTACGGCTTCGACCTCGAGGAACGGTATCGCGAGTTGCCGGACCTGCACTTGCTCAATCTCGGCTGACGCCGTATCCGCTCGGCGCCCGGCGGCGTTTATGACTTGAAACTTGGATTGCCCCAAGCTCGGGGGACGCCGCCACTGGGGTCCCGCACAAAGGTCGTCTCCCGACGACGCCGGCCGCCTCTCCGGGGGCGGCCGGTTGCTTTCCTGGTGCCGCTCAGCCCCAGCCGCCCCGACTACGCTCGGGACGTGGTCTCCGAGGGCGAGCCGGCACCCGACTTCAGCGCGACGACCGACGCCGGCGAGCGCGTCAGCCTGTCGGACTTCCGCGGCAAGCCCGTCGTCCTCTACTTCTATCCCAGGGACGACACGCCCGGCTGTACCGCGCAGGCCTGCGGGATTCGCGACGCGTACGGCGAGTTCGAGCGCGCAGGCGCCGTCGTGCTCGGCGTATCGCCCGACAGTGAAACCGAGCACGTGAAGTTCAAGGAGAAGTACGACCTGCCGTTCACGCTCCTCGCCGACCCCGAGCACGAGGTCGCCGAGCGGTATGGCACATGGGGAGAGAAGCACTACGAAGGGAAGACGTACTGGGGCGTGAGCCGCACGACCTTCCTCGTCGCGCCCGACGGGACGGTCGCCAAGGTCATGCACGACGTCAAGCCCGACACGCACGCCGACGACGTGCTCGCAGCCCTCGCCTCCGTCTGAGACCTCGAAAATCCCCCGCCGGGGGGTGGCCGATTACGGGCCCGCGCAGCAACGATCAGAGAGCGGCATGCAGCTCTTCCTGCGCGATCCCTCGTACACCGACCGGCTTGCGGCGTTCCTGACGAGCGTCGGCCGGCGTGCAGTCGTGGGCGCACCCGATCGCATCGATCTCGACGAGACGCCGGATGACTCGCAGCACCTCGAGCTCGAGCTCTACCTCCGCGTCTGGAGCGTCCTCTACCCGGACGCCGACGTCGAGCTCGCTATTGGGTGACGGTCACTAGGCGCCGTCCCGGGTTTCTGCGACGCTAGTCGCGTGCTTCGGTGGCTCCGTTCGCTCTTCGGTCGTGGGCGGGGGGACGAGTCCTCCCCGATTCGCGAGGCGGAGGCCTACGCCCGCAGCTACGGCGACAGGAGCGGTGAGATCGTCAGCGTCGTCCGCCAGGAGCCGAAGCCGATCCCGCGCCGGACAGGAGACATGACCGGCGAGCTGCTGCGCCGCGCCTTCGAGGCGAGACTCGACCGTCGCGGCAAGGCCGCTACCTGAAGGGTTCGTTTTTTCGACAGCCCGGGGACAACGCCGCCATGGGATTCCTCATCGGACTCATCGTCACTGTCGTGGGCTTCATCCTCGCGCTCGCCGTGCACCCGACGCATCCGGGGTCGGTCAACGTCAACACCGTCGGCTGGATCATGGTCGTCGTCGGGCTGATCGCCTTCATCGCCGACCTCGTCCTCTGGTCGTCGTGGGGGCCCGGCTACATGCGGCGGACGTACGTCGACCAGGGACCCGGCTACAGGCCCGGCTACGGCGCCACTTCTTCCCGCTGGGGCTATCCTCGCCGGCGCGTGATCGAGGAGGAAGAGGGCGGCGGCCCACGGGGCCCCGGCCCCGGCTACTAGAGGTTCGCGCAGTTTCAGGGAGGTATGGACCTCCGGTGCCTCCGACCTAGACGTACGGGTGTGTGTGACTTCGCGGCGTCGACCTACGAAAGACCCATGGTTACTGCAGCGGCGCGGCCGCACCTCTTCTGGGTGGGCGAGGAAAGGGAGCGCGTTCGCGGCTGGCCGATCGGCCCCGCGCTGCTCGAGGCCCTGGGCGAGATCAACGAGGACGTGCAACGGGCCCTCGCTGACGAGCGCGCCCGGCTCAGCGAGCACGGCTACTCGGACGATCTCCCGCTGCCTGCTTTGTGGTGGGTCCCCGCCCCCGGCGAAGAGGCCGAGGCGGAGAAGGCCCTCCTCAAGCCAGTCCCGGTCACCGCCGCCTAGCGAGGACTACCTCCAACCCGGTCGGGTCGGGCTATGCGGATGAGAGGACTTGAACCTCCACGAGCCGAAGCCCACACGGACCTGAACCGTGCGCGTCTACCAATTCCGCCACATCCGCGCGGAGCGTCAGTGTAGCCCGACCGGGGCACTCGAAACGGGCCCGAACGCACGTACCATGCGGCCCTCGTGCGCCGCTCACTGCTCCCGCTCGCGCTCGCCCTCGCAGCCGCGTTTGCGCTGCTCGCGGGTGGAAGCTCGGCCGCATCGTCGCCTTCCTCGGCGAGGCTCGTCGAGGTCGTCGTGACGCTCCCGCGACCGTCGCTCGCGATGGCGGTCGCCCACAGCCGAACGCTCGCAGCCACGGCGCTACGGCGGCACGCGCTTGCGGCGCGCACGCCCGCGGCGGTCTCCTACCTCCGCACCCTGGCGGCGAGCCAGCGCACGCTCGCAGCGCGGCTCGCCGTGGCGATTCCGGCGGCCGCCATCCGCTGGCACTACGGCGTCGCGCTCGACGGCGTCTCGGTCGTCCTCCCCGCGTCCGATCTGGCGCGCCTGCGCGAGCTGCCGGGCGCGACCGTTTGGCCGAGCGTCACGTACCACACGCTGCGCGACGTTTCCCGATCCCCCTCAGCCGCCACTGCGAACCCGGGACCTGCCCTGATCGGCGCAACGGCGCTCTGGGGTCAGTCCCTCGCCACTGCGGGGCAGGGCGTCAAGATCGGGCTCGTCGACGACGGCATCGACCAGGCGCATCCGTACTTCGACCCGTCCGGCCTCTCGTACCCGGCCGGCTTCCCGAAGGGAGACACGGCCTACACCACGCCGAAGGTCATCGTCGCGCGCGCCTTCCCCTCGCCGTCCACCCACTGGAAGTTCGCGGCCCGCCCGTTCGACCCCGACTTCTCCATGCATGCGACTCACGTCGCCGGGATTGCGGCAGGAGACTTCGACACGCCGACCCAGGCCGGTGGCCTCGCCCCCATCTCGGGCGTTGCGCCTAAGGCGTATCTCGGCAACTACAAGGCGCTGACAGTGCCGACGGCGGACTTTGGCCTCGACGGCAACTCGCCGGAGATCGCCAAGGCGATCGACCAGGCTGTCGCGGACGGGATGAACGTCATCAATCTCTCCATCGGCGAGCCCGAGGTGCAGCCGAACCGCGACATCGTCGTGAAGGCGCTCGACAACGCCGCGGCAGCGGGAGTCGTACCGGTCGTCGCCGCCGGCAACGACTACGAATTCGGCGGGCTCGGGACGATCGGTTCCCCGGGCAACGCTCCGGCCGCGATCACGGTCGCCGCCTCGACCATGGGCAACGGCGACGGAACGCGGCCCGATCACATCGCCGACTTTTCGTCCGCGGGGCCGACGCCCGTGTCGCTCCAGACGAAGCCCGATGTGACGGCGCCCGGTGTGGACGTTCTATCGTCGGTTCCCGCGCACGCCTACGAGCCGCTGGACGGCACGAGCATGGCTACGCCCCACGTCGCGGGCGGCGCGGCGCTTCTCCTCCAGCGCCATCCGACCTGGACGGTGGAGCAGGTGAAGTCGGCCCTCGCCTCGACGGGAGACGAGGTGCATCCCACCGGCCACTCCGGCGAGGTCTCGGTGCTGCGCGAGGGAGGCGGCAGGATCGACCTCCTTCGTGCCGACGAGCCGTTGATCTTCACGAACCCGACCTCGCTCGGCTGGGGTCTCGTCCGGTGCGGGTTCTCGGGTACGAAGCACTTCTCGACCACCGACGCCGGTGGTGGGAGCACGCCCTGGCATGTCTCGATCCACGCGCAGTCGATGCCGCGCGGTGCCAGGCTCGAGCCACAGGCGAAGACGCTCGTGGCAGGAGCCGCGGCGACTCTGCGACTCACGGTCTCGCGGACGGCCGCAGCCGGCAACGGCACCGGTTTTGTCGTCTTGACGCGCGGTTCCGACGTCCGAAGGGTCGCTTTCTGGTTCCACGTGGAGGTGCCGAGGCTGCACCTCGATCCCCACCGGACCCTGCGGGGGCCGGGCCTCTACCACGGCGACACCGCCGGGAAGGCGTCGCGCGTCTCCTCCTACCGCTATCCGCAGCGTGACCCCGTCGCTCTCGGAGTTCCGACCCGGCTCGGAGGGCCGGAGCAGGTGTTCCGGTTCACCCTGCGGCGGCAGGTCGCGAACTTCGGGATCGTGATCGTGCACCGCGCGCCGGGAATGAAGGTCTCGCCGCGGCTCGTCGCCGGCAACGATGAGAACCGCGTCGTCGGCTATACCGGGATTCCGGCGAGCCTGAACCCGTATCAGGGCTTCGACCAGGCCGAGCCGGTCGTTGGAGCCGTGCTGCCCGATCCCGGCACGTACGAGTTCGTCTTCGACACGCCGACGGGCGCGAAGCCGGGCGCCTTCGCATTCCGCTTCTGGGTCAACGACACGTCACCGCCGTCGATCCGGCTCCTCGACCACAAGGGCAAGATCGGACGGCCGATCCGTGTCTCCGTACACGACTCCGGCTCCGGGGTCGACCCGCGCTCCCTCCACGCAAAGGTCGGCGGGAAATCGGTCCGCCTGAGGTATGCCGACGGCGAGCTCCTGCTGCGGACCAAGGGCCTCCACCCCGGTAAGGAGACAGTGACCGTCAGGGCGTCGGATTACCAGGAGACGAAGAACATGGAGGACGTCGGCCCGGTGCTGCCGAACACGCGCGTCCTCCACACCACGGTGACGCTCCGGGGTTATTAGGAGGGTTTGGCGAAAAGCAGGCTGAGCCGTCGGCGCACGCTGCTCGCCCGCTGAGCGGCGTCCTCAGTCGCGCGAATAGCGCTGCTATTCACGCTCCCTGCGTCCTTGTCAGCGAACGACCATCGCACGCCGACGACAAGCGGCCTTCCGCCAAACCCTCCTAGATCTGTCAGGCTCCGGCCGCCCGGTGAGTGCTTTGCCTGAAAAGCTCGATCTCGCACTTGCGACACGCCTGCGTCAGGTCGTCGCGGGCGACGTGGCGACCGAGGCCGAGCTGCGCGCGCTGGACGACGAAGCCGGTGGCTGGCTGCGGGCGACGGAGGCACACCAACGCGCCGCGGAGCTGCGGCTCACCGAGCTGAACGCCGATCCGGCCAGCCCGCTCGCCGAGATCGCGGCCGAGGTACGCCGGGTCGAGGCTCTCTCACATGAGCTGCAGGAAGCCCGCCGGCTGATCAAGGGACTGGAACGACGGACTCGAGAGCTACGGACGGCGTGGCTGAAAAATCACGCCGACGCGGGCTCGCCGTTCAGCTGAGGCTCTAGGAGGGCTTGGCGAAAAGCAGGCTGAGCCGCCGGCGCACGCTGCTCGCCCGCTGAGCGGCGTCCTCAGTCGCCCGAATAGCGCTGCTATTCAAGCTCCCTGCGTCCTTGTCAGCGAACGACCATCGCACGCCGACGACGAGCGGCCTTCCGCCAAGCCCTCCTAGCGCGAGCGGCGTTCGCGGTCGTCGATCGTCGGCAGGTTGGCGAGATCCCGCTCGACGCTCGCTGCAAACTCGTCTGCCTCGTCGTCATGAACGACGCGAAGGCTCGCCTTCCTCCTGGCACGCTGCCGACGCCGACGCGAGTCGACGCCGAACCGCTCACCGAGCCGCGGCCACTCGGCGGCCGCGACCAGCACGACAGCGACCGCGAGCAAGGCGATGTACAGCCAGCCCACGCCGCGAGTCTAGCGCAGCGCTGCCGTCCCGGAACTCAGGCCGAGTCGAGAGCCTCGACCTTGCCGCGGAGATATGCGAGGTAGGGCTCGGCGTCGAGCGGTCCGCCCACGACACGCTCGAGTAGCTCCGCCGGCTCGAACACGCGACCCCAGTGGTGAACGTGCTCTCGCAACCACTCGCGCAGCGAGTCGAACTCGCCTCGCTCGAACTCGTGGTCGAGATCGCCGAGCTCTCCTGTCGCGCGCTCCCACAGCTGGATCGAGATGACGTTCCCGAGCGCGTACGTCGGGAAGTAGCCGAAGTTGGAATCCGACCAGTGGACGTCCTGCAGCACACCCTCGAGGACGTTCGTAGGCTCGATTCCCAGGTACTCGCGAAGCTTCGCGTCGAACGCGTCCGGCAGGTCGGATGGAGTCAACGTCCCCGCGAGCATCTCCCGTTCCAGCTCGAAGCGCAGGACGATGTGGAGCGAGTAGGTGACCTCGTCGGCGTCCACGCGGATCGGGCCCGGCGCGACGCGGTTGAGCGCACGGTGGAACTCGTCGAGCGGAACGGCCCCGAGCTTTTCGGGGAACGTTTCCTGGAGTCGCGGGTAGAAGAAGCGCCACGTCGAGAGGCCACGCCCCACGACGTTCTCCCACAGCCGACTCTGCGACTCGTGGAAGCCCGACGAGGTTCCTTCCTGCAGCGGCGTGCGGAGATACCTCGCGTCAACCTGGCGCTCGTAGATGCCGTGCCCGAACTCGTGCAGGCACGAGAGGAGCCCGCCCAGGTTGTCCCGGTCGAAGCGCGTCGTCAGACGGATGTCCGACTCCGACATGCCCATGGCGAACGGGTGGACGGTGTCGTCGAGCCGCCACGCCTGGTCGTCCATTCCCCAGCGCGACAGCACCTCGAGCGAGAACTCCCGCTGTCGCTTCGGCGGAAAGTCGCCGTGGAGGCACGAGTCGTCGACTGGCTCCTCGATGCCGGCGACGAGCGGCACCAGCTCGTCCTTCAGCTGGGCGAAGACCGCTGCGACGTCCGCTGTTCGCATGCCTCGCTCGTGGTCGTCGAGTAGCGGGTCGTAGGGGTCGTCGAACGGCTCGTGACACGCCACGTACTCCTGGGCAAGGACGATTCGGCGCTCGAGGTGCGGGCGGAAGATCTCGTAGTCGGCGGCAGCGCGCGCCTCGAGCCAGGCCGTGTAGCCGAGCGATCCGGCCCGGGTCATCTCGGCCCGCAGGTCACTCGGCACGCCGCGCTTCTTCTCGTAGTCGCGGCGCGCGACGCGCACCACACTCGCTTCGAACGACTCCCGCTCGGAGGTTTCTTCGAGCTCGCGCAACTCCTCGACGAGCGAGCCGAGCTCGGGCGCCGTGGCACGATCGTGCGCGAGTCTGGCCACCGTCGCGAGCTGCTCGGCCCGCGCGGGCGCGCCGAGCGGCGGCATTCCCGTTTCCTGGTCCCAGGCAAGCAGGCCGCCGGCGCGCTGGAGGTCGGAGATCTCGCCGAGGCGCCGCAGGAGCTCGTCGAAGCGGGAGCGAAGGTCGGGCACGAGGGCGGAGACTATCGGCGCGGCGAAGAACTCCCCGGGTTGGACTCGAACCAACAACCCTCCGGTTAACAGCCGGATGCTCTGCCAATTGAGCTACCGGGGATCGGCGGCGGCCATTGTAGCCAGCGTCACGCGAAGGCTCTGATCTCGTCACGGAGCTTCGCGAGCGTCTGCTGGAGCTCGACGAGGTGCTCGCCGTCGGCGTTCGCGAGCTCGCGCTCGAGCCTCCGTTCGCGCAGCCGCAGGAGCAGTTGCGTTGCGGTCTCGAGCGTGATCTCCTCCTCGTCCTCGAGCGCGTAGAGCTCGGCGAGCAACGCCGTCAGCTCGGCGTCGGCCGTCTCCTGACCGAGCAGGTACGCCCGCGCCCGCCGGTGAAGCTCCGCGTCGAAGTGCTCCGGTCCCAGCAGCTCGAGGTCCGGCAGCAGAGACTCGTGACCCGCGACGCCCGCCAGGGTGCTGCGCTCGAGCCGGTCGCCCGCATCGAGGAGCTTCGGCGAGATGACCCCCACGGCACTCGACCGGGTGCGAGGCGCAAGGGCCGCCTGCGTCTCAGGCGGTAGGTCGAGAAGGTCGGTGGCGAGACGCCGCGCCTCCAGATGCTCAGGGGAATCCGGCTGCGCCCGCAGGAAGGTCTCAATCGCGGTGAACGCTGCTTTACGGTCGGGCGCCTTCCCGTGCAGCAGACGCACGCGATGCACCGGATAGCTGACCGGGTTGGCTAGCTGCCGCTCGAACGCACCGGGATCGTCGGCGGGGTCCGTTCCGGGCTGGAGCGCAACGATCTTCACGTCGAAACCCTGCGCGACCGCGAGCTCCATCCCGCGCAGCGTCGCGTCCTGCCCGGCGGCGTCGGCGTCGAAGCAGAGGAAGAGGCGCTTCGTCAGCCG
Organism: Gaiellaceae bacterium; assembly: GCA_036494245.1. GTDB lineage: Bacteria > Actinomycetota > Thermoleophilia > Gaiellales > Gaiellaceae > Palsa-739. The sequence goes on from DASXOM010000176.1 coordinate 17,770, forward strand.
GGCGAGCTCGCGCAGCTGGGCTTCCGTGAGCGCCGTCCCCATCGAGGCGACAACCGGTGCAAACCCGGCTTGGCGCAACGCGAGCACGTCGGTGTTCCCCTCGACGACGACCGCCCGGTCCTCGCGGGCGATCGCCTGCCGCGCGGTGTCGAGCCCGTAGAGCAGATCGCCCTTCCGGAACAGCTCGCCCTCCGGCGAGTTGACGTACTTCGCCTGCAGCGGGTCGTCGTCATGGAGCTTCCGCGCCTGGAAGCCGCGTACGCGGCCGCGCGCGTCGGCCAGTGGGAAGACGATGCGCCGGTTGAAGTAGTCGTTGCCGCGGCTGTTGGCGAGCCCGACCGCCCGCAGCTCGTCGTAGGTATAGCCCTCTCGTTGCGCGCGCGAGGCGAGCCTCGCCCCACCCGGCGCATAACCGAGCCGGAACTCGCGGCAGATCTCCTCGCCGAGCTCACGGGAGGCGAGGTACTCTCGCGCGCCGGCACCGGCCTCGGACTCCCAGAGCACTCGCGAGTAGAACTCGGTCGCCCGCTCGAGCAATGCGCGGAGCCTGTCCTCACGCTTCCGCTTCTGCTCCTGCTCGGGCGACGCCTCCTCGTACTCGAGCTCGACGCCGAATCGCCGGGCGAGCAGCTCGATCGCACCGACGAAGTCGACGTTCTCGGTCTTCTCGACGAAGGTGATCGCGTCGCCGCCCTCGCCGCAGCCGAAGCACTTGAAGGTGCCGCGTCCGGGACTGACGGTGAAGCTCGGCGTCCGCTCGGAGTGGAAGGGGCAAAGGCCTTTGTACGTGCTGCCCGCCTTGCGGAGGCGCACGACATCCTCCACCAGCGGGAGGATCTCCATCGTCGCCTTGACGCGCTCGACCGACTCGTCCTTGATCCGCGTCACTAGTCCAACTCCGCCGCATAGCTGAGCGCGAAGCGGTCGGTCATCCCGGCGAGGTAGTCGGTCGCTTCGTCGGCGTCCATCCCACGCTCGCCGACGAGCTCCTCGAAGATCCGCCGCACCGCGGCTCGGGCTGGGCCGTGGTCTTGCGTGTGATACACGCGCTCGAACATGAAGCTGCGCAGCGCGAGCATCGCCTCTCCGATCGCGTCGCTCTGAACGATGTCGCCGGCGCGTGCGGAGTTCTCGACCACGTCATGTACCAGCGTGTCGATGCGGCGCGAGCCCGTGTCGCCGAGCAGTGCGATCGGCTCGGCCGGCAGGTCAGCCGGATCGAGATTCCCGGCCCGGACGGCATCGTCGATGTCGTGGTTGATGTAGGCGAACCGGTCGACGAGCCGGACGATCCGGCCCTCGAGCGTCTCGGGCTCCTCCGGACCGGTGTGCTTGAGGATCCCGTCGCGTACCTCCCACGTCAGGTTGAGCCCGCGGCCGTCGCGCTCGAGCCGCTCGACGACGCGCAGTGAGTGCTCGTTGTGGCGAAAGCCGCCGAGGCCGCGCTCGCGCAGCAGCTCGTCGAGCGCCTGCTCGCCGGCGTGGCCGAACGGTGGGTGGCCCACGTCGTGCCCGACCGCGATCGCCTCGGTGAGATCCTCGTTCAGGCGCAGCGCGCGCGCGACCCCGCGTGCGATCCCGGCCGCCTCCAACGTGTGTGTGAGCCGAGTGCGGAAGTGATCGCCCTCGGGATCGACGAACACCTGCGTCTTGTGACGCAGACGGCGGAAGGCCTTCGAGTGGACGATCCGGTCGCGATCGCGCTGGAACGGGGTGCGCAGGCGACACTCCTCCTCGGGAGCCTCGCGCCCACGCGTCTCGTACGAGCGCACGGCGAGCGGCGAGAGCCACTGCTCCTCGTGCTCGCGAACCGCGTCGGCGAACCCGTCCGCTACCTGTCCGGCGATCTCCGGCATCGTTCGGCCAGCCTAGCCCGCGCCCCTGTCCGCGCCTAGAGGATGATCGGGACGGTGCCGCCGTCGGCGCTCCAGGCGGCGCCGGTGACGTAGCTCGCCCGCGGCGAGCAGAGGAACGCGATCACGGCGGCGATCTCCTCGGGCTCTGCGAGTCGGCCGAGCGGACGCCCGGCAGCGACCTTGGCGAGCACCTCGTCGCGCTCGCCTTGCTGGTCGGCGAGGCCCCCCTCGCCGAGCCAGGCCTCCGTTGCCGTCGGGCCTGGCGTGACGGCATTGCAGCGGATCCCGTCCTTCGCGTACAGGTCCGCGACCAGCCGCGAGAACGACAGGAGCGCCGCCTTCATCACCGAGTAATCCGGCATGCCGGTCGACGGGCGCTTCGCTGCGGTCGAGGAGACGTTGACGATCGTCCCGGAGCCCCGCTCGCGCATACTCGGTAGCGCGGCCCGCGTGGCGCGGACGGCGCTGAGCAGGTTGAGCTCGAACGAGGCCTGCCAGATCTCGTCCGTGACGTCCTCGAGCTTCCGGATCTCGCTGTAGCCGACGTTGTTCACGAGCACGTCGAGACGCCCGTGACGCTGGATCGTCTCCTGCACGACGCGCGCAGGCTCGCCCGGCTGCGAGAGGTCGGCGCGCACGTCGCCGCCGCTGCGGCCGGTCGTCACCACCGTCGCTCCCTCGGCCTGTAACACCTTCGCCGTCTCGAGCCCGATCCCGCCGGTGGAGCCGGTGATGAGACAAACGCTGTCCGCGAGCCCGAGGTCCATGGCTGGCTAGCGTAGTCCGCCATGACGACTTTGCTGCTGGTTCGCCACGGCGAGACCGACTGGAACGCCGAGGGACGCCTCCAGGGCCACACCGACCGGCCGCTGAGCGACTACGGGCGGCGTCAGGCCCGCGGGCTCGCAGAGGAGTTCGAGGGCGAGGAGCTCGAGGCGATCTACTCCAGCGACCTGGCGCGGGCGCGCGAGACCGCGGAGATCGTCGGCGAGCGGCTCGGGCTGCCGATCGCGCTGGAGCCCGATCTGCGCGAGAAGGACTGGGGAACGTGGGAAGGCCTGTCCGCGGTCGAGCGCGACCGAGTGGAGTTCGTTGGCGAGCCGACCGGGGCGCATCAGGAGCGCATGCTGCGGGCGCTACGACGGATCGCAGAGAGCCATCCGGGCGACGGACGCGTCCTCGTGGTCACTCACGGCGGGTCGATGCGACGCGTCCAGACGGCCGCCACGGGGGTGGCGTTGCCGGTCGTCGAGAACTGCGGCCGCTGGCTCTGCGTGTGCGAGGACGGCCGGTTCCGCGCCGCAGACTGACCCTCGCGGTCGTTGTGGTCGTGCCGGATGTTGACCCACCGATGCTGGGCGGGCACGAGCGCGGCGCCTAGCACCAGGCCGCAGACGACTGCGGTCGCCAGTGCGTATCTACGGGCCGCCTTCCCTCGTACGGGTGTCGGATCGGCGGGCCGGACGTCGTCCGCCGTGTCCCTCAACGCCCGTCCCAGATAGACGAGCACGTGCAGCCCGAGGAGCAGGAGCCAGATCACGGACGCCGGGCCATGGAGCCGGCGGGCGATCTGGAGTGCATGCCCGTGCAGAAGGCCGATCGCCACTCCGCTGCCGAACAGGACGACAGTAGCCACGACGAAGAGCGGCGCGAGCAGGCGCATCACCATCTGGGGCGGCCCGTGCGCCATATAGGCGCGGCTGCGCGTGTAGTACCGGCCGAAGCGCCAGCCGGTGCTCGCGAGCTTCACGACAACGAGCGGGATCAGGGCGAGCCCGACGAAGACGTGCCACGACATGAACGTGTGCACGCCGAGCAGGACAGTGGCAATCTCGACGACGATAGGAGCGAGCAGGAGCACTCCCACTGCCGCTGTGAGACGCTTGTTTCCGTCGGGATTCATGGTGCTCACTGTTACCAGAGCGGGTGAGCGAGCCATGAGCCCGCGTGGCATGGTCCACCCGAGGAGGCGAGAGATGACCGAAACCAGGCGCACCACCAGCGAGGAGGCTCGACAGGTCGGCCACGAGATCGGAATCGACTGGAGTCGCTTCGACCTCGAGCAGTTCCGGCTCGGAATGGACGTGGAGTTCGAGCACGGATCCCACGACCCGCAGACCGACGTCACGCACGACGACCCGATCGTGACGGGGAAGATCGCGCTCGCGCACATGAAGGAGTTCCCGGACTATTACGAGCGACTGGAGCGCATGGAGGCCGAAGCCGAGCGCTACTGGAGCACGCGAACGTCCTGACACATGCTCGTTGGTGAGCCGTTAGTGAAATCGGCCGATTTCCGGATCGCCCGCGGTACCCTGAGAGGCATGAAGAGAATCCCGTTCCTCGTAGCTTTGCTTGCGGCAGGAGTCATCGCGGCTGCGGCTTCGGCCTCTGGCGCGTATACCGCCAAGTCGGTTTACCTCAATGCGCAGAGTCCGCGAGCGACTTTCAGCGTCCGGGCCAACCAGCCGAAGAAGATCATCCTCTACATCGGCACGGCCAACGTCACCACGACGACCCGGTGTCTAAAGGGGACGACCGTCTCCAAGCTCAGCCGCAGCTTCCACACGGACGGGACTCGGAACATGCTCTGGCACATCGCCGGCGGACAGGATGTGTGCCACGTCTCGGTGGCTGCCACGCTGAAGGGTCAGGGCACGGGCTACGTCAGCGTAGACGTGTACCCGCGCTAAGAAGGGGGGGACGCACCGCTTGATCAAGCGGCAGTGGCTACGCTCCGGGCGGTGGAGGACTACACGAGCAAGTACAAGGGCGAGCAGGTCGAGGTCGCGCTCTTCGGCGGCGAGTACCAGGAAGGCGTGCTGACCGCGTACTGCTACGTCGATGAGGTGGCGCACATCGAGCTGAACGGGCACATCCTCGTGCCGCTCCAGAACATCGCGTCGCTCCACTGCTCGAGCCGCTGCGATGCACCGCAAAATGAGGATTGGCCGCCGCGCGGCCTGCTCGAGGACGACGGGCAGGAAGACGGCGGCGAAGATCGCTAGGGAGCCTGCTTGCTCCTCGCGGCCCGCAACATCCTCAAATCCTGGCTGCTGGTGCTGGCGCTCACCGGCGTCTTCGCCCTGGTGGGCTGGCTGCTCGACGGGGTGCGCGGGCTCTCGATCTTCGTCTTCTGCGCGCTCCTCCTTGCTGCCGGCGCGTACTGGACGTTCGACCGCGTCGCGTTCGGGATGATCGGGGCGCGCGAGCTGCCGATTGGCGAGGCACCGCTCCTCCACTCGACAGTAGAGCGGCTTGCCGCTCGCGCCGGGATCGCGAAGCCTCGCCTCTACCTGATTCCGGACGGGCTGCCGATCGCCGCGGCCACCGGGCGCGGCGTTCGCAGCTCCTCTCTCGCTCTGAGCACCGGCTGCGTTGCCGCCTGCGCGCCGGCCGAGCTCGAGGGTGTGCTCGCGCACGAGATCGCGCACGTGCGGCTCCACGACGTGCAGGTTCAGACCGCCGCCGTCGTTGCGGCCGCGGTGTTGCTCGAGACGAGCAGGATCGGCGGCTGGTTCGAACGGGCGCTCCTCTTCGTCCTCGGGCCGATCGCGTCGGCATGCGTCCACCTGCTCGTGTCGCCGAAGCGCGAGTTCTCGGCCGACCGCTACGCGGCGAAGCTCTGCGAGTCGCCGCACGGCCTCGCCGACGCGCTGCTCCGGCTGGAGCAGGCGGCCGAGCTCGTCGAGTTCGAGGGCAGCCCGGCCTCCGAGCCGATGCTCACGATCAACCCCTTCGCAGAGCATGGGCTGGCCGCGCTGTTCGTCACACACCCGCCGGTCGCCGAACGCGTGCGCCGGCTCCGGGAGCTCGACCCCATCTGGCGCGATCGCGTCCAGAGCGAAGCGGCCGCCTGACTCCGGAACGAAAAAGAGCCGCGTGAGCGGCTCATTTTCGGCAAATAATCGGCGGCGACCTACTCTCCCGGGAGGTTGCCCTCCGAGTACCATCGGCCCTGGCAGGCTTAACTTCTCTGTTCGGAATGGGAAGAGGTGTTTCCCCGCCGGTATGACCACCGAACTGTCAAGGGCACGCGCCTATATGAGGCTGCGTATCACCCTCAAAACTCCATAGCGACTCTAAACCGAAGTTCAAATCAAGACCTCGGGCAATTAGTACCGGTCAGCTGAGCGCATTGCTGCGTTTGCACCGCCGGCCTATCAAGGTCGTAGTCTCCGACCGCCCTTACTCCCTCTAGGGGATGGGAGCTCTCATCTCGAGGTGGGCTTCCCGCTTAGATGCTTTCAGCGGTTATCCCGTCCAGACGTGGCTAATCAGCAGCGCCGTTGGCACGACGACTGATACACCAGCGGTCCGTTCGTCTCGGTCCTCTCGTACTAGAGACGACTCCTCTCAAAGCTCCAGCGCCCATGGTGGATAGGGACCGACAGATTGTTACCGCGAGCGCCAAATCGCGCTCGTGGGCCAGGGCATTTCTGCCTGGCTCTGCATGTCGCCATGCAGCTCGGACTGTATCTTCCGGGCCTCTTTTGCCTTAGAGGCCTTGTCTGGCGTGCAGTCTCTGAGGATTCTGGACAGCTACGAGCTCGTTCCAGCGCACCCTCCTGTACCGCCCGCCTCCGTTCATGGAGAGCGCCGTTGCCAGGAGCCGGTCGAAGCCGGCCTTGATGCGATGGTCGCCTA
>DASXOM010000177.1:0-24558 GCA_036494245.1 Gaiellaceae bacterium
ACTCGGATCCCGCTGCCGAGCACGAGGAGTGCCTCGCCAAGCTGCGCGCGCTCGAGACCGCAATCGACCTGGCAGAGTCGGAGCAGGACGCGGCGCCGTGATCCTTCTCATCGACAACTACGACTCGTTCTCGTGGAACCTCGCGCACCTGTTCGGCGCGCTGGGCGCCGACGTCGTGGTGCGGCGCAACGACGAGCTCGACGCCGACGAGGCGGAGCGGCTCGCTCCCTCCCACCTCGTCGTCTCGCCCGGACCCGGTCGGCCGGCCGCGGCGGGCGCCACACCGGCCATCGTGGAACGGCTGCTGCCGACGACCCCGACGCTCGGCGTCTGCCTCGGCCACCAGGCGCTCGTCGAGGTCTGCGGCGGCGAGGTCGGCTACGCGCGCGAGCTCGTCCACGGCAAGGCGAGCCCGGTGCGGCACGACGGGAGCGGGCTCTTCACAGGTCTCCCGGATCCGTTCGAGGCCGGGCGCTACCACTCGCTCGCCGCGACGCGGCTGCCGGACGCGCTCGAGCCGACGGCGTTCGCGGACGACGGCGAGGTGATGGCGGTGCGGCACCGCGAGCTTCCCGCGGTCGGCGTCCAGTTCCATCCCGAGTCGGTGCTGACGCCGGACGGGCCGGCGCTCGCACGTAACTTCCTCGAGGGGAAGCTGTGATTCAGCAGTCGCTCGCCAGACTGCTCGACGGCCACGACCTCTCCCGCGACGAGGCCCGCGGGACGATGGCCGTGATCATGGACGGCGACGCAACGCCGGTGCAGATCGCCGGCTTCCTCGTCGCGCTGCGCGCGAAGGGCGAGACGGCGGACGAGATCGCCGGCTGCGCCGAGGCGATGCGCGAGCACGTCCTCCACGTCAGTCCCACCCGCAGCGATCTCGTCGACGTCGTGGGCACCGGCGGCGACGGCGCCAACACGTACAACATCTCGACCGCCGCCGCGCTCGTCGCCGCGGCCGCAGGGGTCGGGGTCGCGAAGCACGGCAACCGCGCCGCTTCGTCGCAGACCGGGGCGGCGGACGTGCTCGAGGCGCTCGGCTTCGAGCTGGAGCTGCCGCCGGAACGGATCGAGCGCTCGATCGACGAGCTCGGATTCGGCTTCCTCTTCGCGCAGGCGCACCACCCGGCCATGCGCCACGCGGCGCCCGTCCGGCGCGAGCTCGCGACGCGTACCGTCTTCAACGTGCTCGGCCCCTTGACGAACCCGGCGGGCGCGCGCGCCCTGGTGCTCGGCGTCTACTCGCCGGAGCTCGCGTCAACGCTCGCCGACGCGCTCGTCCAGCTCGAGACGACGCGCGCATACGTCGTCCACGGTGCCGGCGGCATCGACGAGCTCTCCCCCTGTGGGCCGAACCTCGTCTACGAGGTCGCGGCCGGCAGCGTCCGCGAGTACGAGCTCGACCCACTCGAGCTCGGCATCGATCGCTGCGACCCGGAGGAGCTCCGCGGCGGTGATCCGGCTACTAACGCCGCGGCCCTTCGGGACGTGCTCGCCGGCGCGGACGGCGGCCATCGCTCGGCCGTGATCCTCAACGCGGCCGGCGGGATCGCCGCCGCAGGGCATGCCGAGAGCCTGCAGGAGGGAATCGCCGCGGCACGCGAGGCGATCGACTCCGGCGCGGCCGCGGCGCGGCTCGACGAGCTCGTGGAGTTCAGTCACCGATGAGATTCGCCGAAGCCCTCTCGCAGCCCGGCTTCGGCGCGATCGCCGAGTTCAAGCGCCACTCGCCCTCGGCGGGCGACATCAGCCCCGGAGCGCGGGTCGAGGACGTCGTCCCCGCCTACGAGGCCGGAGGAGCACGCGCCGTCTCTGTCCTCGTGGACGAGGCGTTTGCGGGCTCGCTCGACGACCTGCGGGCGGCACGCGCGAGTATCGGACTACCCTTGCTCGCGAAGGGCTTCTTCTCGACGGAGGAGCACCTGCGCGGGGTGCGGGAGGCAGGCGCCGACGCGGCGCTGCTCATCCTCCGCGACCTCGACGACGACGCGGCAACGCAGCTCATGCGCGCCGCGGACGAGCTCGGCCTCGACACGCTCGTCGAGGCCCACGACGAGGACGAGCTCGAGCGCGCCACCCGCCTCGCTGCCGGGGTGATCGGGGTCAACGCGCGCGACCTCGGCACCTTCCGGATCGACCGCGCCGCGCAGCTCGGGCTGGTGGCGAAGGCGGCCCGCGACCACGTCGTCGTGGCGGAGAGTGGCGTTCACATGCGGGCGCAGGCGGCCGCGGCCGAACTAGCCGGCGCGAACGCCGTCCTCGTCGGCACGTCGCTCATGCGCGCGGCGGACCCGGGCGAAAAGCTCCGCGAGCTGCTCTCGAGGCCGCTCGTCAAGGTCTGCGGGCTGACGCGGCAGGAGGACGTCGACACCGCCGTCGAGGCTGGAGCCGACCTCTGCGGCTTCATCTTCGCGGAGGGCTCGCCGCGCCAGGCGCCCGCTGTTCTCGACGTCCCAGAGACCGCGCTAAGCGTCGCCGTCTTCGTCGGCGAGCCCGAGGAGCAGGGCGCGGACCTCGTCCAGCTCTACGAGCGCGAGGAAGGAACTGTGCGGGGGCGCAATGCCGTGCTCCTCCGCGACGGCGAGCCCGTGGCGCACGTCGCCGACCTGCCCTGGGAAAGCGAGGATCCCGATCACTGGCAGAACGCGCGCGCCGACGGCGACCGCCTCGTGCTCGCCGGAAGGCTCGGCCTGGACAACGTGCGCGCCGCAATCCGCGCCGTCCATCCGTGGGCGGTTGACGCCGCCTCGCGGCTCGAGTCGGCTCCCGGGGTCAAGGACCACGAGAAGGTGCAGGCATTCGTGCGGGAGGCGCGGTCATGAGCGACTTCGGCGACTACGGCGGCCGCTACGTCCCCGAGACGCTCGTTCCGGCGCTCGACGAGCTGGATCGCGGCTGGCGTGAGGCGCTCGCCGACGACTCCTTCCGCGCCGAGCTCCACCACCTGCTCACGACATACGCGGGGCGGCCGACTCCGCTCACGCTCGCCGAGCGCTTCGCACCCGGGAGGCGCATCTACCTCAAGCGCGAGGACCTCCTCCACACCGGCGCGCACAAGCTCAACAACGCGCTCGGCCAGGCGGTGCTCGCGCGGCGGCTCGGGAAGCAGCGGATCGTGGCGGAGACGGGCGCCGGGCAGCACGGCGTCGCCACGGCGACGGTCTGCGCCCGCTTCGGCTTCGAGTGCGTCGTCTACATGGGCGAGGAAGACATGCGCCGCCAGCGACCCAACGTCGAGCGGATGGGGCTGCTCGGGGCCGAGGTGCGCGGCGTCGACTTCGGCACGAAGACGTTGAAGGAAGCGACGAGCGAGGCGATCCGCGACTGGATCACGAACGTCGAGACGACCCACTACCTGATCGGCTCCTGCGTCGGCCCCGCGCCGTATCCCGAGCTCGTGGCCGAGCTGCAGTCGGTGATCGGCCGCGAAGCGCGCGAGCAAATGCTCGCGGTCGAGCAGCGGCTCCCCGAGGCGGTCGTCGCCTGCGTCGGCGGCGGCTCGAATGCGATCGGGATCTTCCACGGCTTCGTCGCCGACGAGGACGTGCGGCTGGTCGGGGTCGAGGCCGCGGGTGCGGCTTCGCTCGGCAGCGGCCGGCCCGCCGTGCTCCACGGCGCGCGCTCCTCCGTCCTCGCCGACGAGGACGGCCAGATCGCCGACGCGCACTCGATCTCGGCGGGACTCGACTATCCGGGCGTCGGCCCGGAGCACGCGTTCCTCCGCGACACCGGGCGGGCGGAGTACCGCGTCGCGACCGACGAGGAGGCACTCGCGGCATTCCAGGATCTCGCCCGTACCGAAGGCATCCTCCCGGCGCTCGAGCCGGCGCACGCGCTCGCCCGCGCACGCGATCTCGACGCCGAGCTGATCCTCGTCGGCCTCTCGGGGCGCGGCGACAAGGACCTCGCGGAGGTGCTGGAGCGCCTGTGAGCACGTGGGATCCCGCGCGGACGGCCGAGTTCTTCGACGAGTACGGCGAGCGCGAGTGGACTCGCTTCGAGGACGGGCGGACGCCCGGCCCGAGCCTGACGACGCACATCCGGATCCTCGAGGGCTACGTCCGCCCGGGCGACCGGGTGCTCGACGCCGGTTCCGGGCCTGGGCGGTTCACGCTGGAGATGCTGCGGCTCGGAGCGCACGTGACCGCGCTCGACATCTCGCCCGGCCAGCTCGAGCTTCTGCGGGGGCGGGTGCCCGACGTCGAGGCGGTGATCGGCGACATCACGGACCTCTCGCGGTTCCCCGACGACGGGTTCGACGTGACTGTCTGCTTCGGTGGTCCACTCAGCTACGTCGTCGACCGGGCGGAGCTCGCCGTCGCCGAGCTCGTCCGTGTCACCCGACCTGGCGGTCACGTCCTCGTCAGCGTGATGGGGCTCGCCGGCGCGGTCATCCACTACGCCCCGATCCTCGTGGAGCTCGCCCGGCGCGACGGCCCGGGGAAGTCGCTGGAGGTCGCACGCACCGGCGTCCTACCCGAAGGCGACGGCTACGGCCACCTCGCGATGCGCATGTACCTCTGGGAAGAGCTCGAGGAGCTGCTCGCTCCGCACGGCGAGCTCGTCGAAGGCGCGGCCGCTGGCGTCCTCCCGCACCTCGAGGTCGAAGAGCCGGAGATCCGCGCGCTGCTCGAGGAGCTCGAGGACAAGCTCGCATACGACCCCGGCTCGCGCAGCTGCGGCGAACACCTCATCGGCGTCCTACGCGTCGCTTGAGCAAGACGCTCGTCATCTATCTGGTCGCCGAGCCGGAGACCCCCGAGCTCGCGCGCGCCGCCGTCGAGGGAGGCGCCGACATCGTCGAGCTCGGCTTTCCGTTCTCGGACCCGCTCGCCGAGGGGCCGGTGATCCGGCGCGCGTCGGAGCGCGCGCTCTCGCGGGGAATGCGCACACGCGCCTGCCTCGACGTCCTCGCACGGACGCGCGAGCTGCTGCCCGAGACCCCGCTCGTCCCGATGACGTATGCCGCCATCCTCGAGGCCTACGGCTATCAGCGCTTCGAAGCGGATGCGCGGGAGCGCGGCGCGTCGAGCTTCATCCTCGTCGACCTCCCGGTCGAGGAGCAGCCGGCGCTCCGGCGCATCCAGCTCGTCGCCCCGACCTCGACCGAGGAACGGATCCGGACCGCCGCGGCGGCGACCGACGGCTGGCTCTACCTCGTTTCCGTCACCGGAACCACCGGCGCCCGCACCGAGCTCTCGCCCGCGCTGCCGCCGTTCGTGGAACGCGTACGGGCGGCCACCGACGTCCCCGTCTACGTGGGCTTCGGGATCTCGACGCCCGAGCTCGCGCACTCGGTCGCGGAGCTGGCCGACGGCGTCGTCGTCGGCTCGCGTGCCGTCGAGGTCGCGGAGGGAGGTCCCGAGGAGCTGCGCGGCTTCGTCGCGTCGCTCCGAGCGGCGATCGACGCCTCTTAGCGATCTCACAGGCTCGTCTCAGCCCGGTCTTACCCGGCGCCGGAAGCATGTTTCCCAGCGCGACCCCTGGCCCTCCGAGAGCGCGGGCCCGGCGACCGGCCTTCCCCCTCAGATGCCGGCGTCGGGCCCGACGCCGTTCCGCAACCAATCCGAAAGACAGGAACCGACCGTTCTTACGGAAGCCTCACGGGTCTCTCAGCTTGGTCCTAGGAAGAACGGGCAGGCTGGGGGCCGACACAGATGCAAGGAGAACAAGAACCCATGAACCCTCGCCCAGCCAACAAGGGCCTGCGACGCGCACTCCCTCTCGTCGTCGCGCTCGTGATCGGCGCCGCAGCCGGCGCCGGTGCGTACGCCCTCAACAACCACGGCTCCGGGACGCCAAGCGCGTCCCCCGTGGTCGTGCCGGCGCAGCCGGCCGCGTCAACATCGTCGGTCGACTCGCTGACGCAGCTCTACAAGCAGGATGCGCCGGGCGTCGTCGACATCACCGTCCAGCTGTCCTCGAGCGGCACCTCGTCCGGCGGCGGCTTCCCCTTCGGCAACCCCCAGGGCTCGCAGAAGGAGGAGGCCGAGGGAACCGGCTTCGAGGTCGACACGAAGGGCAACATCCTCACCGCCGAGCACGTCGTGGCCGGCGCCAAGTCGATCAAGGTCACGTTCCAGGACGGCTCCACCGAGAGCGCGACCCTTGTCGGTAGCGACAAGTCCACCGACACAGCCGTGATCCACGTCGACAAGGCCGCGTCGGACCTCCACCCGCTCGCGCTCGGGAGCTCGTCGTCCGTGGAGCCGGGCCAGACGGTCGTCGCAATCGGCAGCCCGTTCAGCCTGCCCGAGACGATGACCGCGGGCATCGTCAGCGCAACGAACCGCACGATCACCGCTCCCAACGAGTTCTCGATCACCGGCGCGATCCAGACCGACGCCGCGATCAACCACGGCAACTCCGGCGGGCCGCTGATCGAGACCGCGACGAACACCGTGATCGGGATCAACGACCAGATCCTCAACGCCGGCGACTCGAACGACAACGCCGGCGTTGGCTTCTCGGTCCCGATCGACGCCGCGAAGACCGCTGCCCAGACGCTCATCGCCGGAGGCACCGTGAAGCACGCTTTCGTCGGCGTCCGGATCGAAAGCGTGACGGGCGGTGCCAGGATCACGAAGGTCGTCGCCGGTTCCCCGGCAACGAAGGCGGGCCTGAAGGTCGGTGACGTCATCACCTCCTTCGACGGCAAGCAGATCACGTCCGCCGACGAGCTCACCGCCTCGGTCTCGGCCGCGAAGGCCGGCGAGAAGGTGACCGTCACGGTCAAGCGCGGCGGGTCGACGCAACAGGTCACCGTCACGCTCGGCGTCCAGCCCAGCTCGGCTTCCAACTAAGTCCCCTCCAAGCGGCGGGCGGCTCCAGCAGCCGCCCGCTGCGGTCGCCGCGGCGCCCGTAGGATCGCCGCATGGAGACGGCGGAAGGAGCGGCGCTGCCGGTGGATTCGAACGTGGCGCGCTGGACCCTCATTGCCAGCATCCTCGGCTCGTCGATGGCCTTCATCGACGGGTCGGTCGTCAACGTCGCGCTCCCCTCGATCCAGGCCGATCTCGGCGGAGGGCTAGCGACGCAGCAATGGGTCGTCGACGCCTACCTGCTCACGCTCGGCTCGCTGATCCTCGTCGGCGGCTCGCTCGGCGACATCTTCGGGGAGTCGAAAGTCTTCGCAATCGGAGTGGCGAGCTTCGCCGGCGCATCGATCCTCTGCGCGCTCGCCCCCGACGCGCCGGCGCTCATCGTCTTCCGCGCCATTCAGGGGATGGCCGGGGCGGTTCTCACGCCCGCCTCGCTCGCCATGATCACCGCCACCTACACCGGCACCGCGCGCGGCAACGCGATCGGGCAGTGGACGTCCTGGACCGGGATCTCGTTCATCCTCGGGCCGACCCTCGGCGGCTGGCTGGTCGACGTCTCGAGCTGGCGGCTCATCTTCCTGATCAACATCCCGATCGCGGCCGCGACGCTGCTCATCCTGAGGCGGCTCGGCGGGATGCACCAGAAGCGGCGCGAGGACCTGCGCGTCGACGTCGTGGGCGCGATTCTCGGCACGGCGGGGCTCGGCCTCCTCGTCGCCGGCTTCATCGAGCAGCCGCAGCTCGGCTGGGGAGACCCGCTCATTCTCGGCGCCTTGATCGGCGGCACCGCGATTCTCGGCGCCTTCGTCGCCTACGAGTTGCGAACGCCGATGCCGATGCTCCCGCTCCGCCTGTTCCGGCTGCGCAACTTCTCGGTCACGAACATCGAGACGCTCTCGGTCTACGGCGGGCTTTCGGCGCTGACCACCTTCCTCACGCTGTACCTGATCGAGTTCGCCGGCTTCTCGGCCCTACGCGCCGGGATCTCGCTGCTGCCGGTCACGGTCGTCATGTTCTTCCTCTCGCCGCGCATGGGGCGGCTGTCGATGCAGTACGGCCCGCGGCTGTTCATGTCGCTCGGCCCGGTCATCGCGGGCCTCGGCGTACTCGCCTACACGCGCCTGCCGCAGGACGTGAGCTACTGGGCGGACATCTTCCCGGCGCTGCTCGTCTTCGCGCTCGGGCTCTCCATGACCGTCGCGCCCCTGACGACGACGGTGCTCGCCGATGCCGGCCCCGGCGACGCCGGGGTCGCCTCCGGCGTGAACAACGCCGTGGCGCGCATCGCGGGCCTCCTCGCGATCGCGATCCTCGGGATCCTGGCCGCAGGCGGCGGCGACCACCTGACCGTGCACGGCTTCCACGCGACGATGGGAGCCGTCTCCGCACTGCTCGTCTGCGGAGGCCTGATCGGCGCAGTCGGGATCCGCAACCCCAGTCACGCCTAGGCATTGCCTATGTGTATGCTCGACGGATGCCGAAGCAGGCGTACACCGCTACCGAGGCCGCACGGGAGCTCGGGGTCAGCGTCGACACGCTGCGCCGCTGGGATCGCGAGGGGCGAATCCGCACGACCCGCGACAGCGCGAACCGGCGACTCGTAACCCGGAAGGAGATCGACCGGGTGCGCGGCAGCGGCGGCCGACACATGAGCGCGCGCAACCGGCTGCGCGGCACCGTCACCGAGGTGCGCGTCGAAGGCCTGCTGGCGCAGATCGAGCTGACCGTGACCGAGCCGGCGCGCATCGTCGCCGTCGTCACTCGCGACGCGGTCGACGAGCTCGGGCTCAAGCCGGGGATGGCCGCGACTGCCGTCGTCAAATCGACGTCCGTGATGGTGGAGGCGTGAGGCTCCGCGCGCTCGCGGCGGCGCTGGCCGCGGCCCTCGCCGTCGCCTCCTCCGTTCTCGCCGCGGTCGCCTTCGCGGACAGCTCGCAGAAGCAGCCACCACGCCTGACCGTGTTCGCCGCCGCCTCGCTGACGAACGTCTTCCCGCACATCGACTCTCGCGCTCGCTACTCCTTCGGCGGCTCGAACATGCTGGCCGCGCAGATCCAGCAGGGCCTTCCCGCCGACGTGTTCGCTTCCGCCAACACCGGCCTGCCGTGGCAGCTGCGCCGGAAGGGGCTCGTCACCCGTCCCGTCATCTTCACGGCGAACAAGCTCGTGATCGTGGTCGCGCACGGGAACCCGCTGCGCCTCCACAACGTCCACGACCTCGAGCGGTCCGGCCTGAAGATCGTGATGGCGGCGGCGGGAGTGCCCGTGGGCGACTACACGCGCACGGTGCTGAAGCGTCTCGAGCTCTCGGACCTCGTCGACAAGGCTGTGGCCCAGGAGACGGACGTGCGGGCGGTGCTCTCGCAGGTGGCGCTCGGGGAGGCGGACGCGGGCTTCGTCTACGCGACCGACGCGAAGACCGTCCAGGGCCAGGTCGGGGTGATCGGGATCCCGAAGTCGGCACAGCCGCGCGTCCTCTACGCGGCCGCGGCGGTCAAGTCGAGCAAGCACCTGCGGGCGGCGAAGGCATGGGTCCGGCGACTCCTCACCGCACCGGCGCAGAACAAGCTGCGCGCCGCGGGCTTCCTGCCGGTTCGACACTGATCCGGCGCTGGCTCGGGACCGCCGGCGTGTTCGCGGCCGCGACCGTCGCGCTCGGCTTCCTGCTCTTCCCGATCGTCGCGATCTTCGCCCGCGTCTCGCCGGCAGACCTCGTCGCGCAGCTCTCGCGCCCCGTCGTGACCGACGCGCTCTTGGTCAGCCTGAAGACGAGTGCGATCGCGCAGGCATTCGTGCTCCTGCTGGGCACGCCGACCGCGTACCTCCTTGCCACGCGCCGCTTTCGAGGGCGCTCGCTCGCGGTCGTGCTCGTCGAGCTACCGCTCGTCCTGCCGCCCGCCGTCGCGGGTATCGGACTGATCGCCGCGTTCGGCCGGTTCGGGCTTCTCGGCGACACGTTGAACGCGTTCGGGATCCAGCTGGGACTGACGCAGGCCGCCGTCGTCATCGCCGTCGCGTACGTCTCGAGCCCGCTCTACATCCGCCAGGCGATTGCCACCTTCGAGAGCGTCGACTCGAACCTCGTCGCAGCCTCCCGCACGCTCGGCGCGGGCCCGGCGCGGACGTTCTTCCGAGTCGTCCTCCCCCTCTCCCGCCGCGGGCTCGCCGCCGGCGAAGCGCTCGCCTTCGCACGCGGGCTCGGAGAGTTCGGGGCCACGATCATGTTCGCCGGCAGCCTCCAGGGCGTCACGCAGACGCTGCCCCTCGCGATCTACCAGGAGTTCAACACCAACTTCACCACCGCGCTCGCCATGAGCGCGCTTCTCGTCGTCGTCAGCGGCGCGCTGCTCGTCGCGCTCAGGCTCGCTCTCCAATGGCAACCCTCGAAGCCGACTTCACGCTTCCTCTTCGCGCCTTCGCGCTAGAGCTCGAGCTCGAGCTCTCGCGCACCGTCGCGCTCGTCGGGCCCTCAGGCGCGGGCAAGACCTCGGCGTTGCGAGTCGTCGCGGGCCTCGCAAAGCCGCGGCGCGGACGCGTCGCACTCGACGGCGAGGCGTGGCTCGACACCGCGTTTCGGCTCTCCCTCCCGCCAGACCGGCGGCGCGTCGGACTCGTCTTCCAGGACTACGCGCTCTTCCCCCACCTGAGCGTGCGGGCGAACGTCGCCTTCGGCGCCCGCGGCCGCGATGTGGACGGGTTGCTCGAGCGATTCCGGATCGGGCACCTCGCCACCGCGCATCCTCTGGAGCTCTCCGGCGGCGAGCGGCAGCGTGTGGCGCTCGCGCGCGCGCTCGCGCGAGACCCGGGCGTGCTGCTCCTCGACGAGCCGCTCGCGGCGCTCGATGCACACACGAAGACCGAGGTACGGCACGAGCTCTCGGAGCTGCTGCGCGAGCTCGCGCTGCCGACGCTGCTCGTGACACACGACTACGAGGACGCGGCCGCGCTCGCCGACCACGTGGGCGTCCTCGTCGAGGGGAAGCTGCGGCAGCTCGGGACGCCGGCCGAGCTCGTGGCGCGGCCGCGCGACGCGTTCGTCGCCTCGTTCACCGGCGCGAACCTCCTACGCGGGCGCGCCCGCCGCGAGCGAGCGCTCACCGCGATCCGGCTCGAGAGCGGCGATGACCTGTACTCCGCGGACGAGGCCGAGGGAGAGGTCGGCGTCGTCGTCTACCCCTGGGAGGTGTCGGTGGCGCGGACGCACGAACCTGACGCCGACTCGGCGTTGAACGTCATCCGCGGCCAGGTCGGCTCGATCGTCGAGGTCGCGAACCGTGTCCGGGTGCGCGTCGGGCCGCTGACGGCGGAGGTCACCGCCGCGTCGGCAGCGCGACTCGAGCTCGCGAACGGCGGCGTCGCCTACGCGACCTTCAAAGCGACGGGGACGCGGCTCGTCCCGCTCTGAGCTTGTAACAGTCTGTTACTTGACGGGCGTGGTCCGCGCCGGACGGGTCCGCGCTGAGAACTCCAGGGCTCCCCCGGCATTTAGTGACAGTCTGTTACTTGGAAGGCCGTGTCTCGAGAGGAGGGTCCGCTCGCGTCGCGCGATAGGCGGTGACGACGAACGGCAGCTCGAGCGTGCCGTTGCCGCTCACGGATTCGTCGGCGTCGAGCAGGGCTGCGACCTTCGAGAAGACAGGCTTGCGCGCGTCCTCGGGTAGGGCGGCGACGCCGGAGTACGACATCAGGAGGTCGTGCAGTGCTCCCCGCGGCAACTTGAGAACGTGCTCGAACTGAGCCCGCTCGACGTCCCCGAACAGGCCGGCCGCGGCCAGCTCGGTCACCCAGTCGCGGCTACGCCAGCGCGGGCCGTTGGTGCGCGCCTGCGCGTCGTAGATCGCCTCGCTCATCGCGGCGATCGCCGGGTGCCGGTCGTCGCGATGGTTCCAGGCGAAGCCGAAGCGCCCGCCCGGGCGCAACACGCGGTGAATCTCCGGCAGCGCGAGCTCGAGCTCGAACCAGTGCAGGCTGGAGCCGGCCACGACGGCATCCGCCACTCCGTCGCCGAACGGGATCGCCTCGGCCGACCCTTCCACTCCTTCGAGCCCGAGCCCACGAAGCACGGCGAGCATCCGCGGATCCGGCTCGACCGCGACGACACGCGGCCCGAGCGACGCGACCGCCCGCGTCAGCTTCCCGGTGCCGGCACCGAGCTCGACGACGAGCTCCGCACCGTCGGGAACGAGCCAACGCGCCGCCTCCTCCGGCCACTCCGGCCGCGCGCGCTCGTAGGCGTCGGCGTGCGCACCGAAGGTCAGCCGCCGGGGAACCGTCGCCACGCCGGGAACCTAGTCATGAGGCGAAGCTTCCCGCGCCGCCGGGGCCCCACACGCCGGATTAGCTGATCTGGACGAGCTTGGCGGGCGCGTGCTCGACCTGAAGCGTCGTGTGCTCGAGGCCGAAGCGGTCGTGCAGGAGGGCCTCCAGCTCGCGCCGGATGCCGTGACAGTCCGCCCCGGGCTCGACCAGGACGTGCGCCGAGAGCGTCGGGAACTCCGTCGTGACCTCCCAGACGTGGAGGTCGTGCACCTGCACCACCCCGGGATGCGACGCCATCGCCGTCCCGATCTCGTCCACCGGCAACCCTGAGGGCGCGATGTCGAGCAGGACGCGGCCCGAGTCGCGGAGGAGGCACCACGACGCCCGCAGCATGAGCGCCGCGACGAGCAGGGCCGCCACCGGGTCGGCCCGCACCCAGCCGGCGGCAAGGATCACGGCCCCTGCGATCGCCGTGGCGATGAACGCGAAGAGGTCGGTCAGGAGGTGCTGAAAGCTCCCCTCGATGTTGAGCGAGCGCCTGTTCGCGCCGGCCAGCTGCCACGTCGCGACGAGGTTGACTCCGATCCCGACGAGCGCGACGACGAGCATCACTCCCCCGCGGGCGTCCGGCGGCGAGACGAGGCGGCGCACGGCGCCGTAGACGATCAGGCCGGCGAGCACGAGCAGCGCCGCGCCGTTCGCCTGCGCGGAGAGGATCTCCGACCGCCGCAGGCCGAACGTCCGGTTCCCGCCCGCCGGCCGAGCCGCGAGCCGTAGTACGACGAGCGACAAGGCGAGCGCACCCGCGTCGGTGAGCATGTGCGCCGCGTCGGAGAGCAGCGCGAGCGAGTCCGCCAGGATGCCGGCAACGACCTCGCCGACCATGAAGGCGACGATCAGCACGAGCGCAACGGTCAGGCGGCGTGCGTCCTCGCCGCCTCGGTGGCCGTGACCGTGCGCGTGGTCGTGCATCAGCTCAAATCATGCATGCCTTGCGAGGAAGTGCGAGCCTAAACTACAATTTAGGCATGGCTCAACTTTCCACGCCTGAAACTCCCGTCCTCACGACGGCCGTGCAGGACTACGCGAAGGCGATCTACACCCTCGAGTCCCGCGACGGCGCCGCGTCCACGACCAACCTCGCCACGCTGCTCGAGGTCCGCCCCGCCTCCGTCTCGGGGATGCTGCGCAAGCTCTCGGAGCTCGGGCTCGTCGAGCACGAACGCTATCGAGGCGTCCGCCTCACCGAGCGAGGGCGACGCGTGGCGCTCGAGGTGATCCGCCATCACCGGCTCGTCGAGCTCTTCCTCGTCGAGAGCCTCGGAATGACCTGGGACGAGGTACACGCCGAGGCCGAAGTCCTCGAGCATGCACTGTCGGAAGAGCTCGAGGAGCTGATCTCCGCGAAGCTCGGCAACCCGACGGTCGACCCGCACGGCGACCCGATTCCGAGCCGCGAGCTGAAGCTCGCCGAGACGCCCGCGCTCGCCCTCACGGAGCTCGAGCCCGGCGACACGGCGACCTTCGTCCGGATCTCGGATACCGAGCCCGAGATGCTTCGCTTCCTCGGCGAGCGCGGCATCGTGCCGGGAACCAAGCTCGAGCTCATCGAGCGCCAGCCGTTCGACGGCCCGCTCTTCGTCCGCGTCGGCCGCAAGGTGCACCCCCTCGGGGCCGTGCTCGCGCGGGCCATGCGCGTGGAGGCAGCGTGACCCCCGGCGAGACCGTCGCAGTCGAGGCGCGCGAACAGGGGATCACCCCGCTCGAGGCGCTGCTCCGCCGCGGTCGGTTGCGCGCGACGCTGACGATGCTCGGGCCGGCGTTCGTCGCGGCGATCGCCTACGTGGATCCGGGCAACTTCGCGACCAACATCGCGGGCGGTGCCCGCTTCGGCTAC
Organism: Gaiellaceae bacterium; assembly: GCA_036494245.1. Classification (GTDB taxonomy): domain Bacteria; phylum Actinomycetota; class Thermoleophilia; order Gaiellales; family Gaiellaceae; genus Palsa-739. Next base: position 13,978 of record DASXOM010000177.1, read on the forward strand.
CTCCTGCTCTGGGTCGTGCTCGTCGCGAACTTGATGGCCATGCTGATCCAGTACCTGTCGGCGAAGCTCGGGATCGTCACCGACCGCAACCTCCCCGAGAGCTTCCGCGCGCACTACCCGCGCTGGATGTCGTGGGGAATGTGGGTGCAGGCCGAGCTCATCTCGATGTCCACCGACATCGCCGAGTTCCTCGGCGCAGCACTCGGGCTCAACCTCCTCTTCCACGTCCCGCTCTTCATCGCCGGCGTGATGACCGGCTTCATCGCCTTCGGCCTCCTCGAGCTACGCCGTCGCGGATTTCGCCCGTTCGAGCTCGCGATCACGGCGCTGCTCGGGATCATCTTCCTCGGCTTCCTCTACGAGACCCTCAAGATCGGCCCCTCGGCGTCCGACAGTCTCCAGAGCTTCCTGCCGCCTCGGCTGGGCTCGACCGAGGCCCTCTACCTCGCGGTTGGGATCATCGGCGCGACGGTGATGCCGCACGCCATCTACCTCCACTCCGCGCTCACGAAGGGCCGCATGCCGGTTCACAACGACGCCGAGCGCTCCCGCGTGCTCCGCTTCGAGCGCCTCGACGTGGTCATCGCCCTCGGCCTCGCCGGGTTGATCAACATGAGCATGCTCGCCGTCGCAGCCAAGCTCTTCCACGGCTCCGGCCTCACCGACGTCGACACGATCGGGGGCGCGCACACCCAACTCGGCAACCTCGTCGGGGGCAGCGCCGCACTCACCTTCGCCGTCGCCCTGTTCGCCTCCGGCGCCTCCTCGTCCAGCGTCGGCACGTATGCAGGTCAGGTGGTCATGGCCGGCTTCATCAACGTCAACATCTCCCTCTACATCCGGCGGATCGTGACGATGGTCCCGGCGCTCGTGGTCCTCGCCGTCGGGGTCAGCCCGACGAGCGCACTCGTCCTCAGCCAGGTGGTGCTCTCGTTCGGAATTCCGTTCGCCCTCATCCCGCTCGTGCTGCTCACAAGCCGTCGCGACGTGATGGGCGTCCACGTCAACAAGCGGGTCACGACCTGGACCGCGTGGACGCTGGCCGCCCTCATTACCGCGCTGAACGTCTTCCTGCTCTCGCAGGCCGCAGGGCTCGGTTAGTTCCGGGAGCCGGCGATGACGCCGGTGTCGAAGCCCATCCAGTGCATGCGGCCGAGCAGCCGCGCGTGCTCCACCTTCAGGCAGCGGTCCATCACCACCGCGAGCCCGCCTTGCTGCGCGATCCGCGCTCCCTCCGGGCTGATGACGCCGAACTGCAGCCACAGCGCGCCGGCGCCTACGTCGACTGCGTCGCGCGCGATCTCGGGAACCGCGGAGGGAGCGCGGAAGACGTCGACGACGTCGATCCGGCCGGGCACGTCGCGCAGGCTCGGGTAGACCTGCTCGCCGAGCACGCGCTCCTCGTTGGGGTTCACGGGGATCACGCGGTAGCCGTGCCGCTGCAGGTAGTAGCCGACGAAGTTGCTCGCGCGTAGCTCGCTGGCCGAGAGGCCGACGATCGCCACGGTGCGGGCGTTGTGCACGATCTCCTGCATCGTGCGCCGGTCCTGGAACTCGTTCACGCTGTGACTGCCGAGCTGCGGGCCGCGTGCAGCCCGCGCTCGAGATCCCACGTCAGGTCGTCGACGTCCTCGAGCCCGACCGAAAGGCGCACCGTCCCCGGCGCGACGCCGGACGCGACGAGCTCCTCGTCGGACAGCTGGCGATGCGTCGTCGAGGCTGGATGGATGACGAGGCTCTTCGTGTCGCCGACGTTGGCGAGGTGGCTCCACAGCGAGAGCGCTTCGATGAAGCGGCGCCCGCCGTCGCGGCCGCTCTCGAGGTCGAACGAGAAGACCGAGCCGGCACCGCGCGGCAGGTAGCGCTCCACGAGCGGGCGATACGGGCTGCCGGCGAGCGCAGGATGCCGCACGGCGGCGACGCCGGGCTGCTCGCGCAGCCACTCGGCGACAGCGAGCGCGTTCGCGACGTGGCGGTCCATGCGCACGGCGAGCGACTCCATCCCGAGCAGAAGCAGGAAGGCATTGAACGGCGCCAGCACCGCGCCGAAGTCGCGCAGTGTCTCGGAGCGCAGCTTCATCAAGAGGCCGTAGACGCCGAACGTCTCGTGGAACTTGAGCCCGTGGTACGCGCTCGAGGGTTCCGCGATCGACGGGAAGCGCCCGTTCGACCAGTCGAAGCTGCCGGAGTCGACGACGGCACCCGCGATCGTCGTCCCGTTCCCCGCGATGAACTTCGTGGCCGAGTGGATGATCAGGTCGGCGCCGAACTCGAGCGGCCGGCAGAGGTAGGGCGTGGCGAAGGTGTTGTCGACAACGAGTGGAGCGCCGACCTCGTGCGCGACTGCAGCCGCGACCTCGATGTCGAGGACGTTGCCGCCGGGGTTGGCGATCGTCTCGGCGAACAGCGTCTTCGTCTCGGCGGTGACGGCGCGGCGCCAACCGTCGGGGTCGTCCATGTCGACCCAGTCGACGGCGATCTGGAGCTTGCGGGCGAGGTGGTTGAGCTGTGCTGTCGAGCCGCCGTAGAGCGCCTTCGCGACCGCGATCCTGTCGCCCGGCTCGAGCAGCGCAAAGAAGAGGCCGGCCTGGGCGGCGAGGCCGCTCGCAAACGCGACGGCGCCGACGCCACCTTCGAGGTTCGCCAGGCGCTCCTCGAACGCGGCCACGGTCGGATTCATGATCCGGCTGTAGACGTTGCCGTACTCCTGCAGGTTGAAGTACGCGGACGCCGACTCGGTGTCCTCGAACACGAAGCCCGCGGTCTGGTAGATGGGCGTCGCGCTCGCTCCGGTGTACGGATCAGGCCGCTGGCCGGAGTGCACGGCGCGCGTGTTGAACCCGAAGTCGCGCGGCGCCTCGTCCATCGATTCAGCGTACCCGCGAGGTGGCGGTGTCTTCTCGACGGGTCGAGGTGTAGTAAGACTGCGCAGCGTGACGTACACCGACGAACAGCGAGCATTTCTGCGAGCGCATCGTTGGGGAGTGCTTGCCACGGGGCGTGGCGACGGATCGCCGCAGCAGGCGATGGTCGGCTACACGCTCGACGAGCAAGAGAGAGTCCTGGTCTCGACGCAGACCTTCACGGCGAAGTGGCGGAACGCCTTGCGTCAGTCGAGGGTGTCCTTCACGGTCGCCGACGATCGTGTGCACGTCGTGATCTACGGCGTCGCGGAAGGCATCGACACCGATCCCGAGAGGGCGGAGCTGAGCGCCGACGTGCTCGCGGTCGTCCGCGGACCGGATCGTCCCGATCCGGCTTCGATCGTCGGCTGGCTCGACGAGAACCGGCGAGGCGTCCTGCGCATCACTCCCGACAAGGTGTTTCTCCACGAGTGAGGCGCTGACGCACCCCCGCGACGAGGAACAGAAAGGCCCGCCTGAGCGGGTCTTTCTACAGCGGGGGCATTTGAACCTGCGACCTCCGGGCTAGGCGGCCTGAGGCTCAGGTACTCACACGGTCGCCTGGGCCAGTGTTCCGGAATGACCCCTGACGTGTTGCGGGGCCGGGTGTGATGACCGGCCCCGCTGGCTTGGCTTGCTAGGTCGTCGAGCTGCGCTAGGGCGCAATCGTCTCCTGACCTTTGGCACCCATGAAACTGATGCTGTAGTGGCCGTAGGTGGCTGGCATGGGCGGTAGGTTCAGGGCTCCGGAGGTGGCGTCGGTGAAGACGATGTACTCCCCGTTCGGGTCGACCGGCGTGATCGGACTCGGCGGCACCGGAGAGGAGATCACCATCCAGGTCGGGTCGTAAGCGATGTGTCCGGCACCGGCCGAACCGGGACCACCGCCAGGCCCGGTATGGCCGCACTCGGTCACCTGCGCATTGCCTGTTCCGCCAGGTGCCAGGGCGATCCAGCCCCAGAAGCCTCCCAGCCCGAAGATTTGCGCGCAGGCAGCCGGACTGGCGGCTGATCCATTGCAGTTGAGCGAGAAGGTGACCTGATACTGCGCGTGGCTGTAGTCACTGCTCGCCTGCGCGGGCGCGGCGACGGTGAAAATTGCAGCTATCGCCGCAACGGCCACGGCCACCGATGCCATCAGCTTGAAGCGATTCATACAGAGAGCCCCTTCCATCGAGAATCGGACGCGGGCTCCCCTGATGACTCAACCCGCAACTGTCCGGCCATTTGTAGGTCAAATCCCGTCTCGCGCCTAGTCCCCAGCCGGATATAGGGCGCTCAACAATCGCAGCGCTGGAGTTCTCAGAGCAACCGCCATACGGAGACGCGAGCGACGTGGACCCTTGGCTGGGCCAGTGTTCCGGAATGACCCCCGAGGAGCTGCGGGGCTAGAGCGTTCGTGCGGCGGAACGGATGAGCCGGAATACGGCGTTTGCCGCGACGATGATGAGCAGCGTCAAGAAGACGCACACGCCTAAAACGGCTGCTTCGTTTGGTCCATCCACGCCCCCGGTTGTGTCATCGCCGACCACTCCGGCTAGGCCAAGCACAACGACGACAGTGAAGAGCACTCGTCCGCCGAGTGTCAGACGAAGCGCCGTGCCGAGCCATGTCCAGTAGCGACGGACGAGGTTTCTCATCGCCACGGACCGTAGTCAGGGCCGAGCGCAGTTGCCTGGGCCATTGTTCCGGAATGACCCCTGAGCATTAGCGGTTGGGTTCGCCGAGCCTTAGGCTGGACGCAGATGAATCGCTGGTCGAGCTTCGCTGTCCTCGTCGCGCTCGTGCTCGTAGTCGCGGGATGCGGCGGTAGCGGCACGACCGCCGCGACAGCATCGACAGCCACGCCAACGACGACTTCCAAGCCCATCGCGGCCCCGAGCGAAGCTGCCAGCATCGTCGACCAGTGCAGCACCGAGATGGCGACGATGGTCACCGGCCTTCACGTGAGCCCACGCTGCAACCTCCGCGGCTTGACTCACCTGCGGGGGACGATCTGGCGGGCGAGGCTCGCCGTTCCTCCCCACACCCCCACCGCGTTCCTCTGTGTGACGTTCGACACCGAGAACTACGTGGCCGGGAGCCGACAAGGCCAGAGCAGCCGGGCCTGCCCCAGGGGTCGGTGACGCCCGTTTTGCTAAACGGGCAGCCACGACCGCTGCCGATCTCGCGCACGGCTCGTAGGAGCCACCGATCGCCAACTCTGCGCGTTTATCCGTTCGCCGTACGTCGATATTCGTCGGGCGCAGACGCGAGTAGGGCAGGTCTACCCGACCTTCTTAGTCCTTGGGGTCTTGCGTCTGCGCATCAGTTCTAAGCGATTGCCTAGGACGGAGGCCTGGGCCAGTGTTCCGGAATGACCCCTGAAGGCCGAAGGCCTTTGTTGAGTTCTTCGGCCGCCCAGCCGGGATGCGAAGGCATCCCAGCCCGGCGATCTACATAGTGAACCGACGGGACACCACAACGCCCGATGCCCGTCAAGGCCGCGCAAGTCGCTGCTAGGCGTGGATCATTTCGTGTACCGGAAACTCTTTGATGTCGGGTGGCCCTGCCGGCTCGACACCCGCCGCCGCGATCGCCTCTGGGAATCGCGCCGCAAAAGCATCGAAATCCTCCCGCGACTGCCAAAAGTCGATGATCCCCCATCCACCGTCGATTGGTCCGGATGCATGGAAGAGGAGACCCTTCGGTGGAGTCCGCTCGGCGTTGATCTGGTCGTGCACAGCGTCGAACTGCTCTTGCGTGACTCCTGCGAGCTTGATGCGGATGCCAACGGCCATGCTGCCTCTCTTTCTCTAGGGCCTCCGACTCTACGCCGCCTAGTAGAGAGAGGAGGCTGCTGCGACGCTCAAGGACGGGCGCTTATAGGTGATACATCACCTATAGTCGGTGACGCATCACAAACCATTTGAAGGAGAGCCCATGAGCCAGATACTTTCTGTCGAAGAACGCGTCGCCGTAGCCCGCGATTTTGTGAGCGTGGTCTTCAACGGGCATCAGCCCGAACGCGCCGGGGAGTACTTCACCCCTGACGTCGTCTGGCACGGCGGCTCCCTGGGAACCGTTAGCGGCGTCGAGAACATGAGCGGTCTGCTCACCGGCTTCCTGGGAGCCCTCCCAGATCTCCGCGCCGACGAGCAGGACCTGATCGCGAGCGACGATCTGGTTGTCATGCGGCTAGTCGTCACCGCGACCCACAAAGGCGACTTGCTCGGGATCCCGGCGACCGGACGCCATGTCCAATGGGACGCCATTGACATTTACAGGGTCACAGACGACGGGAAGATCAGCGAGGAGTGGGCAGCTGACGACATGGCGACCTTTGCCAGCCAACTAGGCGCCGTCGTGCTGCCTTGGGCGTCTTGACCTAGGAGCGAGCACGTTCTCGCCATCAGAATGATGGCCATGGCAAACCGTCGCAGCGAAGAACCTCTGCCGGGAATGGGGCTCGATGTCGAGCGGCAGCGCGCGTGGCTCGCATATATGCGTGTCAACCTTGAGCTCACCTACGAGATGAACCACCAGTTGCTCGCCGAGAGCGAGCTGTCCCTCTCCGATTACCACGTGTTGAGCAAGCTTCACCAGGCGCCGGCCCGAAGGCTGCGAATCTCGACCCTCGCGCGAGAGATCGGCTGGGAACGGAGCCGCGCCTCACACCAAGTAGGCCGAATGACACAGCGCGGCTTGATCGACACAGAACGCGCAACAGACGACAAACGAGGCACCGAGGTAACCGTCACCGATCGCGGAACCCGAGCATTTCGGGATGCAAGGCGCGGCCACGTAGCGCTCGTCCAAGATCTCTTCTTCCGCGGGCTCCGCGACGACTTGCTTGCACCACTCACCGAGGCGCTCGAGCACGTCTACACAAATATCGTCGAGCGCGGCTCGGGGCACCGCGGCACGGCATAGCCCGTCCTCCGGCGACGCCGTGTCTGAGGAACGTCCGGCGCGTGCGTGGCGATGCGACCTCGACGCCCACAGTGCGCTTGTTGCCCGCCAGGGCCGCGGCAAGACCCGGCTATACCCGGATCTCGCGGCTCACGTCCATCCGGATACCGGCGATGGTCACAGCATCACAGGCCAAGCAGAAGTGTGCCGCGACCTGAGGAAGCCTGACGCAGGCGCGCTCCCCGCAGGAACTACACACGCCGCGCTCGTCCTCGGAGAACCACTCGAGCAGGTCGCGGTTCGATGGCACTTCGCCCATCTCAGGGCTTCAACGCTCTGCCCGAGCCGACCGGTGCGGCGGACAGTGGCTTGGGCCAGCGTCCTTACGCCCGACGCGTTACGACCGCGTTGCGGGCTTACGACTCGCGGTAGACGATGCGACCGCGCGTCAGGTCGTATGGCGAGAGCTGGATCTTGACTCGATCGCCTGGGTTGATCCGAATCCGATATCGACGCATCCGACCCGAGGTGTAGCCAATCGTCTCGTGCCCGTTGTCGAGCACGACACGGTGCTGGCCGCTGCGGAACGACTCGACTACGTCGCCTTCGACCTCGATCTTCTCTTCCTTCTCCGCCATGAACCTCCGAATCGCTTGTCGCCGGCGTGCGAACGGCAAAGTCTCGAGCGCCGGTCTCACCTGATACGAAAAGCCCCGCTGCTGCGGGGCTTTCCCAGTAGCGGGGGCAGGATTTGAACCTGCGACCTCCGGGTTATGAGCCCGGCGAGCTACCTGACTGCTCCACCCCGCGGCGTGGCTCCGATTGTAGCAAGCTCGTTTACGCTCGTCTCCGTGTGGGGCTGGGCGATCTGGGGCGCGCTCGTCGTCGTCGTGCTGGCGGGAACTGCGGCTCTCGTGCTGTTTGCGGTGCGTGTGCGACAAGCGTGGCGAGACGCCAGGGAGATCCCCCGGGACGTCCTGCGCCGGCTCGACGAGTTCTCCCGCAAGGCCGAGGCGGTTGCCGAGAAGGTCGCGGCGACGGGCGACGCGACTGTCGAGCTCGCGGGGAGCATCGAGCGCCTGCGGGTCTCGCTCGCGCAACTCGCCGTCCTGCGCGCGGCGCTCGACGAGGCGACCGGTACCGTCGGGCGCGTGGCCGTCTATCTCCCCCACAAGTGATCGTCGCCGCCGTAGACCTCGGGTCGAACACGACCCGGCTCCTCGTCGGGCGCGTCGAGGACGGGCGGGTCGACGAGCTGCACCGCGAGACGCGGATCACGCGCCTTGGCGAGGGCGTCGACTCGCGTCGTCGGCTCCTCCCCCTTCCGATCGCGCGGGTGCGCAACGTCCTCACCGACTACCGCCGCACGGCCGAGTTGCTCGGCGCCGACCGGACGCTGGTCGTCGCGACGAGCGCTGTCCGGGACGCGGAGAACGGCGAGGCGTTCCTGGGCGAGATCGAGTGGAGCTACGGGTTCGCGACGCAACTGCTCTCGGGCGACGAGGAGGCGCAGCTGACGCAGCGGGGGGTCGGCGAGCTCGGCGCCGCGACGCTGCTCGTCGACATCGGAGGCGGCTCGACCGAGCTCGTCCTCGACGGCTTCCGGACGAGCCTGCCGCTGGGCTCGGTGCGCTTCACCGAGCGCCACGGGGAAGACGTGGCGGCAAGCATGGAGGCGACCCGTGCGCTGCTTCCGGAGCTCGAGCCTGAAAGCGCGGTCGGCGTGGCAGCGACCATCACGAGCCTCGCCGCACTCGACCTCGGCCTTGCCGAGTACGACCGGTCGCGGGTGCACGGGCATGTGCTCGCGCGGGACCGCGCTCGCGCCCAACTCGAGCGGCTGGCTGCCCTGCCTCTCGAGGAGCGGCGGCAGGTGCCGGCGCTCGAGCCGGAGCGCGCGCCCATCGTCGTCGCCGGCGCCGCGATCCTGGTCGCGATCCTCGACGCCTACGGGCTCGAATCGATCCGCGTCAGCGAGCGAGACCTCCTCGACGGCGCCGCGCTCGCCGCGGCCGAGCTCCCGGAGCCGGAAGAGGGCGCGGCACCTCCGGGTGCCTACACCTGCTGCTAGGGCTAGAGCACGAGCGAGCCCGCTTCGGGCTCGGCCTCGGGCGGTTCGTCCTCGGCGAGGCGCCGCTGCACGACCGCGCGCGATAGGACACCGACGAGACGCCCGTCCTCGACGACCGGAACCCGCTCGAGATCGTGCTCTTCGAGGAAGTGGAAGGCACTCTCGAGCTCGAGGCCTGCGTCGAGGGTGAAGTTCGGCGGCTCGGCGATCTCGCGGACGGACACCGCACCCGGGTCCCGGCCGGCCGCCACCACCTCGCGCACGAGCGTCTTTCGCGTCACGACGCCGAGCAGGCGCCCGCTGTCCTCGGTGACGAAGATCGCCCGGACCTCGCCGCTGTCGGCGAAACAGCGGCCGGCATCCTGCGCGCTCGCGGCGGCGGCGAGCGTGGTCGGCTCGGGCACCATCGCGTCGCGGACGGTCTCGGGGCTCATGCTGCGCATTCTCGCGCTTTATGGGTAGATACCGCGAGCCTCGAGCGCCCCGGCGACCTCGCGAATCGCCGCGACCATCGCAGCCTGGCGCAACGTGATGCCCTTGTCCTCGGACACCGAGTAGACCCGGTCGAGGGCGTCGGTCATCTTGTCGGCGAGCTTGCGCCGGATCTCGTCGCGGTCCCAGAACAGGCGACCGAGATCCTGCACCCACTCGAAGTACGAGACCGTGACGCCTCCGGCGTTCGTGAGGATGTCCGGCACGACGGGGATGCCGCGTTCGCCGAGGATCTCGTCGGCCTCGATCGTGGTCGGCCCGTTCGCGCCCTCGACGACGAGCGACGCCTGGACGCGGTCGGCGTTCGCGCTGGTGAGCTGGTCCTCGCGAGCGGCGAGAACGAGAACGTCGCACGGGAGCTCGAGCAGCTGTTCGTTCGTGATCCGCTCGCAGCGGTCGTAGCCCGCGAGCGATCCATGCTCGGCGACGTACGCGTGGAGGGCCGGGATGTCGAGTCCCTCCTCGGAGTGAGCGCCTCCCGAGACGTCCGAGACCGCGATGACGCGGGCGCCGCGCTCGTGGAGCTCCGACGCGGCGACTCCGCCGACGTTGCCGAAGCCCTGCACGACGCACGAGCGTCCGGCGAGCTCGTAGCCGAGCCGCCTGCTGGCCTGCTCGGTGACCATCACGACCCCTGCGCCGGTCGCCTCGCGCCGGAAGACGGAGCCGCCGATCGAGATCGGCTTGCCCGTGACGACCTCGGGCACGGCATAACCACTCTGCATCGAGTAGGTATCCATCATCCACGCCATCGTCTGCTCGTTGGTCGCCATGTCCGGTGCTGGGATGTCCGTGTGCGGGCCGATCTCGCGGATCAGCTCCGACGTGAAGCGGCGCGTGAGTTTCTCGAGCTCGCGTAGCGACAGCGCCTTCGGGTCGCAGCGGATACCGCCCTTCGCGCCGCCGTACGGAAGCTTTAGGAGCGCGCACTTCCACGTCATCCAGGTCGCGAGGGCCGCACACTCGCCGAGCGAGACCTCGGGGTCGTAGCGCATGCCGCCCTTCGTCGGGCCGAGCAGCGTCGAGTGCTGGACCCGGTAGCCGGGGAAGATCTCGACCGAGCCGTCATCGCGGCGGAGCGGAACGCTGACGATGACCGCCCGCTCGGGGAAGCTGAGCCGCTCGGCGACCAGGTCCGAGACGTCCGCGTAGGGAAGCGCCTGCTCGTACTGGGCGCGCGCCATGCGGAACAGGTGCGTGTCCCACTCGAGGACCGGCTCCGCC
>DASXOM010000178.1:0-10936 GCA_036494245.1 Gaiellaceae bacterium
CCACCTCGCTCAACCGGCCTTTCGCTTCGGGATTGCTCCCTCTTCGTCCGACCGCTCGGTCGTGGTTTCGACCTACTCGCGTTCCGTGCTCGGCGCAAGAAGGAACCTATGCGAACGCCGTCACCGGATCAAGACCCCGCCGAAACTTTTTTGTCGCAATTTGCGAGCTGATCATTTTCGGCGGGCGATCCAGACGCTGTCCTCGCCGCCGGCGAACGGTCGGCGGTCGAACCAGCCGTAGCACTCGAGCACCTCGAAGCCGGACTCGGTGAGGAGGGAGTGCCAGCGCGTCGGCTCGACCCACCAGAGCGTCATCGTCGACGAGCCTTGCATGCCGCGCACCGAGAGCGTCAGGGTCTGCTCCGCGAGGTCCCAGTCGGCGCGCTCGTCGATGCCCGGCTCGCGCTCGATCCAGCGCCCGTGCGTCTCCTCGATGTCCTCGCGGGAGGGGGTGAAGACGTCGAAGACGAGGCGGCCGCCCGCTCGCAGCAGCTCGCGTGCGGCGCGCAACGCTTCGAGCCGCTCCTCGTCGCCCCGCAGGTGGAGATACGAGCGGAACGGGCACGTCACGAGCGCGACGCGTTCGTCGACCGGGGGACGACGCAGGTCGCCGAGCCGCAAGTCGAGCCGCTCCGCCACGCCGGCCTCGTCCGCCCGCTCGGCGCAGACGGCCAGCATCCCCGGCGACGAGTCGACGCCGATCACGTGTGCGCCGGCGAGCGCGGTGGGAATGGCGATCCGGCCGGTTCCCACGGCGAGCTCCACGACCTCGCCGCCCGCGGCCAGCGCCTCGTCGACGTAGAACGAGACGTCCTCGACGACGCTTGCGCTCCACGGGTCGTAGAGCCGCGCGATCGGGTCGTAGACGCTCAGGGTTTCCGTGTGACGTAGACGAACTCGAGCGAGTCGTCGTCGAAGGGACGGCGGTCGAACCAGCCGTACAGCGCCTCGACCTCGAGCCCGGCGACCTCGATCAGACCGTCCCACTCGGACTTCGTGGCCCACCAGATCAGGATCGTGGGCGCATCGTCACGCTGGATCTCGATGCGGTTGTCGGCGGCCACGTAGCGGAGCGTGTGCACGACGCCGTGCTGGTTCTGCGTCGTGCCCTCGAGCTTCGCCGCGACCGTGTGGCTGAAGGCGAAGGCGTTGAAGGCGAAGCGGCCGCCGGGCTGCAGCGAGGCGGCGACCCGCTCGAACACCTGCCGCTTCTCCTGCCAGCCGTGCAGATGGAGGAGCGAGCGGAACGGGACGTAGATCAGCGCCGCAGCCTCGTCCAGCTCGAGTTCGCGGACGTCACCGAGCCGCAACTCGAGCGGCAATCCCGCCGAACGCTCGCGGGCGATCTCGAGCATCGCGGGCGACGAGTCGATGCCGAGCACGGGCTTGCCGGTCTCGCGCACGACCTCGATCGCCACGCGGCCGCTGCCGACCATCAGCTCGACGATCGGCCCGTCCGCCTCGCGCGCGAGCGAGACGTAATGCGCCACGTCCTCGGTCATGTCGGAGGCCCACGCGTCGTAGACCGGCGCCCAGGCGTCGTATTCGTTCATCGCGGGTAGTATCGAGGTCGATGTCTGCTTCGCGCGTCTTCGCCTTTACGCAGCCCCGGCTCGTCGCCGGGGCGTCGGCGCGCTAGCAAGGCGTCGTCTCCTCCAGCACGAGCCGGGGCCTGAACCGCCGCTCGTTCCCGTGCGCGTGAAAGGAGGAGAAACCGTTGGATAAGGTCGCCACCGTGGATCCGGACGACCTCGAGAAGGAGGCACTCGACGCCGTTGCCGAGGCGTCGTCGCTCGCCGCGCTCTCCGAGGTGCGCAACCGCTACGCCGGCCGTCGCAGCGCCCTCAAGCTCGCGCTCCGCGAGGTCCGCGACCGCGAGACCGGTATGACGCTCAACGCCGTGCGTGAGACTGTCGAGTCGGCGCTCTCCGCCAGGGAAGCGGAGCTCGCGCGCGCCGAGCTGGAGGAGAGGCTCGCCACCGAGCGCGTCGACGTGACGCTGCCCGCCCGCCTGCTCGGCCCGCCGCAGCTGCGTCCGCGCGGGACGCTCCATCCGTCGACGCTCGTGCGCCGCGACGTCGAGGACATCTTCCTCGGCCTCGGCTACGAGATCGTCGACGGCCGCGAGGTCGAGACGACCCGCTACAACTTCGACGCTCTCGGCTTCCCCGAGTGGCATCCGGCGCGCTCACCGCGCGCGTCCCTGTTCCTCGACGAGCAGACCCTGCTCCGCACCGAGACGTCGCCGGCCCAGATCCACAAGATGGAGGAGCGGAGGCCGCCGATCTACATGGTCTCGATCGGCCGCGTCTACCGGCGCGACACCATCGACGCGACCCACTTCCCGATCTTCCACCAGTTCGAGGGCCTCGCCATCGACAAGGGGATCACCCTGGCCGACCTCAAGGGGACGCTGCTCTACGTGATGCGCCAGCTGTACGGGCCCGAGCGGGAGGTGCGGTTCCGCACGCACTACTTCCCGTTCACCGAGCCCTCGATGGAGCCGGACGTCTCGTGCTTCAACTGCGGCGGCGCCGGCTGCCCGGTCTGCAAGCACTCCGGCTGGATCGAGATGGGCGGCTCGGGGATGGTCGACCCGTACCTGTACGAGTTCGTGGGCTGGGGCCCGGAGGAGTACTCGGGCTTCGCGTTCGGGATGGGCATCGAGCGCACCGCCCAGCTCCGCTACGGGATCGCAGGGATCCGGCCGTTCTGGGACAACGACCTCCGCTTCCTGAGGCAGTTCCGATGAGGGTTCCAGTCAGCTGGCTGCGCGAGTACGTGCGCGTCGACGCGGACGCGCAGCAGATCGCCGACGCTCTCTCGATCTCGACGGCCGAGGTCAACGGCGTGCATCAGGTCGGCGTGCCCGGCGACCTCGGGCTGTTCCGCGTCGGCCACGTGCTCGAGGCGGAGAAGCATCCCGACGCCGACCGCTTGCAGTTGACGTCGGTCGACGTGGGGGAGGGCCGGCCGTACTCGATCGTCTGCGGCGCGTGGAACTTCGGCGCCGGGGCGAAGGTCGCGGTGGCGTTGCCCGGCGCGACGCTCCCCAACGGGCTGACGCTCGAGCGGCGCAAGCTGCGCGGCCAGATGTCCGAGGGGATGATCCTCGCCGAGGACGAGCTCGACCTCGGCACCGACCACAGCGGGATCATCGTCCTCGACGACGCTCTCGAGGCAGGGACGCCGCTCGCCGATGCGCTGCCGCTCGTCGACGACGTCCTCGATCTCGAGCCGACTGGGAACCGCGCCGACCTGTTCGCCGTCTACGGCGTCGCGCGCGAGGTCGCGGCGCTCTTCGGCGGTGAGCTCCAGCCGATGCCGGGCCGGGATCCGCAGCAGGCCGGCGACGAGGCCCTCGGGATCCGGATCGGCGATCCGGAGCGCTGCCTGCGCTTCGTCGGCCGGCTCTTCCGCGACGTCGCGCTCGGCGAGTCGCCGCCGTGGCTGAAAGCGCGGCTGCGCCACGCGGGTGTCCGCTCGATCTCGAACGTCGTGGACGTCACGAACTACGTCATGCTCGCGCTCGGCAGCCCACTCCACGCCTACGACCTCGACCTGCTCCACGGCGGGCTCGTCGCGCGACGCGCGCGAGAGGGCGAGAAGGTGCGGACCCTGGACGGCGTCGAGCGCACCCTGAGTGGGGAGGATCTCGTGATCGCGGACGACGAGCGCGCGGTCGGGCTCGCCGGGATCATGGGCGGCGAGGAGACAGAGGTCTCAGCCGCGACGACGAACGTCCTGCTCGAGGCGGCGAACTTCGAGCCGGTCGGGATCCTGCGCAGCTCCGAGCGGCACGCGCTACGGACGGAAGGCTCGAACCGCTGGGAGAAAGGCGTCGATCCGCACGTTGCCGGCCAGGCGGCTACCTACGCGACGCAGCTGATCGTGGAGCTCGCCGGGGCGCGCTGGACCGGGGCCGAGGACGTGCAGGCCGACCTGCCCAAGCCGGCCGTGATCCGGCTGAGGCCCGAGCGCGCGAGCGGGCTCATGGGGCTCGAGGTGGCCGCGGAGGAGCAGGGCGAGATCCTCGCTCCGATCGGCTTCCGTCAGATCAAGGCCGGCTACCGCGTGCCGACCTGGCGTGCCCGTGACGTGACGCGAGAGGTAGACCTGATCGAGGAGGTCGCGCGCTTCAAGCTGCCGGAGATTCCGTTCACGCTGCCGCGCCGCGACGCGATGTTCGGGCGGCTGACGCGCGAGCAGGGCCTGCGCCGCGAGGTGGAGGACGTGCTCGTCGGCGTCGGCTATGCGGAGGTGTACACGCCGACCTTCGTCGCCGAGGGCGACCTGCGGCTGCCCGAGCCGCTCTCCGCCGAGGCGGCCGCGCTCCGCAGCGTCCTCTACGCCTCGCTTCTCGAGCCTGCCCGCCGCAACGCCGACTCGGGCGAGGACGCCGTCGCGCTGTTCGAGGTCGCGCGCGTCTACCGGGACGTCGGCGCCGACCTGCCCGAGGAGCACTGGCACGTGGCCGGCATCGCGGACGGCGGGTTCGCCGAGGTGAAGTGGGCCGTCGAGCAGATCTACTCCGGGCTCGGCATCGAGCCGAGCTACGAGCGCACCACCGAGCCGTATCTTCATCCCGGCAAAGCCGCGCGTACGGCGGAAGGCTGGCTCGGCGAGCTCCACCCGGCGCTGCTCGACGGCGAATGGGGGGTGTTCGAGCTCGACCTCGACGCGCTCGCGGCGGCCGTCCCCCAAGTCGTCGCCTTCGCGGAGGTGAGCCCGTACCCGGAGGTGCGCCAGGATCTTGCCTTCACGGTCGACGACGAGGTTCCCGCCTCGGAGATCCTCGCCGCGATCCGCGAGGCGGCCGGCGAGCTACTGCGCGAGCTCGAGGTCTTCGACGAGTACCGGAACCCCGAGACGATCGGGGAAGGAAAGCGCTCGCTCGCGTTTCGGCTGGCCTTCGGCTCCCCCGAAGGGACGCTGACGGACGAGGACGTCGCGCCGGTGCGCGCGTCGATAGTCGACGCGGTGGCGACGCGCTTCGGCGCCGTCCTGCGCGCCTAGTCCGAAAAGCGGCGGCGGATCCTCAGTGCGGTCCGGATCGCGATGGCGGCCCCCACGGCGGCGCCGACCATGACGCCGACCTGCTTGCCGCGCTCGGCCGTGTGGTCGAGCTCCTTGCGCAGGTCGGCGACGGCGTTCGTGAGCTGGCGGCGTTCGTCTGCGATCTCGCGCCTGAGGTCGGGGTCATTCGGCATCGCGCAGTGCCTCCGCCGTCACTTGTGCTTCCTCGACGGCCTGCTCGGGCATCGGCTGCGAGCCTTTCTGCAGCATGAAGTAGCCGACTGTGACGAGGATTGCGGTGACCAGGACCAGCGCGCCGCACACGATCAGCAGCGAGGCCCAGACGGGCAGTGTGGTCGCCAGGCCTGCCGCGGCGGCGAGGAGGCCGAAGGTGACGGCCAGGAACGCGAGGACCGCGGCGGCGACCATGAGGCCGAGCCCGATGCCGAGCGCGGCTGCCTTCCGCTTCAGCTCGGCGCTGGCGAGCTGAAGCTCGAGCTGGACGAACGATCGCGCGTGATCGGCAACGCGCTGGGCGGCGTCGGAGAGCCCGTTCATGGCGTCCTCTTTACCACGACCGAGGGACCGTAATCGACCATCAGGTGGGGCGGCGGCCGACCGCGAAGGTGGCGCCCTGCGTCCCCACAGGGTGAACGTCGCTCAGCACCCTCGTGATCCGGACGCGGCCTGTGATCTCGGCTTCGTCGAGCCGGGCGAGACAGCGGCCGACCATCCCGGAGGAGGCCCCGTAGCCGCTCCGGCTCGCGCAGCGGAAGCGGAAGCCGGGCCGTCCCAGCGGAATCTGCATCGGGTTGATGGGAGCGCAGAGGACTGCGGCGCGGTCGACGTCGGCGCTCGAGTCGAGCTCGATCTCGGCGACGAGGTCGCTCCAGTCGGAGGGCAGCACATGGAGCGCCTCCCGCCACGCGCCCGCGAGCGAGCGCGTGGACTGCTCCGGATCCGGTCGCAGGCCGACGGTCTCGACGAGCTCGAGCCGTCCGACGATGCGCTCCTGGTCGATCAGCCGCAGGAGCCGGCGGGCAGCTTCGGGTCCGATCCCGGTCCCCTTGGTCGAGACGGTGAACCGGATCTCCTTGCTCCCGATGCCCGGCCCCGCCGGCCCGAGCAGTGCAGCGGCGCGGGATCGGGCGGCGTCGTCCTTGATCGCGAGGCTCAAAGTGACCTCGGTCCACCTTGGATCCAGGGCACGTTCGACGTGATTCCAACGGTCGACGAGCGGCACGGCAGGAACCGTACACTCGGCCCGTGGCGAAGGTGGAGGCGAGAATGAGCCTTGGAAAGAGCGACCTCAAGGACGTGCTGCGGGAGATGCTCCTCATCCGCCGCTTCGAGGAGAAGGTCGAGGAGCGCTTCCGCGCCGGCGAGCTGCCCGGCTTCCTCCACGTCGCTATCGGCCAGGAAGCGTGCGCCGTCGGCGTCTGCCGCGCGCTCGAGGACGGCGACGTGATCGCTTCCACCCACCGCGCGCACGGCCACACGCTGGCGAAAGGGACGCACCCGAACGAGCTGATGGCCGAGCTGTACGGCAAGACCGAAGGCTGCTCCCACGGCTACGGCGGCTCGATGCACCTGTACGACATCGAGCGCGGCAACATGGGCGCCAACGCCGTCATTGGGGGCGGGCTGCCGCACATCGCCGGAGCCGCGCTCGCGTTCCAGATGCGCGGGGAGCCTCGCGTCGCACTCGCGTTCTTCGGCGACGGGGCGACGAACATCGGCACGTTCCACGAGGCGCTGAACCTCGCGCAGCTCTGGCAGGTGCCGGCCGTGTTCGTGCTCGAGGACAACAAGTGGGCCGAGTCGACGCCCGAGTCCCAGCACTCCCCGATCCGCGACCTGTCGCTGCGCGCGAAGGCGTTCGGCATGAAGGCGATCAAGGCCGACGGGCAGGACGTCGAGGCGGTCTTCAAGGCGACGCGGCAGGCCCTCGACCACGCGCGCTCCGGCAAAGGGCCGGTCTTTGTCCACCTCGACACGGTGCGCTTCAGCGGCCACTACATCGGCGATCCGCAGGTCTACCGCGACCGCGAGGCGGCGAAGGAGCTGCGCGCGACGCGCGACCCGGTCGAGTTGCTGCGCGCGAAGCTCGAGATCTCGGACGAGGACTTCGCCGAGCTCGACGCCGAGGTGACCGAGATCGTGGAGGCGGCGGTCGAGTTCGCCAAGAACGGGACCGATCCCGCTCCGGAAGACGCCCTCAAGAACATCTATGCCTGAGTTGACCTACCGCGAGGCCGTCCGCGACGCGCTCTCGACCGCGATGCGCTCCGACGACGACGTCTTCATCATGGGTGAGGACATCGCGGAGATGGGCGGCTCGATGGGAGTCACCGCCGGGATGCTCGACGAGTTCGGCAAGGAGCGCGTGCGCAACACGCCGATCTCGGAGATGGCGCTCGCGGGCGCGGCGATCGGCGCCGCGATGCAGGGAATGCGCCCGGTCGCCGAGATCATGTACGAGGACTTCCTCACGCTTGCCGCCGAGCAGGTCGTGAACCAGGCGGCGAAGCTCCGCTACATGTCCGGCGGGCAGCTCACGGTCCCGGTCGTCTTCCGCACCCAAGGTGGCGCAGGCTGGTCGCCGGGGGCGCAGCATGCGCAGCAGCTCGAGGCCTGGTTCGTCCACATCCCCGGGCTCAAGGTTGTGTTCGCCTCGACTCCGGAAGACGTTCGCGGCCTGCTGTGGTCGGCGATCTACGACGACAACCCCGTCGTGTTCTTCGAGCACCGGACGCTCTACCCGATCAAGGGCGACGTGCCGCAGGAGATCGAGCCGATCCCGATCGGGCGCGCGCGCGTCCACCGCGAGGGCGAGGACGTGACCGTGATCGCGACCGGCCGGCTCGTGCACGAGAGCCTCGAGGCGGCGGAGGAGGCGGAAGGCGAGGGGATCTCCGTCGAGGTCGTCGATCCGCGCACGCTGCAGCCGCTCGACGAGGAGACGCTCGTCTCGTCGGTGAAGAAGACGAACCGGGCCGTCGTCGCGCACGAGGCGGTGACGCGGATGGGCTTCGGCGCGGAGGTGGCCGCCGTCCTCCAGTACCAGGCATTCGACTGGCTCGATGCGCCGATCGAGCGCGTGGGGGCGAAGTTCTCGCCGCTGCCGTTCGCGCCCGTGATGGAGAACTTCGTCGTCCCGCACGCCGCGGACGTGCTCGCCGCGATCAAGCGGACGGTCGGAAAGGCGTAGCGGTGGCGACCGAGGTCATCCTGCCGCGGCTCGGCCAGGGGATGGAGTCGGGCACGATCGTCCGCTGGCTCAAGTCGGAAGGCGAGCCGGTGCAGAAGGGCGAGCCGCTGTTCGAGCTCGACACCGACAAGGTGACGCAGGAAGTCGAAGCCGAAGCGGCCGGCGTCCTGCTCAAGATCGCGGTCCCCGAGGGCGAAGTGCCGGTCGGGCAAACCATCGCCTTCATCGGCTCCGAAGGCGAGGACGTGCCCGTTGCAGGGGCTACGCCGCCGCAAGAAGAGACCAAGCCCGTCGAGGCAGAGGCTGCCCCGGCGCAGGAAGCGACGCAGCAGGCGGCGATCGCCTCCGGCAACGGCCGGGTCAAGGCCTCGCCGCTCGCGCGGCGGATCGCGCGCGAGCGCGGCGTCGAGCTTTCCGGGATTCGAGGGACCGGCCCCGACGGCCGGATCGTCGCCGAGGACGTCGAGCGCGCCGAGGTGGGCGGGCCGGCCGCTCCGGTGGCCGCCCCGGCGCTCGTTCCTTCGGGGGAAGTCGAGCGCGTCCCGCTCTCGAACGTCCGCAAGACGATCGCGCGGCGACTGACCGAGGCGTGGCAGATCCCGGTCTTCCAGCTCCAGGCCTCGGCCGACATGACGCGGGTCAACGCCCTCGTCGCCAGGCTCCGAGAGCGCGACCCGGAGGTTCGGATCACGGTCACCGACGTCCTCACCAAGGTCTGCGCGCAGGCGCTCATGCGCCACCGCGAGGTGAACGCGGAGTTCACCGAGGAGGCGATCCTCCTTCATCCGAGCGCGAACGTCGGCCTCGCCGTCGCCGCGCCGCAGGGGCTCGTCGTGCCCGTGATCCGAAGCGCCGAGCGGCTGTCACTGACCGAGATCGCCGGCGTCCGCGCGGATCTCGTCGGCCGGGCACGCGAGAACAAGCTCCGCGCCGACGACCTCGAGGGCGGCACGTTCACGATCTCGAACCTCGGCATGTACGCGGTCGAAAGCTTCACCGCGGTGCTCAACCCGCCGCAGGCGGCGATCGTGGCCGTCGGCGCGACCGAAGAGCGCGTGGTCCCGATTGGCGGCGAGACGGCCGTGCGCCCGATGGTCACGCTCACGTGCACCTTCGACCACCGTGCCGTCGACGGCGCGCCGGCCGCGGCCTTCCTCCAGACCCTGAAAGAGAGCCTGGAGGACCCGGGGCTCGCGCTGTAAGACTCTCCACTATGGCGCCCACGGTCTGGTACCACGTCCGCAACCTCGACGAGGGCCGCCGCTTCTACCAGGACGTGCTCGGCTTCGAGGAGCAAGCCGTCGACTTCACTGCGCGCTGGTCGGAGCTCAGACGCGGCGAGATGGAGATCGGGCTCGCGGAGGGGGAGCCGAGCGACCAAGGCGTCGCCCACGTCGACGTCGCCGACCTCAAGGAGGAAGCGGAGCGGCTGCGAGAGTCGGGCGTCGAGGTCGGGATCGTCCTCGAGCTGACCGGCGAGATGCGGCTCCTCGACGTCTACGACCCGGACGGCAACCGGATTCAGCTCGCGGAAGAGCTGCGGGACTGATGCTCCGTCCGGTCGACCAGCAGGACGGGCGCTTCCTCCGCGACATGGTCCGCCACGCGTACCACTGGCGGATGGGCGACCCCGACCTGCCGGTCTACCGCTACGTCAAGAACTGGGGCCGGCGCGGCGACGCCGGCGTGGTGGCGTCCGACGGCCCGAACGCCTACGGCGCGGCGTGGTACCGGCTCTTTCCGGCCTCGGCGCCCGGCTTCGGCTTCGTGGACGAGGAGACGCCGGAGGTGACGATCGCGGTCGTCCCGAGCAAGCGAGGCCACGGCACCGGAGCGGAGCTGCTCGAGGCCCTGCTCGCGCAAGCCCGGGCGGACGGCTTCTCGCGGATCAGCCTCAGCGCCGAGCCGGGGCAGACCAGCTTCTACGAGAAGCACGGCTTTCGCGAGGTCAGTCGCGAAGATCGAACCGTGACGATGGTCGCCGACCTCTGAGTACGCTCAGGCACAACGATGAAGGGGAGAGATCAGCATGGAAGTTGACGTCGCCGTCCTCGGAGGCGGCCCCGGCGGCTACACGGCCGCCATCCGCGCCGCCCAGCTCGGCGCGACGGTCGCCTGCATCGAGAAGGAGCCCGAGCTCGGCGGCACGTGCCTGCGCGTCGGCTGCATCCCGACCAAGGCCTGGGTGCAGACCGCCTTCGCCCTGAAGGAGGCGGAGGAGTCCTTCGCGAAGTTCGGCGTCGCGGTGGGGGAGGCGAAGCTCGACTTCGCGGCCTCGAACACCTGGAAGGCCGGCGTCGTCAAGCAGATGACGTCGGGCGTCGCGGGCCTGTTCAAGGCCAACGGCGTCGAGTGGGTGAAGGGCGCCGGCGCGTTCAAAGACGCGAACACGCTGAGCGTCGAGGGCGGGGAGGACGTCTCGTTCAAGTCGGCGATCGTCGCGACCGGCTCGTATCCGCTGCGACCGCCGATCGAGGGGCTCGACTCTCCGCGCTGCGTCGACTCGACCGGCCTGCTCGCGCAGGACCAGGTGCCCCGGCGGCTCATCGTCCTCGGCGGAGGCATCATCGGCTGCGAGTTCGCCTCGATCTTCAACCGCTTCGGCTCCGAGGTGACGATCATCGAGATGCTCACGCTCATCCCGCAGGAGGACGAGGACGCGAGCAAGGAGCTCGCGAAGCAGTTCGGCAAGCGCGGCATCACGCTGCA
>DASXOM010000179.1:0-6163 GCA_036494245.1 Gaiellaceae bacterium
TAGCCGCAGATGATGAAGTGGTCGTGCAGCTGCTGAATCGCCCGCTCCCTCCGCCGTTCCGCCAGCGCGCCCGTGACGACGCCGCCGGCGACCGCCTCGACGATAACCGCACCCGCGTAGGCGATGATCGTGATGCCCACCACGACGAGCACGATCGAGACGACCCGGGCACCGTTGCTCGCCGGGACCGAGTCGAGCCCTGTCAGCGTCACCGTGACGACGCTGCGGTAGAACGACTGGAACCACGACTCGTCGATCGTCTCGTGGAAGGCGACCGTGCCGGCTACCAGCGTCACCGCGATCGCGAGCAGGAGGCGGGCGATCTGGCGCAGGCGAACGTGTTCGGCCACGGCCCTAGTATGTGGCCATGGAAGACGACGAGCTCGACCTACCCGAGCAGGACCCGCAAGAGCGGCGGCTCAACATCCAGATGCCGGCGGAGCTGGTCGGCGGCACGTACGCGAACTTCGCCAACGTCAGCTTCTCGCCGTACGAGTTCACGCTGACCTTCGCCCGCATCGAGCACGAGGTCGAGCAGGGCGATGTTCCCGGCGCGGTCGTCGCCAGGGTCAACGCCTCGCCGAGGTTCATCCCCGAGCTCATCGAGGCGTTGCAGGACTCGTACTCGAAGTACGTGACGCGCGAGGGCATCCGCAACCTGCCCGAGGCGCCTGACCACGGGGACGACTCCTCGGAAGAGAGCTGACGCTCTCCCTCGCCCCGTCGTACGCGGTCCTGTGCGTTGCGCAGGCCGCGACGGTCGCGGCACCGGCACGCCAGGCGCGCCCCAGCGGACGGAGCTGGATCTGGCTCGCCGTGCCGGCGGCTCTCCTCGGCGCGGGAGTACTCATCATCAACGTCGTGCCGCAGGGCCCGCACTGGCTCGCGCGGCTCGCAACTTTCGGGACGCCCGTGCTCGCCGCGACGTACGGATTCTTCCGCGGCAGCCGTCGCTGGTGGCTCTGGCCGCCGGTTGCCGTGGGGTTGTGGTTCGCCGCCTGGCTCGCGAGCGGGCTCGTGCAGAACGCGGCGGGCACAGCACTGATCGCACTCGCCTGCCTCGCAGCCGCGTCGGCGATCGCCATGGCCGCGCCGGCGTGGTCGATCCGGGTCGGGCTCGTCTGCCTCGCGGCCCTCGACGTCCTGCTCGTCTGGGGAACGCCGAGCGTGCAGAACGCGACCAAGACGCTCGAGAGCGTCGCCAGCCCGGTCGCCGCCGGCACGCCGCTGCCGAGCCTGCAGCAGGCGACCTTCGGCTCGGCGCTCATGGGCTGGCTCGACCTGCTCGCTCCCGCGCTGCTGGGCGTCGTCGTCGCCGGGCGCCGCAAGCTCGGCGCCGCAGCGGTCACCGGGATTGCGGCAGGCCTCTGGGGGCTCCTCCTCCTCGGCACCTCGGAGGTCGCAGCGACGGTGCCTGTTCTCGCCGGGTTAGCGTTCGCCGCTGTCGATGCGCGTCGCAGTCGTCTCCGACATCCACTCGAACCTGCACGCGCTGGAGGCGGTCCTCGCGACGGTCGAGGCGGAGGCGCCTGACGAGCTCTGGTGTCTCGGCGACCTCGTCGGCTACGGCCCGCGGCCGAACGAGTGCTGCGCGACGATCGCCGAGCGGGCCGACGTCTGCCTCGCCGGCAACCACGACCTCGCTGTGCGCGGGACGATCGACCTCGAGGAGTTCCACGGGGAGGCCGGGCTGGCGGCAACCTGGACGCGTGAGGTGCTCGAGCCGGAGTGGAAGGGGCTCCTCGACCGCCTCGAGCCGGAGGGCTCGGCCCACGGCGTCTCCCTGTACCACGGCTCGGCGCGCGACCCGATCTGGGAGTACGTCCTCAGCGACGAAGCCGCGCTGGCGACGCTCGAGCTCGCCGGGACGCCACTCGTCCTCGTCGGCCACAGCCACGTCGCGCTGCAGGTGGTGCAGTCCGGCGACGAGGTAGCAGGCGGCGTCGCGCCGGACGGGAGGGAGCTGGAGCTCGGCGGGGTGCGGGCGCTCCTCAACCCGGGCTCGGTGGGACAGCCCCGGGACGGCGACCCGCGAGCCGCCTACCTCCTGCTCGACCTCGACGCGCAGCAGGCGAGCTTCAGGCGCGTCGAGTACGACGTCGAGCAGACGCAGCGTGAGATGCGGGAGGCAGGGCTGCCGGAGATGCTGGCCGCACGACTCCAGCTCGGGCTGTAGCGCGCGTCAGGCGGCGGGCAGCGCCGGCGGTGCGAGCACCGGCACGGACACCAGCGTGGGAGCGGGAGCCGCGACGGTCGCGGCCGCGACCGCGGGAACCTCGCGCTCCTCGAAGATCTCGATCCCCTCGCGCGCCAGCGCGAGCTGGACGTCTTCGCGCGCCTTCCAGATCCGCCACTTGACGGTCGCGAGCGTGACCTCGAGCGAGTCGGCGATCTCCGTGTAGGAGAGGCCGACCACGTCCCGCATCAGGAGCGCCATCTTGAGGTCGACGTTCAGCCGCTCGACCGCCCGCCAGACGGCGTCGATCGCCTCGAGCCGCTCGAACGGTGCGTCGACGACCTCGAGCGGCGGGATGTCGTCGAGATCCACCACAGCGCGGGGACGGCGCTCGGTCGCCCGCAGCTCGTCCAGGACGCGGTTCTTCGTCACCTGGAACAGCCAGGTCGTGAACTTCGAGCCGTGCGAGAAACGCGGCAGGCCCTGGTAGACGCGGAGGAAGACCTCCTGCGTCAGATCCTCGGCGAGCGAGCGGTCGCCGACCATGCGCAGCACGTAGTTGTAGACCGGAATCTGGTAAGCGCGGACGATGATCGAGAAAGCTCGTTCATCGCCCCGCTGCGCCTTCCGCAGGACGCCATTGTCAGGCTGGGGCAGCGACAAGGTGGCGGCAGTATAGACCGAAATTTCACGGGATTTGTACGAGATTTTTACCAACCATCTCAGTTGACCCATCCAGGCCCAGCAGGGCCAAAACCGTCGGAGCGACGTCGGAGAGCTCCCCGTCCCGCAAACGGGCTTCTGGAGCCGTCAGAACCACCGGAACGGGGTTCGTCGTGTGGGCCGTGTGGGGGCTGCCGTCCTCCTGCAGAAGGTGCTCGGCGTTGCCGTGATCGGCGAGCACGAGTGAGACTCCGCCTGCCCGCTCGACGCCGTCCACGACCCGCCCCAGGCACTCGTCCGTCGTCTCGACGGCCTGCACAACGGCGGGAATCACGCCCGTGTGGCCGACCATGTCGGCGTTCGCGAAGTTGACGACGACAAAGCCGTAGCCGTCCTCTTCGACCGCCTGGATGACGCGGTCGGCGACCTCGGGCGCAGACATCTCCGGCTTGTGGTCGTAGCTCGGCACGTCGCGCGGAGAGTTGACGAGGATCCGCTCCTCGCCCGCGAACGGCTCCTCGCGACCCCCGTCCAGGAAATACGTGATGTGCGCGTACTTCTCGGTCTCGGCCGAGTGGAGCTGGCGGACGCCGTGCGCCGAGAGCACCTCGGCGAGCGTGTTCTCGACGATGTGCTCCGGGAAGACGACAGGGAAGTCGAAGTCGTCGCGGTAACGGGTCATCGTCGTCAGGTCGACGCCGAGCTCCCCGAGCTTCTCGGAGAGCTGCCGTGTGCGGTCTGGGCGGAAGTTGAAGAAGATCGCGGTGTCGCGCTCGGGATCGAGGCGCGGGCGGCCGTCGATGACGACCGGCTCGATGAACTCGTCCGTGATCCCACGGTCGTAGCTCGCCTGGACGGCGGAGATCGGGTCGTCCGCATGCTCGCCCTCTCCGTCCACGATCGCGCGCAGCGCGCGGTCGGTACGGTCCCAGCGCTTGTCGCGGTCCATCGCGTAGTAGCGGCCGGCCACCGTGGCGATGCGGTCGAGGGGCAGCTCGGCCAGGTCGTGCACCGCCGAGTGCGGGGACACGTCACGCCCGTCGGTGAACGCGTGGATCCAGGTCTTCTCCGGCGCGAAGGTCAGCAGCGCCTGGAGGTGGTCGATGTGCGAGTGGACGCCGCCGTGCGAGACGAGCCCGAGCAGGTGGACGTTCTCGCCTCGCTCGAAGGCGCCACGCAGCTTGGCGTTCTCGAACAGCTCGCCGGACTCGATCGCCCTGTTCACGCGCACGAGGTCCTGGAAGAGGATGCGGCCCGACCCGATCGTCAGGTGTCCCACCTCGGAGTTCCCCATCTGGCCTTCCGGCAGGCCGACCGCCGGGCCCGACGCGGCAAGCTGCGCGTGCGGGAAGTCGCGCCACAGGCGGTCGAAGACAGGCGTCTCGGCCAGCTCGATCGCGTTGCCCGGGCCGGGTGGCGCGATTCCCCAGCCGTCGAGGATGACGAGCGCTACGAGGGGATACGTGCGGCCGTCTCGCATATCGCCTTGAAGGAGTCGACCTCGAGCGAGGCGCCGCCGACGAGGGCGCCGTCCACGTCGGGCTGCGCAAGCAGCGTGCCGGCGTTATCCGGCTTGACCGATCCGCCGTAGAGCACCGACGCGTCGAGCAACGACTTGATAAAAGCGTGCGCCTCCTGTGCCATCTCGGGCGTCGCGGTGAGGCCGGTGCCGATGGCCCAGACCGGCTCGTACGCGAGCACCAGGCCCGGATGCGGGTCGAGCACTGCCAGCTGGCGCCGGAGGACGTCTTCCATCTCCCCCGCCTCGCGCTGCGCGTGCGTCTCCCCGACGCACGCGATCACGTTCAGGCCTGCCTCGAGCGCCGCTCCGGCCCGCCAGCCGACGGTCTCGTCGGTCTCGCCGAAGTACTGCCGCCGCTCGGAGTGGCCGACGAGGGAGCCGACGACGCCGAGCTCCAGCAGCATCGGCGCCGATATCTCGCCCGTGTACGCGCCCTCAGGTTTCCAGTGCACGTTCTGCGCGTACGTCGTCAGTCCCGCGTCAACGCAGTCGCGCAGCCGGGTGAACGGCGGGCAGACGACCGCGTCGAGCCCGGCGAGCGCTGCGGGATCCGGCCCACGGAACATCTTCCAGTTGCCCGCGATCAACACGGCGCGATCCTATGCGGACGGGATGGCCGCCACGCCGGGTAGCTCCTTGCCCTCGAGCAGCTCGAGGCTCGCACCGCCACCGGTCGAGAGCCAGGAGACCTCGTCGGCGAGGCCGAGCTCGTTGAGGGCCCGCACCGAGTCGGCGCCGCCGACGACCGAGTACGCGTCCTGGTTCGCCGCGACTGCCTCCGCGACGGCTTTGGTGCCCTCCGCGAACCGCGGCCACTCGAAAACGCCCATGGGGCCGTTCCAGAAGATCGTCCGCGCTGCTTCGATCCGCTCGGCGAAGCGCGTACGCGTCTCAGGGCCGATGTCGAGCCCGAGCCAGCCGTCCGGGATCTCGTCGACCGCGCAGAGCCGTGACCGCGCGTGCCGCGCGAACTCGGCGGCAGCCACGACGTCGACCGGCAGTTCGACCTCGAAGTCGAGCGGGTTCTCGATCCGCAGCTCCTCGGCCATCTTGCCGCCGATCAGCACCCTGTCGGCGCGGCCGCCGAGGTTGCTCAAGACGCCGAGCTTGTCCTCGACCTTCGCGCCGCCGGAGATGAGCACGAACGGACGCGCGACCTCGCCGAGCAGGCGGCCGAGGTGCTCGAGCTCGGCCAGAAGCAACAGTCCCGCATAGGCCGGCAGGAGGTGCGCGACGGCCTCGGTCGAGGCGTGCGCGCGGTGCGCCGACCCGAACGCGTCGTCGACGTAGAGGTCGCAGCCGTCGGCGAGCTCTCGCGCGAAGCGCTCGTCGTTGGCTGTCTCGCCCGGGTCGAAGCGGGTGTTCTCGAGCACGTGGACCCGCCCGTCGGGCAGAAGCTCGCGCAGCCGCGCCGCGACCGGCGCCATCGCGTATTTCGAGCGGTCCTCCTCGGTCTTCGGGCGGCCGAGGTGCGAGCAGACGCGCACCTCGGCAGCGCCCTGCTCCAGCAGCAGCTGCAGCGTGGGCAGTGAGGCGCGGATGCGGGTGTCGTCGGCGACACGGCCTCCGGAGAGCGGCACGTTCAGGTCCGAGCGGGCCAGGACGGTCTTGCCCGCGACGTCGGCGTCGCGGACCGACCGCGGCATGCGCATCGCTTGTCCCTACGCCTCGACGGCAGCGGGCAGCGTCGCCCCGATCTTCGCCACGAGGTCGACGAGGCGGCAGCTGTAGCCCCACTCGTTGTCGTACCAGGAGAAGACCTTGACGAGATTGCCGTTCGCCATCGTGAGGTCGCTGTCGAA
>DASXOM010000180.1:0-6197 GCA_036494245.1 Gaiellaceae bacterium
ATGAACCGCTTCGGCATCAGGCGGATGCTGTTGATCCGCGTGCCGAGCGTCGCGAGGAGGGCGGGCATCAGCGTGATCGCCGCGAGCACCGAGACGGCGGGAATCAGCATCCCGCCGATCCCGATCGAGCGGATGAACGGCAGCGGCAGGAGAATCATGGACAGGAGGCCGACGGCGACGGTCGAGCCGGACACGATCACCGAGCGCCCGGCGTGGGTCATCGTCTCGACGAGAGCGGTCTCCACGTCTCTGCCGTCCCGCAGCTCGTCGCGGAAGCGGAAGATCATCAGCAGCGCGTAGTCGATCGCGACGCCCAGCCCGACGAGCGCGATCAGGAACTCGACGATGATCGACACGTTCGTGATGTAGGTGAGCGCCCAGATGAGCGTGAACGTGTTGAGGATCGCGGCCGCCGCGACGGCGATCGGCATCAGGACCGCAGGCAGCGTCCCGAACACGAAGAGGAGGATCACCATCGCGCCGAGGCCGCCGATTACCGCCTCGACGAGGACATTCCCGCTTCCTCCCCCGTGCGTGCTCGCCTCTTCGAGCGGGTCGTGCCCCGTGACCTCGACCTGGATCCCGGCCGGCAGCCCGCGGGAGGCAGCTGCGCGAACGGCGGCCGCGCCGCTCGTCGTCGAGAAGGTCGACGGCCCGGGCGGATAGAGCTCCTCGAAGGTGGTGTGCCGGTCCTTCGAGACGTACATCGGGTCGTGCGTCGAGAAGTACGAGCTCGTCCGCGAGCCGGGCACGGCTTCGGCCGCGCGCTTCATCGCGGCTGCGATCGCGGCGCTCTTCGTCGCGTCGCCGGCCGTGTGGAAGACGACGACGTCGGGCGGCCGGACGCCGGTGCCGAACTCCTTCAGCGTCCGCTGGTTCGCCTCGTAGGCCGACTTGCCCGGGATCGAGAAGCTCTGGTACCAGCGCTTGGAGACCTGACTTGCGGCAAAGGCGCCGAAGAGCGTGAGCACGACCCAGGCAACGATCACCTTCTTGCGGTGCCGCGACACCAGGTGAGCGAGCCTGCCGAGCATGGGCGTGTCTGCCTGAGCCATTCGATCCCTTCGTCTCGCGATTAATCGTTCAGTCGCTGAATAGTTCTGTAGCTGTAGCATATGTGCGTGGCCGCGCGCAACCCGAAGCCCGCCGAGGTAGAACCGCCTCCCTTCCGGAGCGCCGCCTTCCTGCTCTCGACCCTCGGCTTCACCGTCTCGCGCCGTTTCCACGAGGTGCTCGAGCCGTTGGGGCTCGAGCCCGGCGAGTTCGCCTTGATGCGCGCGGTCTCGGCCAGCGACGGCGAGCCGCAGAACGCGCTGGCCGAGCGGCTGCACATTTCCCCGAGCTGGATGGTCGCGATCGTCGACCAGCTCGAACGGCGCGAGCTGCTCGAGCGCAGGCCTCACGCTCACGACCGGCGTGTGCGCAACCTCCACCTGACGGTCGCCGGGAAGAAGCTCCTCAAACAGGCGGAACGGAGAGCGGAGCAGTTCGACCGGCAGGTGTCCGATCCGCTGACGGAGCCGGAGCTCCAACAGTTGCTCGACCTCTTGCAGCGAGTTGCCGCAGGTCTCGATCTGCAGCCCGGCGCGGCGCACGCGGCGCTGCGCGGTTAGCGGCGATTGACCTGAAGCTGCGCCTGCTCGACGCCGTCCGCGACGAGTAGCTCGACGGCATCCGCCGCGCGCGCGACGAGGTCGTCCGGATCGTCCTGCGGCTCGAAGTTCGCCAGGACCCAGTCTGCGAGCGGACGGGGATCGCCGTGCTCCGGCCGACCGACGCCTATGCGCAGGCGGAGGAAGTCCGGCGTGCCGAGCTGTTGCGCGATCGAGCGCAGCCCGTTGTGGCCGGCGAGACCGCCGCCCACCTTGAGCTCGAGCCGGCCGAGGTCGAAGTCGCCCTCGTCGTGGACGACGAGCACCTCGCTCGGCTCCAGCTTGAAGAACGCCGCCGCGGGCCCGACCGAGCGCCCGGAGTCGTTCATGTACGTCTCCGGCTTCAGCAGCGCGAGCCGCTCGTCGCCGACGCGCACTTCCGCCAGCCGGCCCGAGAACTTGCCGCGCCACCAGCCGCCGTGCCGCCGCGCGAGCTCGTCCACGACCATCCAGCCGGCGTTGTGGCGGTTCCGGGCGTGCTCCCGGCCCGGGTTTCCCAGACCGGCGACCAGCAGCAAGAGCTAGCCCTCGGTCGTGCCCTGGTCGCCGGCGACGTCCGCGTCCGGCTCCGCCGACTCGCCGGCTGCACCCTCGGCAGCCTCGCCCTCGGCGCCCTCTTCGCCCTCTTCGGTTTCCTCGCCCTCGGCCTCCAGCGCCGCGAGCTCTTCCTCGGTGGGCTCGGGCTCGACGACCTTCGTCGGCGCGGTGACCGTGGCGACGACCATCTCGGGGTCGTCGAGGAGCGTGACGCCTTCCGGCGTCGTGAGGTCGGAGATGCGAAGCGTGGCGCCGATATCCATCGCCGAGACATCGAGGTCGAGATGCTCGGGAACCTCCAGCGGCAGCGCTTCTACGGTCACTTCGCGCAGCGGCTGCGAAAGCACGCCGCCCTCGCGCACGCCCGGCGCGTCGTCGCCGCCGTGGAGCTGCACCGAAACCGAAGCCTGGATGGTCTGGTCGAGCCGCACCTCCTGGAGGTCGACGTGCGTGACGCCGCCCCGCACCGGATCGACCTGGTACTCCTTGAGGATCGAAGCGCGCGTCTCTCCCTTGCCGTCGATCTCGACGTCGAGAATCGAGTGCAGGCCGGACGCACCGGTAAGCGCGCGCCGGAGCTCGCGCTCCGCGATGGTGATCGCGACCGGCTCGCCGTTCCCGTAGAGGACGCCCGGCACGAGTCCTTCCTTGCGCAGGCGACGCGACTCGGCCGAGCCGAGCCCCTCGCGCTGGACGACGACGAGTTTGGTGCGTTCTCCGGCCATTCCGGCGGCGGAGTGTAGCCGAGAGGCGCTTCGGTACGGTCCACTCCGATGGACTTCGAGAGTCTCCTCGCGGGCTGGGAAGGCGAGCACGCCGTCGTCCGCCACGACGCCGAGAGCGGAGCCTGGATGTTCGTCTGCGTCCACTCCACCGCGCTCGGTCCGGCGGGCGGAGGCACGCGCCTGCGGGTCTATCCCACTCCGGCGGACGGCCTCGCCGACGCGATGCGCCTGTCGGGGGCGATGACGTGGAAGATGGCGGCCGCCGGGATGCCGCGCGGCGGCGGCAAAGCCGTGCTCGCGGTGCCGGAGCTTCCCACCGGCGAGCCACGCAAGCGCCTCCTCCGGCGCTACGGCGAGCTCGTCGCCTCGCTCGGCGGCACGTACCGCACGGCCGGCGACATGAACATCTCGCCGCAGGATCTCGACGTCGTCGCCGAGACGTGCCCGTGGGTCTACGGGACGACCGGGCGCGGAGGGAACAGCGGCCGGGGCACCGCCCGCGGCGCGCTGCACGCGATCCACGTCACACTCGAGCACGTCTTCGGCTCGCCGGAGCTCGCCGGCCGCACCGTGCTCGTACAGGGGGCCGGCGCCGTCGGTGCGGTGCTCGCGCGCGAGCTCGCGGAGGGCGGCGCGCGCGTGCTCGTCAGCGACGTCGACGAGTCGCGGGCCGCCGCGACCGGCTGCGAAACCGTTCCGGTTGAAGCGGTGTTCGAGACCGAGGTGGACGTCTACTCACCGTGCGCCGTCGGCGGCACGCTCGACGCCGACTCGATCCCGCTGCTCGCCTGCAGCGCGGTCGCCGGCTGCGCGAACAACCAGCTCGCGGAGCCCGGGGACGCGGAGCGCCTCCGCGAGCGCGGCATCCTCTACGCGCCGGACTACGTCGTCAGCGCCGGCGGGATCGTTCAGCTCATCGGCCTCGAGGACGAGGGCTGGGACGAGGCGCAGCTCCAGAACGGGCTCGCGGGGATCGGGGAGACGTTGCGGACGCTATTCGCCGAGGCGGAGGCCGAAGGCATCACGCCGAACGAGGCGGCGGATCGCCTCGTCCGCCGGCGGCTGGCCGAAGCCGCTGCCTGATCAGGGTCGTGCGCGCCGGCGCCTGCCGCCGGCCCAGAGCAACCAGCTCACGGCGAACCACAGCAGCGGGAAGACGACGAAGGCGCCGAGACTCGCGCCGTTCCCGGCCAGCCAGGCGACGAACGCCACGAGCATCCCGATGCTCCAGAAGAGCCAGACGACAGCCGTGCCTACAAGAATCGCGGCATTCCGCATCGACCGAGCCGGCAATCGCAACGCCTGTCGAACAGCCTCCGGCGCGGCCCACCGCTCCAGGGGCAGCTCCTTCAGAGCAGAGCGGAGCTGCCCGGCGTTCCGGGCACGAAGCGCCGTCTCCAGCCGCTGCGCGAGCTCGTCCGCCGAGAGTCGCCCCTCGCGATAGTGGCGCGCGAGCTCGTGGGCAGCGCGGTCGCGCTCGGGATCGCCGACCAACATGGCCATTGCTCGATGCTACCCGGCCGGTGCGGTGGCGGGCATCGCCGTCGCATGATCCTCGCGAGTGTCGGCTCGCAGGATCGGGGACTCCGGCCGGAAGCCCTTCCAGGCGCAGTAGACGCCGAGCGACAGCTCCCAGAGGAACTCCGGGATCGTCGCAATGGATTGCACCGAGCGCAGCCCGCTGCTCGGGTTGTTGCCGCTGAACAGGATGGCCGTGCCGGTGATGATGATCAGCGGGCCGCCGATCAGGCCGAGCCAGCACATCCGCCGCGGCACCAGCTCGGAGCGATACATCAGGTAGCCGAGGATCAGCCCGTTCCCCCAGCCGACGACCCAGCCCGGCCCGAGGAGGAACGTCCAGTCCTTGATCGCGGCGAGGGTGTAGGCGACCGTCCCTTCAGCCGTCCCCGCCACCTGCTGGTGCAGCGTGACGACGCCGACCATCGCGACGATGCCGACGAGGATGAACGTGCATTCGATGATGCGTGCGGTCACGTAGCCGAGCGCCAGCTCCTCGTTCTGCCGCCTCAGGATCGGGAAGATCAAGACTGCGGTGCCGATGTTGGCGACGATCAGCAGCAGCTCCAGGAGGGCGCCGAACAAGACCTGCTTGTCGTGTCCGGCCCCCGCGATGTAGCTCACCGGATGCCGGAGCACGGTCTCGTACAGCGCCAGCGCCGGGATCGACGTCGCGAATGTGATGAGGAAGAGCACGCCGAAGATGCGCGCTCTCTTCTGATCGAGGGACATGCTCGGACCCCATTTCCCCGGCGATGGCTGCGGGCGGATTCCCGCGCCACCCTTCACCGGTACCGCCTCCGATACTTACGGCTTCTAAGACAGGTTTCAAGGGCCGCGGTCGTCGCCGGCCTCGTTGCGGCGCGAGATGGCTCTAGAAGAGCTGGTTTTCGCCGCCGAAGATCGCCGAGACCGAGTCGTCGGCGAAGACGTTCATGATCGCCTCGGCGAGCAGGCCGGAGACGCTGAGGACGGTCATGTTCTCGGGACGCTTGCGCGGATCGACCGGGATGCTGTCGGTGACGACGATGCGGTCGATCTCGGAGTTGCCGATCAACTCGAGGGCCTTGTCCGACAGGAGCGCGTGCGTCACGAAGACGTTCACCTCCGCCGCGCCGTGCTCCTTCAGAGCCCGGGCGCCGGCGACAAGCGTGCCCCCCGTGGTCGAGACGTCGTCGCCGACGATCGCCCTCTTGTCGCGCACCCTGCCGGTGACCTCGGTCACCTCGACGTGGTCGGCTGCGACCCGCATCTTGTGCATGATCGCGAAGCTTCCCTCGATCATCTCCGCGAAGCGGACGGCCTGCATCGCGCGACCGGCGTCCGGAGCCACTGCGACGACCCCCTCGCCGGTCAGGCCGAGGTCGCGGAAGTGGGTCGCGAACAGCTGCAGGGCGGTCATGTGATCAACGGGGATCGTGAAGAACCCCTGGATCTGCCCCGCGTGGAGGTCCATCGTCAGTACGCGGTCGACACCGGCGAGCTGGAGCATGTCGGCCACGAGTCGCGCCGAGATCGGCTCGCGCGGCTTTGCCTTCCGGTCCTGCCGCGAGTAGGCGAACCAGGGGATCACCGCCGTGATTCGCTTTGCCGACGCCAGCTTCGCCGCCTGGATCATCAGCACGAGCTCCATCAGGTTCTTGTCCACCGGCGGGGCGCCGGTCTGGACGATGAAGACGTCGGCACCGCGGATCGACTCGAGGTAGCGGCAGTAGGTCTCGTCGTTGGGGAAGGTGCTGAGCTCGACGTCCCCGAGCTCCACGCC
>DASXOM010000181.1:0-2855 GCA_036494245.1 Gaiellaceae bacterium
CAGATCGGCGAGCGCGCCCGCGAGGTCCGGGTACTCGAAGCCGACGGCCTTCGCGCGCTGCTGGATCTTGCGCGCGTAGAGCAGCCCGGGCAGCCCTTCGGCGACGTCGTGGAAGATGCCCTCGCGGCCCTCCTGCTCGACCTTGATCCGCTCCCAGTTCGAGCGGACACGGTCGGCTGTCTTGGCCTCGACGTCGCCGAAGACGTGGGGATGCCGCCGCACGAGCTTCTCGTGCACGCCGCGTGCCACCTGCGCGAGGTCGCCGGCTCCTCGCTCCTCGAGCAGTAGCGCGAGGAAGTAGACCTGGAAGAGCAGGTCGCCGAGCTCGTCGAGCAGCTTCTCGTCGTCGCCGGCGAGCGCTGCATCCGCGACCTCGTACGACTCCTCGACCGTGTGCGGGACGATCGTGGCCGCCGTCTGCTCCCGATCCCACGGGCACTCCCGGCGCAGGCGCTCGGTCAGGGCCTGAAGTTCGAGGAGGGCCTCGCTAAGGCTGGAAGCGCCGGCGGCAGAGCCGCCGACGCCCAGCGGGGACTCCCCGCCTTCGGCGGCGGGGCCCTCCACGTCAGCCAGTGGTCGTCGGTGCTGCAGGCGTCGTCGTCGTCGCGGTCGTCGCCGGCTGGTAGCCCGTCTGGTACGCGATCTTGTTATTGAAGTCCTTGTCCATCTTCGCGAGCCACGCCGTCCAGGCCGTCTGCTTCTGCTGCGAGGCGAGGTTCGCCTCGATCTGGGTCTTGACCTCGGTGAAGGTCTGCGTGTGGGCGGGCTTGACCGCGGCGAGCGCCTGAATGATGTGGTAGCCGTAGACGCTCTTCACCGGCTGCGAGATCTCGTTCGTCTTGAGCGAGAACGCGGCCTTGTCGAACGGCGGAACCGTCTGCTGGCAGGCCCCGCTCGTGCCGCCGTGGGCGACACAGAGCTTGCCGCCGTGGGCCGCGGAGCCGGTGTCCTTCGAGTACTTCTTGGCGAGCGCGGCGAAGCTGGCTCCGTTCTTCAGCTTCGTCTCGATCGTGTCGGCGAGGCCCTTGTCGCTGACGAGGATGTGCCGCACCTCGCGCGTCTTCGGCGTCGTGAACGACGACTTGTTCGCGTCGTAGTACTTCTGCGCCGCGGCGTCCGACACCTTGACGTTCGCCGTCACCTTGTTCTGGAGGTCCTGGCCGAGCAGGTTCGGCCGAAGCTCGTACTGCTCGAGCTGGGCGAGCGTGATGTCGTCCTTCTTCAGCGCGGCGTCAAGCTTCTTCTGGCTGCCCTGGTAGTACGACTTCTTGATCTGCGCGACCTGCTTGTCGAGGTCCTTCTGCGTCACCGACACGCCCAGCTTGTCTGCCTCCTGCTGCATCTCCTCTTGCTGCACGAGGAACTTGACGGCCGAGTCCCGGAGTGACGCATAGGTGGGGGTGCCGACCTTCGGGCAAGGCTGGCCCTGAGCCTTGTAGCGCGCACAGGCGACGGTCAGCAGGGAGGTGAAGCTCGCCTTCGTGATCGGCGTGCCGTTGACCGTGGCGATCGCGCTTGCGGGAACGTTGCCGTTGCCGCCGCCTCCGCCGCAAGCGGCGAGCAGCGCGACGAGCAGAAGAGACAAGAGCAGGAAGGGCAGGCGAGTCTTCATTTCCATCCAGTGAGGTCGATGTCGCGGGAAGCGCCGCAGCGGCGATAGGCGATCTCAGGCTGCTCGGCGCGCGTCCAAGATAGCATCGACAAGCTGCACCGCTTGGGCTATTTCTTCCTGCCCTCGCATGCTTACCTCCTGCTTAGAAGAGACGTAGACGGCGGTCTTCGCGCGGTCGCGGAGCTCGCGCAATTCGCCCGACCCGAGCACCAGCCTCCCCACGGTCGCTTTCCCGCTCTGGAACACGAGATAGTCGGCGCCGAGGAGCGCGATCTTGATCTTCGCCTCCTGGATCCGGAAGAGGTTCTCGACCGGCTCCGGCAACGGCCCGTAGCGGTCCTCGAGCGCAGCCTGTAGCTCGCGGAGCTCGTCCTCCGTCTCCGCGAGCGCGAGCCGGCGATGGACGTCGATGCGAAGCGCCTCGGAATCGACGTACGCAGCCGGCACGTACGCGTCGACGCGCGCGTCCACCCGCACCGGCCGGGCTGCAACGCGCTTCTGTCCCTGCAGCTCTGCGACCGCTTCGTTCAGGAGCTCCACGTAGAGCTCGAACCCGACGGCGGCGACATGGCCGGACTGCTCCGCGCCGAGCAACTCCCCCGCGCCGCGGATCTCGAGGTCGCGCATCGCGATCGCGAACCCGGCACCGAGCTCGGTGTGGTCGGCGAGCGTGGCGAGCCGCGCCCGTGCCTCAGGGGTCAGCTCGCGCGCGTCGGGATAGAAGAGGTACGCGAACGAGGTGGCGTCCGAGCGGCCGACGCGGCCGCGGATCTGGTAGAGCTGGGAGAGGCCGAGCGTGTCGGAGCGCTCGACGATCAGCGTGTTCGCCTGGGGGATGTCGATCCCCGACTCGATGATCGTCGTCGAGACGAGCACGTCGGCGTCGCCGCGCAGGAAGGAGTGCATCCGCTCCTCGAGCTCCTTCTCGCGCATCTGCCCGTGCGCGACGAGGAAGCGGAGCCCCGGACAGAGCTGCTGCAGCTGCGCCGCGCGCTCCTCGATCGTCTCGACCCGGTTGTGGAGGAAGAACGCCTGGCCCTCGCGGTCGGCCTCGCGCTCGAGCGCGAGCTTCACGAGCTCCTCGTCGTACTCGCCCACCGTCGTCCGGATCGGCCGGCGCCCCTCGGGCGGCGTCTCGATGATCGAGATGTCCCGCATGCCGGCGAGCGAGAGGTGCAGGGTGCGCGGGATCGGCGTCGCGCTGAGCGTCAGCACGTCGACCTCGAGCCGCAGCGACTTGAGC
>DASXOM010000182.1:0-1580 GCA_036494245.1 Gaiellaceae bacterium
GAGGATGTCCGACGACACCTTCTTCAACACGCGGCCGTGCGCGTAGATGAATCCGACGTCGCGGCCGCCCGCAATGCCGAAATCGGCGTCACCGCTCTCCCCCGGCCCGTTCACGGCGCAGCCGAGGACGGCGACCTCGAACGCCTGCGGATAGGACGCGAGTCGCGTCTCCACGTCCTCGGCGAGCGTGTGCACGCCGACGTTGTCGCGGCCGCAGGACGGGCAGGCGATCATCACGGGCCCGCGCTCGCGCAGGCCGAGCGCCTTGAGGATCTCGAACGCGGTCTTCGGCTCCTCGACCGGGTCGGCGGCGAGCGACACCCGGATCGTGTCGCCGATCCCCTCGGCGAGAAGCGTCCCGATGCCGACCGCGCTCTTGATCGAGCCGCTGAAGGCGGTTCCGGCCTCGGTGACTCCGAGATGGAGCGGATAGGGAACGCGCTCGGCGAGCATGCGGTAGGCGCGGATCATCGTCGGCACGTGGCTCGACTTGACCGAGATCTTGAAGTCGTAGTAGTCGAGCGACTCGAGCAGGCGCACCTCCTCCAGGGCCGCCTCCATGAGCGCCTCCGCCTGGTCGCGGTGCGCGACGTCCTCGAGGTGCTTCGGCAGCGAGCCCGAGTTCGCGCCGATGCGCATCGGGATTCCCTTCGCCTTCGCAGCGCGTACGACTTCGGCCACCTTGTCCGGGCCGCCGATGTTGCCGGGATTGATGCGCACGGCGGCGACGCCCTGCTCGATCGCCTTCAAGGCAAGGCTCGCGTTGAAATGGATGTCGGCGATGATCGGCACCGGAGAGAAGCGGGCGATCTTGCCGAGCGCCTCCGCGTCCTCGGTCTTCGGCACCGCGACGCGCACGATCTCGCAGCCGGCCGAGACGAGCTCTGCGATCTGCGCGGTCGTCGCCGGGACGTCATGGGTCTTCGTCGTCGTCATCGACTGCACGACGATGGGCGCGCCACCGCCGATCTTGACGCCGCCGACCGAGATCTGCCGCTCGCTGGCCACTAGGGAGCCAGTTTAGCCAGGCGCATTCGAGCCGAGGTCGTGCTGGAGCGCGATCACCCAGATCAAGATAATCAGAGCAAAGCCGATCACCGACACGCGCTCGTACACCTCGCGTGCGAGGGCGCGGCGCCGGAAGGCCTCGATGATCGAGAACAGGATGTGGCCGCCGTCGAGCGGCAGCAGCGGTAGGAGGTTGAGCAGCGCCAGGGACATGCTCACCAGGCCGACGATCTGGAGGTACCAGTTGAAGCCGACCTTCAGCGCGGCCGCGGAGATGCGGACGATCCCGACCGTGCTCGTCAGCTGCCCCGACCCGTGCTTGTGGAAGAGCGATCCGAACGCGCTGAACGTGCCGGTCACGACCGTCCAGCAGTCGGAGACGGCGAGCCGCGCACTGTGCCCGACCGGATAGGAGACGAGCTTCGCAGCCGGCTCGAATCCCCAGATCCACCGGCTCCCGAGCTTGATCGTCTTCTGCGGCCCGAGCGTGATCGTGCGGCCTCCGCGGTCGACGGTGACGGTGATCGCGCGGCCGTGGCTTGCGCGGATGAGGCGCGAGACGGAGTCGAACG
>DASXOM010000183.1:0-8052 GCA_036494245.1 Gaiellaceae bacterium
GGCTTCGAGAAGGTCGTCGACGAGCCGATGGGCCCGGACATGCGCTGGGTCGAGGTCGCCGTCTCCGGCGCCGAGACGACGATCGCGCTCGCTCCGCCGCCGCCGGGCCAGCAGGCCGGAGGCACGCAGACCGGGATCTGCTTCGACACGACCGACGTGGATGCCGCCCACGCAGCACTGAAGGAGGCAGGCGTGGATGTCGACGACGAGGTCACGCGCTACGGAGGGCCGGTGCCGCCGATGTTCTGGCTCCGCGACCCGGACGGCAACTCGCTCATCGTCGTCCAGCCATCGAGCTGATCATCGTCTTCGACCTGCGGACGGTCGACTTCCTGGCGCGCCTCCGGCTTCGCACGGGGGCGCGCCTCGTCCGCGCGCCGCGCGAGCTCTGGGAGCTGCTCGAGCTCAGCGGGCTAGTCGAGGTGGTCGGGAAGGCGGAAGAGCGGGAAGAGTCGCTGTGTGTCGAGGAAGAACGTCAGCTCGACGATCCGGCCGTCTGACACCTCGGGGACGATGAGCGCCCACGGCTCGCGCCCGCCGTTCGGGTCGGGCTTGTACTGGCCCCACGCCGGCATTCCGTTGGCGAGGCCGACCGGGACGAGCTTCGAGCCCTTGCACCCGATGCCCGGTCCGAGCCACCAGGTGAAGAGGTTGTCGCGGCCCTGCAGCCAGAGGCTGAACGGCGGCATCGACTGGACGGCGTCCTCGTGCAGAAGCTCGGTCAGCCGGTCGATGTCGTACGCCTCGAACGCGGAGACGTAGCGCTCGAGCAGCGCGCGAGCCTCGTCGTCGAGCTCGGAGGGCGCGGCGATGTCCGCGGTCGCGAGTGTCGCGCGGGCGCGCTGCAGCGCGCTGTTGACCGAGGCGACGCTCGTCTCGAGCAGCTCCGCGGCCTCGCTCGCCTGCCACTTCAGCACCTCGCAGAGGATGAGCGCGGCCCGCTGCTTCGGCGGCAGGTGCTGGAGCGCGGCGACGAACGCGAGCCGCAGCGACTCGCGCTGCTCGGCGAGCTCGTCCGGCGTCGGCAGCGGCGTGATCCAGGTCACCTCCGGCAGCTCGGCGAGGTTCTCGAACAGCGGCTCCTGCGCCGGGCCGAGGTCCATCGGCCTTGCACGCCGCTCGCGGCCGGCCAGCGCGTCGAAGCAGACGTTCGTCGCGATCCGGTAGAGCCACGACTTGAGCGCCGAGCGCCCCTCGAAGCGGTCGAGCGACCGCCACGCGCGCACCATCGTCTCCTGCACGGCGTCCTCGGCGTCGAAGGCCGAGCCGAGCATGCGGTAGCAGTAGCCGGTCAGCTCGCGGCGGTACTGCTCGAGTGCGTCTGAGGTGGCGGTCTCGGCGGTGGCCACGACCGACATCTTATGCAGCCGCTGCGGCCCGCTCGAGCTCCTCGATCTCGATCTTCGTCATCTGCAGCATCGCGGCCGTCGCCCGCTGCGCCTTCCCGCCATCGGGGTCGGCCATAAGCTCGCGGAGGCGTTTTGGGACGATCTGCCAGGAGACGCCGTACCGGTCGGTCACCCAGCCGCACGCGACCTCTTGCCCGCCGTCCGTGAGCTTGTCCCAGTAGCCGTCGATCTCCTCCTGCGAGTCGCACTCGACCATGAACGAGATGCCCGGCCCTTCGTCGATCTTTGCGTTCGAGCCGCCGTTGAGCGCGTAGAACTCGCGCCCGAACAGCTCGAAGCCGACGACCATGACCATCCCCTCCGGCCGCGGCCCGGCCTCGCCGTAGCGCGAGACGTCGGTGATGCGCGAGTCGGGGAAGACGGACGTGTAGAACTCCGCGGCCTCCTCGGCCTCGGTGTCGAACCACAGCCAGGTCGTGAGCTTCTGCATCACGCGTCCTTTCGCTCGAAGTCGTCGGAGTGGAGACGCCGGAGGGCGTGCGAACTCATCGCACGTCGAGCCCGAGCCAGTCGGCGAGACCGTCGATCTCCTTGCGGACCGCCTTCGTCGTCGCCGGGCTGAAGCTCACGTCCTCGTGGATCGCGTTCACCCGCAGCACCGACGCCTTCCGGTCGGCAGTCGCGTCGAGCTTTCCGATGAGCCGGTCGCCGTGCAGGATCGGCAGCGCGAAGTAGCCCCAACGTCGCTTTGCCGCGGGCTTGTACATCTCGAGCGTGTACTCGAACTCGAACAGCTCCTCGGTCCGGCCGCGATCGTGGATCAGCCGGTCGAAGGGCGACAGCAGCGCAGTCCTCCCCTTGAAGCCGGCGTCCAGGTAGGCGGGGTCGACGCGCCACTCGCCCTTGACGCCCTCGACGACGGCGGGCTCCCCCGCCTCTCCCACGTGGATCGGCTCCATCGGCATCGCCCGCGCCTTAGCCCTCGCGATGCCGAGCCCGGCGAGCCGCCGCTCGTTCCTGATCCGCTCCGCCTCGTCGACCGGCGAGATCTCTACGTCGGGCGGATAGACGCGGCTCGGCAGGTCCCAGAGCCGCTCCCGTCCGACGCGGCCGGCGATCGCCACCTCACCTCGTGCCTGCAGGAACTCCAGCATCTGGGTGACGTTGCGGTCGTTCGTCCAGCCGGTCGACGCCCACGGCACGACGCACGTGTCGGGAATGTCGCGGGACGTGAGCGGGCCCGAGCGCTTCAGTAGCCGGAGGATGTCCCGCCGGCACCGGTCGTTGTCGCGGAGCCACACGTCCACCCTCCCCTGGCCGCGCCGCCCGCCGGCACCGGCGAGATAGAGGCCGAGGTCGCTCATCGGCCGGATGAGCGCGTTGAACTCGAACAGCGTCCGGTCCACCTCGAGCGCCTGCTTCAGGTCCACCGGCCGGTAGGAGGAGCCGAGACGGCTCCAGGCAACGAGGTCGGCGTTCGGCGCGATCGCCGCGGTGGGATCGACCTGCAGGAGCGTCAGCCGCTCCACGACCTCGAGCAGGTCCTTCGGCCGTGGGGCGTCGAGCAGCTGCGCGCGCACCGCGATCCGCCGCGCCTGCTTCTTCGTCAGCCGATGCACGCGCGGGAGGCTAACGACCGACGGCGGGCGGGCTCGAAGCCCGCCCGCCGTGCGAGTGAGTACTAGGCCTGGCCCGCGGGCGAGGTCGCCGGCGCCGCCGGCGTCTCGAAGCCCGCCTCGATCTGCGCGAGCTCTTCGTCGGAACCCTGCCTGACCGGTCCCTTGAACCACTTGCGGGCGCTCAGCACGTACCAGCCCCCGAAGAGCAAGAACGTCGCGAAGACCGGCAGCGGCGTGTAGTTGAAGAGGTTCCAGTCGAAGTTCGACTTGAACGGAATGCCTCCCTGGTAGGCGGGGAGCAGGAAGACGAGGCAGATGCCGAAGATCCAGATGATCGCGATCCAGTCGACGATCTTGTAGTACTTGCCGAGGCTCCAGGCCGTACGCTCGAACGACTCGCCCGCTCGCAGCCGGAGGATGATCGGGATCACGAAGGCGATGTAGAGCCCGATCACGGCGACGGCCGTCGCGGCGTAATAGCCGACGAAGCCCCACCAGATCGCCGGCAACGGGGTCAGGAACGCCAGCACACAGATCGCCCACACGGTGTAGACCGGGATCCGGTCGCGCTTGGACACCCTGCGCCAGAGCTGATGGCCGGGTACGGCGCGGTCACGCGAGAAGGCGAACATCATCCTGGAGGCGGAGGTCGTCGACGCGATCGTGCAGAAGCACTGCGCGACGACGGCGATGAAGATGCAGAACTCCGCCCATTTGGTGCCCATCGAGTCCGTCCAGATGCCTTGCACGATGAAGGCCGAGAGGTCGGACGGTCCCTTCGCCGGAATCGCGAATGTCACGGCCACGAGCAGGATGAAGCCGAAGACGACGGAGACCACGACCGACATCACCATGCCCCACGCGGCCCCGAGCGAGGCGCTGCGCGTCTCCTCGCTCATGTGTGCGGACGCGTCGTAGCCCGTGATCGTGTACTGGGAGAGGAGCAGGCCGGTAAGGAACACGTAGATGTAGATGAGTCCGTGCGTCGTCGCTCCGCCCAGTCCCGTGTTGTTGATCGTCTGTCCGAAGACGTAGCCGAACGACTGGTGATGGTCCGGAACGACGAACAGAATCACGACGATCGTCAGGACGCCGATCATGTGCCACCAGGCCGAAAACGTGTTGAGCACGGCCGTGATCGAGACCTTGAACATGTTGATCAGGCCTGCGCTCAGAATGATGATGCCGTAGAGGAAGTAGATCCAGCCGAACGAGTTCGGGTAGCTCCACCAGAGGTGGAGCAGCGAGGTCATGAAGATGGCGCAGCCGAAACCGATCGCCGCGGTGACGGCGATCTGGCCGATCAGGTTGAACCAGCCCGTGAACCAGCCCCAACCGGGGCCTCCGAGCTTCGACGCCCAGAAGTAGAGCCCGCCGGCCGTCGGGTAGGTCGAGGCGATCTCACCCATCGCCATCGCGACGAACGTGCACGCGACCCCGACGATCAGCCAGCCCCAGGTGATCGCGACCGGCCCGCCCTGGCTGAACCCGATGTAGTAGGACGTCAGGCAGCCCGCCAGGATCGAGATGATCGTGAACGAGATCGCGAAGTTCTGAAAGCCGCCCATCGAGCGGTACAGCTCCTGTGCGTAGCCGAGCCGGTGAAGCTGCGCCTGGTCGTCGAGCAGCGCGCCCCCCTCGGCAGGTGTGTCGCTCATCGAACCCTCCAGTTCTCGGGGATCGCCTATTAACCGCCCGTCCGGCTACCGCTGTCAACCCTTTTCGTAGAGGATTGAAGCGATGCTGAGTCTCGACGAGCTGCGGGCGGATGTCGAGTCGGGCGCGGTCGACACCGTCATCGTCGGCTTCACCGACATGCAGGGCCGCCTGATGGGCAAGCGGCTCGACGCCGAGTTCTTCCTCTCCGAACAGGCCGCGGGCCACCCGGGCGAAGGCTGCAACTACCTGCTCGCGCTCGAGATGGAGATGGACCCCGTTCCCGGGTACGCGATCGCGAGCTGGGAGCGCGGCTACGGCGACTTCGGGCTCCGGCCCGACCTCTCCACCCTGCGCCGGATCCCCTGGCACGAGGCCACCGTGATGGTGCAGTGCGACGTCGAGTGGCACGACGGGACGCCGGTCGTCCCGTCGCCGCGCCAGGTGCTGAGGG
The DNA here is from genome assembly GCA_036494245.1 of Gaiellaceae bacterium. Lineage (GTDB taxonomy): Bacteria > Actinomycetota > Thermoleophilia > Gaiellales > Gaiellaceae > Palsa-739. The sequence continues at coordinate 5,079 of DASXOM010000183.1, forward strand.
CGCAGGTGGAGAAGGCGCACGGGCTGGGCCTCGAGCCGATGTTCGGCTCGGAGCTCGAGTTCTTCCTCTTCCGCGAGACCTACCTCGAGGCGCACGCCAAGCACTACCACGACCTCACGCCCTCGGTGCCGTACATCCTCGACTACCACATCCTCGCGGCGAGCTTCGACGAGCCGTTCCTCCGCGAAGTGCGCACGTCGATGAAGGCCGCCGGGATGGTCGTGGAGTCGTCGAAGGGCGAGGCGTGGGCCGGCCAGCACGAGATCAACTTCCGCTTCCAGGACGCCCTGCGCACGGCCGACGACCACGTCGTCTACAAGACCGGCCTCAAGGAGATCGCGCACCAGCGCGGGTGCTCGGTCACGTTCATGGCGAAGCCGCACCACGACTGGGTCGGCTCCTCGTGCCACATCCATTCCTCGCTCTGGCGCGACGGCGAGAACGCGTTCGCGGGCGAGTCGGACCTCTTCCGGCACTACCTCGCCGGCCAGATCGCGTGCCTGGGCGACCTCGCGATCTTCGTCGCGCCGGTCGTGAACTCGTACAAGCGCTTCGCGGCCGGGAGCTGGGCGCCCACCACGCTCGCGTGGGGGTCCGACAACCGGACATGCGGCTTCCGTGTCGTCGGCCACGGCTCCGCGTGCCGGCCCGAGACCCGCATCCCGGGTGCAGACGCGAACCCGTACCTCGCGTTCGCGGCGCTGCTGGCAGCCGGGTTGTACGGGATCGAGGAGAAGCTCGAGCTCGCTCCGGCGTTCGAGGGGAACGCGTACGAGTCGGACGTGCAGCGGTTCCCGCACGCGCTGCGCGAGGCGATCGCCCGGCTCGAGTCGAGCGACGTCGCGCGCCGGCTGCTCGGCGACGACGTGATCGACCACTACCTCAACTACGCGCGCACCGAGCAGGAGCTCTATGACAAGACCGTGACCGGCTACGAGCGCGAGCGCATGTTCGAACGTGGCTAAGCCGCTGATCGGCATCACGACCTACGTCGAGCCCGCGTCCTGGGGCCACTGGGGACACGTCGAGGTGTCGCTCGTGCCGTACAGCTACGTGCAGGCGGTGGAGCGCGCCGGCGGCCGCGCCGTGCTCGTGCCGCCGGACGAGAACGGGATCGACGAGGTGCTCGACGCACTCGACGGGCTGGTCTTCTCGGGCGGCAACGACCTGGAGCCGGAGGAGTACGGGGCCGAGTCGCATCCCGCGACCACGGGCACGAACCCGGAGCGAGACCGGGGCGAGCTCGCGCTGCTCGAGGCGGCGCTCGCACGCGACCTGCCGGTGCTCGCGATCTGCCGTGGCTTCGAGGTGCTCAACGTCGCCCGGGGCGGCGACATCGTCCAGCACCTGCCCGAGATCGTGGGTCACGAGGAGCACCGCGAGGTTCTCGGCGAGTTCTCGGAGCACGCGGTTCGCGTCGATCCCTCGTCGCGCATCGGCGAGGTTCGCGGCTCGGTCATGTCGCATCACCACCAGGGCATCGGCCGGGTCGGCGAAGGCCTCCGCGAGGTCGCCTGGGCCGAGGACGGCACCGTCGAGGGGATCGAGGATCCCGACAAGCCGTTCCTCGTCGGCGTCTTGTGGCATCCCGAGGCCGGCGAGGACCAGCGCCTCTTCGAGCAGCTCGTGGAGGCGGCGCGCAAGTGACGGCGATTCTCAACCCAGCCACCGAAGAGACGATCGCCGACATCGAGGCGGCCGGCGTCGAGGAGACGGACGCGGCCGTTGCCCGCGCGAAGGACGCGTTCCCGGGCTGGCGCGCCGTCGCGCCGGCCGACCGGGCGCGGCTGCTGCGGCGGCTTGCGACGCTGGTGGAGGAGCACGGCGAGGAGCTCGCGCGTCTCGAGTCGCGCAACGTCGGCAAGCCGATCGCCGGAGCGCGCGGCGAGATCGGGATGGTCGCGCAGGTCTTCCACTACTACGCGGGCGCCGTCGACAAGCACCTCGGCGAGACGATCCCCGTCGCAGGCGGCGTCGACCTGACGTTCCGCGAGCCGCTCGGCGTGGTGGGCTTGATCGTCCCGTGGAACTTCCCGCTCAACATCGCCTCCTGGAAGCTCGGGCCGGCACTCGCCTGCGGCAACACCGTCGTCCTCAAGCCGGCGGAGCTGACGCCGCTCTCCACGTTGCGGCTCGGCGAGCTCGCACTCGAGGCGGGCATCCCCGAGGGCGTGGTCAACATCCTCCCCGGCAAGGGCTCGGTCGTCGGCACGCGGCTCGTCGAGCATCCGGACGTGGCGAAGATCGGCTTCACCGGCTCGACCGAGGTCGGGCAGGAGGTGATGCGCGGCGCCGCGGGCACTATCAAGCGCGTCACCCTCGAGCTCGGCGGCAAGTCCGCGAACGTCGTCTTCGCCGACGCCGACCTCGAGCGCGCCGCGGCTGCCGCGCCGTATGCCGTCTTCGACAACGCCGGCCAGGACTGCTGCGCCCGCTCGAGGATCCTGGTCCAGCAATCGGTCTACGACCGCTTCGCCGAGCTGCTGGTCGAGGCGACGCGCGGCCTGAAGGTCGGCGACCCAGAGGAGGAGGCGACCGAGATGGGGCCTCTCATCTCGGCCGGACACCGACAGCAGGTGGCGTCGTTCGTGGACGACAGTTCCGCCCTCTTCCGGGGCGAAGCCCCGGAGGACCCCGGCTTCTGGTTCCCAGCGACACTCGTTGAGGCGCGGCCCGAGGACCGGATCGCGCGCGAGGAGGTGTTCGGCCCGGTCGCCGCCCTGATTCCGTTCGCCGACGAGGCCGAGGCGATCCGGATCGCGAACGACTCCGAGTACGGCCTCTCGGGCTCGATCTGGACGGAGAACGGCGGCCGCGCGCTGCGCGTCGCGCGCGCGATCGAGACGGGCGTCCTCTCGATCAACTCGAACTCGTCGGTGCGGCCCTCGACGCCGTTCGGCGGCTTCAAGCGGAGCGGCTTCGGCCGCGAGCTGGGGATGCACGGCCTCGCCGGCTACAGCGAGATCAAGAACGT
>DASXOM010000184.1:0-19339 GCA_036494245.1 Gaiellaceae bacterium
CTCGTGGCCGGGAATCGGCCGCGCCGTCTACGAGGCAGTGCTCGAGCGCGACTACCCGATGCTGGAGGGAGCCTTCCTCGTGCTGACGGTCTCGGTCATCTTCTTCAACCTCGTCGCCGACCTCCTCTACTTCAAGCTCGACCCCAGGATCACCGAGTGAGCGAAGCGTCGTTCTTCGTCGAGGCGCCGGTCGAGGCCGGCACGAGCAGCCGGGGCTTCGTGCTGCAGACGCTCCGTCACCAGCGCGTCGCGATGGCCGCGGCTCTGTTCCTCGTCGCCGTCACGGTCACGGCGATCCTCGCGCCCTGGATTGCCCCATATCCCCTCCACGAGCAGGTCGGGCCGGTATTCGGCGCACCGTCGTGGCACCACCTGCTCGGCCTGGACGACGGCGGCATCGACATGGTCACGCTCCTGATCTGGGGCCTGCGTACGTCGCTCGTCGTGGGCTTCGCAGCGACGTTCGTCTCGATGGTGATCGGCGGCACCGTCGGTGTGGTCGCCGGCTACTTCGGCGGCGGGACCGACACCGTGCTCATGCGCATCACCGACTACTTCCTCGTCATCCCCGACGTCCCGTTGATGATCGTCGTCGCCGCCATCTGGGGGCCGAGCCTCTTCCACATCATCATCGTGATCGGGATCCTGCTCTGGACGAGTACGGCTCGCGTGATCCGGGCGCAGGTGAAGAGCGTGCGCGAGCGTGTCTATGTGAAGCGGGCGCGGGCCCTCGGCGCCGGCCACACGAGGATCGTGGTGCGGCACGTCCTCCCGCAGGTCGCGCCGCTGCTGATCGCCAGCACCGTCCTGACCATCGCGGTCGCGATCTTCGACGAAACCGCGCTGTCGTTCCTCGGTCTGGGGGATCCGAGCAGCATCTCGCTCGGCAGGGTGATCGAGAACGCGTTCGCGCGGGCCGCGATCTCCACGGGAGCGTGGTGGGCGATCGTCCCACCGGGCGTGCTGGTCGCGCTCCTCATCCTCGCTTGCAGCCTCGTCGGCGGCTCGCTGGAGGACGCGCTCAACCCGCGGCTGCGCGTCGCGCACTTGTCGGCGCGGACCTTCCGGCTGCGGCCGCTCGTGGGCCGCGGGAAGGACGCGCTGTGAGCCCGCTCCTGCAGGTCGAGGACCTCCACGTCTGGTTCGACCTCGAGAACGGAGGCGAGCTCCACGCCGTCCAGGGAGTCAAACTCTCGCTCGAGCCGGGCGAGCGCCTCGGGCTCGTCGGGGAATCGGGCTGCGGGAAGACGACCACCGCCCTCGCGATCCTGGGCCTGCTCCCACCGAACGCCAGCGTCTCGGGCCGCGTCCTGCTCGAAGGGGACGACATCCTCGCCGGCGGCGAGGAAGCGATGCGGCCGCACCGCTGGGTGGACGTCGCGATCGTCTTCCAGGGGGCGATGAACGCGCTGAACCCCGTGCGCACGATCGGTCAGCAGATCGTCGAGGCGCTCGAGCTCCACGGTCGCGCCAAAGGGGCAACCGCCCGGGCTCGAACCGGCGAGCTGCTCGAGGCGGTCGGGATCCCGGCCGGCCGCGCCGCGCGCTTCCCACACGAGCTGTCGGGCGGGATGCGGCAGCGGGCGGCGATCGCGATGGCGCTCGCTTGTAACCCAAAGGTGCTGATCGCCGACGAGCCCACGACGGCGCTCGACGTGATGGTGCAGGCGCAGATCCTGGAGCTGCTCGACGCCCTCTGCCGGGACTTCGGTCTCGCCCTCATCCTCGTCACGCACGACCTGCCGGTCGTGGCCCAGCTCTGCAACCGCTGCGCCGTGATGTACGCCGGCGAGATCGTCGAGCGCGGCCCGCTCGAGGCGATCTACCACACGCCCGGACACCCGTACAGCCGGATGCTGTTCGCCGCGTCGCCGGATCTCGCCGGGCTCGACGAGCCGGTGCTCTCGATCGCCGGCGCGCCGCCGCGACTCGACCGCGCGATCGAGGGCTGCCCGTTCGCGCCGCGCTGCGACTCCGTCTTCGAGGCCTGCGTCGTCCGGCCGCGGCTCGAGCAGCTCGCTGCGGATCACGACGCCGCCTGCCACCTCAATTCCCGGGTTCCCGCATGAGCGCCGAGCCCACCCTGCTCGAGGTCGAGGACCTCGTCGTCCGCTACCCGATCCACCGCGGCCTCGTCGGGTCAGCGACTCGCCAGCCGCGCCGCAGCGTGCACGCTGTCGAGGGCGTGTCGCTGTCGCTGCAGCGGGGAGAGATGCTCGCCCTCGTCGGCGAGTCGGGCTGTGGCAAGACCACGACCGCCCAGGCGGTGCTGCGGCTCGTCGATCCCGTGTCCGGATCGATCCGCTTCGACGGTCGCGACCTGGTGCCGCTCGGCCCGCGCGAGCTGCGCCCGCTCCGTCGCCGAATTCAGGTCGTCTACCAGGATCCGTACGAGTCGCTCGACCCGCGGTTCCGTGTCCGCGCGGCGGTCGAGGAGCCGCTCCTGATCCACGGGCTTGGCGGCTCGAAGTCCGAGCGAGCCGCACGGGTTCGCGATGCACTCGTCCGTGTCGAGCTCTCACCCCCGGAGCTCTACCTCGACCGGTATCCGCACGAGCTGTCCGGCGGACAACGCCAACGGGTCGCGATCGCCGCGGCGCTCGTCCTCGAGCCCGAGGTGCTCGTGGCCGACGAACCCGTCTCGATGCTGGACGTCTCGGTCCGCGCGGGAGTCCTCAACGTCCTCGACGGCCTGCGCGAGCAGGGCCTCGCAATCCTGATGATCACGCACGACCTCTCCACGGCGGCCCGCTTCGCCCAGCGGATCGCCGTCATGTACCTCGGCCGTATCGTCGAGGAAGGGCCTGCGGCGGCCGTGGTGCGGAACCCCCAGCATCCGTACACCAAGGCCCTGCTCTCGGTCGTCCCACGGCGCGACCCGCGCGACCGGCAGCGGCCTCAGATCCTGGTGGGCGAGACCCCGGACGCGGTGGCGATCCCCACCGGCTGCCGCTTCCATCCGCGGTGCCCGGTCGCGGTCGAGCAGTGCTCGGTGGAGGATCCGGAGCTCGCTCGGCCGGCGTCAGCGGAGGAGGGCCATCGGGCGGCTTGCATCCTTCTTTCAAAGCGTCTCGAGGCCAGGGAACCACGATCCCAGCGACGTTCCTCCGCGTGACCGTCACGGCCTGAGGCTGTGGTGCACTGATCAAGACGGGTCACGCGGGGCGCACCCGGCGGCACCTAGGTTGGACGCATGCATCGCTCCGAGCTCCGGAACCAGGTACGCCACTGCCCGAAATGCGCGCGGCGCGTCCGCCTGAACCGCGATGGTCGGTACCGCCGTCACTTCGCCACCGAGCCTGACGGCCGCATCCGCCTCTGCGCAATGTCCGGACATTCGCCCGACGGCGGACCTACTCCAACTCCAGCGAACGCCTCAACGACCTGACGGTTCGGGCCCGCTCGCTTCTCGCCAGCAGGGCCGCCACCGGCTTCGTCAGCCGCATCACGCCGAAGAGCTGGCCCTCGGCGACGTGATGAACAATCGTCTTGTCCCGATCCGCCTCGAGGATGTAGTTCGGTCGCGCCTCCATCAGGTCGGAACCGAACCAGCGGAGGGTCTCGCGGAAGCCGATCCTCGCCGGTGCGTCGTAGTCGGTCACCTCACCGCGGAACGTGCCCATCCTCGTGGCGTCGAAATACGCAGTCCCCTGGCCGACAGGGCCGTCGGAGGTTTGTCCGGACCGACGGAACAGACCCGTGCGGCGCATCCACACCTTGTATTGATCCAGGTCGGCCAAACGCTCGAACACGTCACTGATGGGTCTGTCGATCGTCGTGCGCGTCTCGTACCGAACGGTGATACTGGCTCTCGTCGTCATGTCAGGCCGCCTCCTCGAGTGCGGGCGTCAGGTTGCCGGGGCTTTCCTCGCTCGGCGCGGTCGCGGCCGCGCCCGGCTCGATCATGATCGCGCTGATCACCGCGGCCAGCGCTGCGAGGGCGGCGAGGACGTAGAACGCGATCTGGAAGCCGTGCGTGAGCGCGGCGGCGTCGAGCGGGCCGACGCCGGGGTGTCCATTGAGATAGTGGCTCGTGTAGGTGGTTGCGATCGTCGTGGCAATGGCGACGCCGATCGCTCCCCCGATCTGCTGGTTCGTGTTCAGCAGCCCGGAGGCCACGCCGGCGTCATCCGAGCGAACGCCGGTGAGCCCGCCGATCGAGATCGGCACGAAGGCGAAGGCGAGCCCGATCCCGCTCAGGATGAACGCCGGGAACAGGTTCGAGAAGTAGGTTCCGTGCACCGGTAGTTGTGCGTAGAGGACGAGGCCTGCCGCCGAGAGCGCCATGCCCACCGGTAGCACGAGCCGGATGCCCACCCGGGTGACGAGCGCCTGCGAGACGGCGGAGAAGCCGATGATCGAGAGCGTGAGCGCGATATAGGCGACTCCAGTCTTCAGGGCGGAGTAGTGCAGCACCTGCTGCATGTACAGGGTGAGCAGGAAGAACTGCGAGAAGATCGCCGCTCCCAGCAGCAGGGCGGTGATGTTCGAGGCCGTCAGCGTACGCAGGCGGAAAATGCGCATGGGAAGCAGCGGCGCGGGAGACCGCAGCTCGATCACGAGGAACGCGACGACGAGGGCGGCCGAGGCGGCGAGGAGCCCGACCGTCTCGGTCGTGGCCCAGCCGTGCTGGCTCGCGTGGGTGAGCGCGTAGACGAGCAGCATCAGGCCGCCGGTGATCGAGGCGGCGCCGGCCGCGTCGAAGTGGCGGTGGTCGAGGTCGGCGCGGCTCTCCTTGAGGAGCACCGGGCTGAGCGCGAGCACGAGCACGCCGACGGGGACGTTGATGAAGAAGATCCAGGACCAGCTGAGTGCGCTCGTCAGCGCGCCGCCGAGCAGGACGCCGGCTGCGCCCCCGCTTCCGGAGGCTGCGCCCCAGATTCCGAGCGCGACGTTGCGGTCGCGTCCCTCCCTGAACGTCGTGGTCAGGATCGAGAGTGCCGCCGGCGCGAGCAGCGCGGCGCCGAGCCCCTGCAGACCGCGGAAGGCGATCAGCGAGCCTGACGACCAGGCGACGCCGTCGAGCAGCGAGAAGATCGTGAACACGGCCATGCCGACCATGAAGATGCGCCGACGGCCGAGCAGGTCGGCCATCCGGCCTCCGAGCAGGAGGACACCGCCGAACACGATCGCGTAGGCGGTGATCACCCACTGCAGGCCGTCTTGGCTGAAGTGGAGGTCGTTCTTGATCGTCGGCAGCGCGACGTTCACGATCGCGACGTCGAGCACGACCATGAACTGCGCCACGACGAGCAGCGACAGGATCACCCACCGGCGCCGGTCGCCTTCCCGGATATCCGAGGCCGTTTCTATGCTTTGTGCGCTCATTCGTGTTCCCCTCATATCGTGGACTTATTCCACGGTTTATCACAACCACGATGGTCTGCGCTACTCTTCGTCTGTTGCGATATGGAGACACCGTCCGCCGATAACCCGTGCTTTCCGCGTGAGCTCATCGAGAGCCCGGCTTTCCTGCTGGCGCGGCTTGGCGTGGGACTCAAGACCCGCGCCTTCAAGGAGTTCGAGCAGGTCGGCTTCAGCCCGTACCACTACAGCGTCCTGGCGCTCCTCGACGAAGGCGCGCGCGAGACGCAGGCAACCATCGCGGATGCGCTCCAGCTCGACCGGAGCATGCTGGTCGGCATCCTCGACACCCTCGAGGAGAAGCAACTGATCGAGCGTCGGCGGGACGTCGCCGACCGCCGCCGCCACCTCGTCAGCCTCACCCCTGCGGGCAAGCGCCAGCTGGCTCGCTTCCGCACCATCGTCCAGAGGGTCGAGGACGAGTTCCTGGCGCCGCTCGACGCCGACACACGCGCGAACCTTCACGCGACCCTGCTAACGCTCGCCGAGAACACCGACGCCCGCTTCGTGCTCGAAGCGGCAGCAGCCGCGCAGTAAGACGCGAGCCGCGTACGCCTTGACTTCGGCTGCGCCGAGTCGCAAGGTTGCAGTGGCAACGAGGAGGTCGATGCACTCCGGATCGGATCGTTGCTGCGGCGCGTGCGGTCAGGGTCGGCTTTGCCCCCTGCCTGAGTCGGCCGCCCTATCTTCGAAGGAGGTCGAGGTCTGATGCCCGGGATGCTCCACGTCGCCAGTCCGCTCATGCAGGGGCCGGAAGTCACCAAGCTGCAGGAACGCCTGACCGTCCTCGGTTACGCACCGGGTCCGATCGACGGCGCGTATGGACCGGCAACCGCTGCCGCTGTACGCGCATTCCAGCGAGACAACAAGCTCGAGGTCGACGGCGTCGTGGGTCCGGCCACGCGCAAGGCTCTGCGCGGGACGAAGACGCCGAAACAAAACGGGCCGATTGTCCGAAAAGCCAGTTCGCTCGGCCAGAAGGCGCTCGCAGAAGCCGTAAAGCACATCGGCACAACCGAGCGGCCGTCCGGCTCGAACCGCACCCAGTTCGGCAAGTGGTTCGGCGTCGACGGCGCCCCCTGGTGCGCCATCTTCGTCAGCTATTGCTTCTCCAAGGGCGCCAGGTACCGGATCGCCGACGGCTTCAAAGGAGCCGGCTGCTATCCCAACGGATGCACCTACGTTCCCACCGCAGAAGCCTGGCTCCGCGCCACCGGCATGTGGAAAGGAAGAACGACTCCCCTGCCCGGCGACATCGCCATCTTCAACTGGGACGGCGGCGTCCCCGACCACATAGGCATCGTCGAGAAATACCTCGGCGGCGGCCAGTTCGACTCGATCGAAGGCAACACATCCCTCAACAGCAACTCCAACGGCGGAGAAGTGATGCGCCGAGTCCGCTACCTCAGCCAGGTAGACGGCTTCGGACGAGTGGTGAACTGACCCGCCGAGTACCCTCGGGAGCGTGTGGACGCTCGAGGACGAGCCGCCGGTCGACCCGGAGGCGCGCGAGCTCGCGGTGACCCTCGCGGCGGGCGGGCCGCGCTGGGTCTCGCCCGACGGCGAGTTCGCGATCTGGTCGGCGTCCCTCGAGAACGAGCGGCCGCTCACGCTGCGCGGCGCGCTCGGCCACGTCGCCGCGGGCGAGAGCCTCGTCGTCGCCGGCGCCCTCGAGCAGCACCCGCACTACGGCTGGCAGTTCTCGGTCGAGTCCTTCCGCTCCACGCTGCCGCAGACGCCGGAAGGCGTCGCGCTCTGGCTGCGCCGCCGCGTTCCCGGCATCGGGCCGACGTTCGCGCGCGCGATCGTCGAGCACTTCGGCGCCGAACACGTCTTCGCAGAGCTCGACCGCGACCCCGAGCGCCTGCGCGAGGTGCGGACGAAGGCGGGCCGCGGGATCTCGCTCCGCGCGATGGAACGCGCGGTCGAGGCGTGGCGGGAGGTCGCCGCGATTCGCGAGGTCGAGACGTTCCTCTTCTCGCACGGGATCGGCGCCGGGCTCGCCGCGCGCCTCGTCCGCACGTACGGGACCGACGTGATCGCGGTGCTCGAGGACGACCCGTACCGGCTGACGGAGGTGCCGCGGATCGGCTTCCGGGTTGCCGACCGCGTCGCGCGCTCGCTCGGAATCGAGCTCGACGCCCCGCAGCGGCTGCGCGCCGGGCTCCTGTTCGTGCTCGCGGAGGCGGCCGGCAACGGCAACGTCTTCCTGCCGCGGCCTGAGCTGTGGCAGGCGGCGGCGGGGCTGCTCGAGGTGCACGAGGCGGAACCTCTCGAGGCCGCCCTCGCGCGGCTGGCACGCGAGGACGAGGTCGTGGTCGAGCGCAAGCGCGCCTACCTCGCCGAGCCGTGGGGGGCCGAGACGCGCCTCGCTGCTGCGCTCGCGGAGCGTGCGGCGGCGCCCGACGACGAGCTGTTCGACCCTCCGGGCCGGCCGGAGCGGATCGAGGTGTCGGACGAGCAGTGGCAGATCGTCGAGCTCGTCCGCACGCGGCCGCTCGTTCTCCTCACCGGGCTCCCGGGGGCCGGAAAGACGCACACGCAGCGCGTCGTCGTCGAGCTGGCGGGCCGCGCCGGCGTCCGCGTCCTGCTCTGCGCGCCGACGGGGAAGGCGGCGCGGCGGATGCGCGACCTGACCGGCCACGATGCGGTGACGATCCACCGCGCGCTCGGCTACTCGCCGAGGGAGGACAGGTTCCTGCGCGACGAGGACGATCCGCTCTCGAACGACGTCGAGCTCGTGATCGTGGACGAGGCGTCGATGCTGTCGCTCGAGCTCGCCGATGCGCTCTTCCGTGCCGCCGGCGACTGCCACGTCCTGCTCGTCGGCGACACCGACCAGCTGCCGCCGATCGGCCCGGGCCGCGTGCTCGCCGACCTAGTCGAGAGCGACGCAGCGCCACGCGTCCACCTGACCGCGATCTACCGCCAGGCTGCGCGCTCCCTCATCGTTCGCAGCGCCCGCCGCATCAACGAGGGCCGGCCGCCGTTCCTCTCCCTTGCCGAGGCGCACTCCGAGCTCGGAGAGCAGGAACTCGACGAGGACTTCTTCTGGATCTCGCGCAAGGGCCCCGAGACCCTGCGGGACGCGGTGCTCGAGCTCGTCTGCGAGGCACTGCCGCGGCGCGGCTTCGACCCTCGCACCGAGGTCATGACGCTGGTTCCCATGCGGCGTGGAGTCGTGGGACTGATCGAGCTGAACGCGGAGCTCGAGCAGCGGCTCAACCCAGGTGGAACGCCCGTCGTCCGCGGACTCCGCGTCGGCTCGCGCATCGTCCAGACGCGCAACGACTACACGCCCGAGCGCGAGGTGATGAACGGCGAGGTCGCGTTCGTCCTCGCCTGGGACGAGGAGGAAGGCGAGGCGCTGCTCTCGCTCGACGACGGCGAGCGAGAGGTCGTCGTCCCCGCGTCGGCGCTCGAGACGTACGAGCTCGCGTGGGCGCTCACGATCCACCGCGCGCAGGGCTCTCAGTTCCCGGCCGTCGTCGCGCCGTGGTCGTCGCAGTACCACGTAATGCTGTCGCGACCGCTCCTCTACACCGCGGTGACGCGCGCGCAGCGGCTCTGCGTACTCGCCGGCGAGCAACGGGCGCTGCTGACCGCAGTCGCGCGCGCGGAGGGACGGACGCGCCACTCATCCCTCGCCGAACGGCTCCGGTAGTCCCCGGCTGGGCTACATCGTCCACGTCGGCCCCTTAGCCAACGCCGAGCGAGCGGGAGCCTTGTGCGCCTGAAAGCTCGGGGTCATTCCGGAACACTGGGCCAGGCGAGGATCCATCGCTGGAATGGCGACTCTACCGAGCTACCGCAGTGGGATCAGTCGCCAGGGGCCTTTCCTTCGCTTTCGCCAGCCTTGCTGAAGCTCGCAGCGAGGGTGCTTTCGGCGTCGCCTAAGAGGATTTTTGTCCAGCGCTCGTTGAAGCCGGCAAGGAAGGCGAAGATGGCGAAGAAGAAGAAGGCTTTGAGTGGCTTGGTCGGCGCGTCGATGTTTGGGATGCCACTCCGGATCAAGAAGTAGACGGCGATCCCGAACACCGCGCCGATGAAGGGACGGAAGCTGCCCAGGCGCCTGATTGTCGGGCGGCCGACTTCGTAGTCGAGATGGAAGTTGCCCGAGCTCATCCGCGTGAGGACGCTGATTATCGCGCCGAGCGCGCCGGAGACGTAACAGATGAAGAAGGTCTCCATGTCGTACGCGTGTGCGTGCGTGAACCAGCCGGTCGCCCAGAGCAGTCCCGCGAGCGCCAGGGCGAGTGTTCCGTCAACGACGACGCCGACCATCATCCCCCAGAAGTAGCCGAGCCTTGCTGCCTGTTCGCCGGCCCGTGCGTAGTAGCCCTCGATCTGGAGCAGCTCCTGTTCCTGGGCGGCGACGAGCGCGGCGATCTCCTGCTCGCTCGCTCGCCCTTGCGTCCGCTCGACGAAGCCGAGCAGGTGGCTTTGCACCGAGTACAGCCACTGCATCGCGATTCGCTCCGGCGTGCCGCGCAGGACTTCCGAGACTTTGATCGCGAGCGTGTCCGCGTGGTGCATCAGGTCGGCGATGCGGCGCTCGCGCGCCAGCCAGTCGGTTACACGGTGAAGGCGGTTGATCGTGTCGTCGCCCGTCACGAACCTCATGAACCAGCCACGCTTGCGGATCGTGAGTCCGACCGCCGACGGCCGTTTCTTCGACCAGTAGGCGTGCTTCAGCTCGCCCTCAGCCTTCTGGAACTCTTCGAGCTCGCTCCGGAAGCGCGCTTCGAGTACGGGATTCTTGCCGTCGGCTCGTTCCCAGTCGAAATGCGTACGCACCAGCTGCGCGAACGCAATCGAGCCTGCCTCGGCCCTCGTCGACGCCGCCTCTGCCTCCGCGGCGACACTCTCTTCGGCCTCAACCTGACGGTCTACTGTGCTCGCCACCGCGAACCTCGCTTGGCCAAGCCCCGCCGCAAACAGGCAACCAGTAAGAACGCCAGCCTACGCCTGCCCGAGAGGACCTTCAACCCTCGTTCACCCCGGAGCACTGGCCAGGCAAGGCAGCCGTCGCTGGGACTGCGAGAGTCTGCCGCGTGAACAAAGCGAGGCAGGTGATGCGGGAATCGAGGATCGTCCTCTCCAGCCTCAGGGATCAATCCGGAACACTGGCGCACCGCAGAGACCTGTCGCCCGAGTTGCGAGCGTACGGCTTCCGATCGGCCCGTTCTGCCGGATGGGACGGGACGTCCTTGCGCGGTATCGTGACGCCGCCCGTGAGCGCCGTCAAGGGTTCGGACCCCCCGTCGCACATCGCCGACGTGATCCGTCGCCTCAGGAGTATCGAGGCCTCGGAATCCCGCTCGGACGGTGTCGCCTGCTTCGCCCGGCTGTACCGCGAGGTGACCGTGGGTGTCCGCACGGAGTTGACGCGGCAGGGCTTCGCCGACAATCGCTTTCTCGAGACGCTCGACGTCCGCTTCGCGGCCCTGTTCTTCTCGGCGCTCGAGGCCTACGGCCGCGACCCCGCCGGCGCGCCCTCGGCGTGGGTTCCGTTGTTTGAGCAGCGCTCGCGCCCCGGCATCGCGCCGCTGCAGTTCGCGCTCGCCGGGATGAACGCCCACATCAATCGTGACCTTCCGGTCGCGCTCGTCACGACCTGTCGGGAGCTCGGGCTCGATCTCGGCGAGGGGTCCGAGGAACACGCCGACTTCGTGCGGGTCGATGCGTTGCTTGCCCACGTCGAAGCGCGCGTGAAGAGCCAGTACGTGATCGGCTGGCTCGCGTGGGTCGACGGGCTCGTCCACCGGCTGCGGCGCATCGACGACGTCGTGGCGATGTGGGACGTGGGACGCGCCCGCGACGCAGCCTGGACGAACGCGCAAGCCCTCTGGGCGCTCGACGACGAGCCGCCGCTGGCGAGCGACTACCTGGTCGCGCTCGATCGGATGGTCGGGTTCGCCAGCCGGGGACTTCTCGTGCCAGCCGACTCATTGCTGCTCAAGCTCGGCCGCGCGCTGTCAGGGTAGAGGGATGGACGCTGCCTATCTGAGGCTGTCGGGGGCCGAAGGTCGGTTGTTTGCGGACCCGGAGCCCGACCCGGACCAGGTCTCCTTCCAGGTCGACAACACGAGCGCGGCCTACTACGACAGCGCGTACTACAAGCTCCACAAGGAAGACCTGCAGCCGATTCCCGAACCGCGGACGCGGCCGCCGCGCATCGACCTCGCCAAGGTGCTCGAGCCGGAGTTCCTGGCGGCGATCACGGCGACGAAGCGGATCAGCTTTCACGCGGTCGGCGACACCGGGGCTGCGAAGGTGAACAGCTTTCAGACCGCGAGGCAGGCCCTGGAGAACGAGGCGAGCGTCGCCGATGCGATGGCCCGCGACGTGCACGCAGGGGGTGCGACCGGGCCCGCGTTCTTCTTCCACCTGGGCGACGTCGTCTACAACTTCGGCGAGGGCCAGTACTACTATGACCAGTTCTACGCACCCTTCCGCGCCTACGACCGGCCGATCTTCGCCATCCCCGGCAACCATGACGGGATGGTCTTCGGCGACGAACCCGACCTGCCGCGCGTACCGACCTTGACCGCCTTCTTGCGCAATTTCTGCGCCGCTAAGCCAGGTACCTCACCGGACGCCGGCCCCATCGTCCGCTCCACGATGGATCAGCCCGGCGTCTACTTCACCCTCGATGCCCCCTTCGTCTCGATCGTCGGCCTCTACACGAACGTCCTGGAGGGCCCCGGCGTCATCTCCAGCCAGGACGGCGCCTACCCCACTCTCGTCGGTGACGAGCAGCTTCACTTCCTCGAGTCAGAGCTGAAGCGCCTCGCCCCCGCTCGCAAGGCAGGCGAACGCGCTGTGATCGTCGCCTGCCACCATCCGCCCGCCTCGATCGACGCGAGCCACGGCGGCAGCACCGGTCTCGCGGACGACATCGATGGCGCCTCCCGCGCGGCCGGGTTCTGGCCCGACGCCGTCCTCTCCGGCCACGCCCACCTTTACCAGCGCTTCACGAGGCGCGTCGAAGGGCGGGAGATCCCCTACGTCGTCGCCGGCTCGGGCGGATTCTCGGCCACCCGACCGATCGGTGGACTTCCCCGGACCCCGGTCACGGTGGGCGAGTACACGCTCGACGAAACGCCGATCGTCGAGTTCGGCTACCTCACCGTCACCGTGGACATGAGCGGCAGGGACCACCACTTCACCATCGAGTTCAATGACCGCACGAACACTCACATCCACGACACCACCCGCCTTAACCTCAAGACCGGCAAGATCCTCCGCAGCTGAGCACCCTCAGCAGAGGACCGTGACAACGAAAGGCGACCTAGGGTGTCCCGCCCGGCGTCGCGGAGCCGGACGCCTGCGCTGATACCTCCTGGCACTAATTGGAGGGCGGCGCGGCGACGTCCGGTGAGCGCTGTGCGAGAACCGCCTGGCGGAGCGCTAGGAACTCCTGCTGGAAGTCCGTCACGCTCGCCTCCGCCTTCAGTGATGTTCGGCTGGGGATGGTTGCGTGTGCCGCGAGTTTGTCGCCCCAGCTCTGGGTCTGGGCGATCAGCTTCTGGTAGGACGAGCGCGGGATCGCAGGCCGCGGGCTCGGCTCGGTCAGCACGCCGCCGAGGTGCTGCGCGGCCCGCACGCGCGCGCCCATGTCCGGCACCGTCCCGTTCGCCTTGCGGCAGAAGCGAGCGAGGATCGTCTTGATGATCGACGTGTGGTCGTAGATCGTCGACGAGACCGAGCCTGCGCTTGCCCAGGGCGAGAGCACGAACGCAGGCACGCGCGGCCCTAGGGATCGGAATTGCGGTGAGTCGTCCTCGCAGTCGGGCGGTGGCACGTGGTCGTAGAAGCCGCCGTGCTCGTCGTAGGTGAGGATCACCATCGTCTTCTCCCACAAGGGCCCCTGCACCACAGCGTCGAACAGCGTGAGCGCGAGCTTCTGGCCCGCGTGCAGGTCGGACGGCGGGTGGTCGTCGTTCGAGCCCGCCGGCCCAAAGGTGAGGTCGATGAAGTTGGGATCGATCCACGAGACCGCCGGGAGCTCTCCCTTCGCCGCGCGCTCCACGAAGCTCGCATGGCCGAGCACGTCGCTCTTGTCGAAGTACCGCGGGATCGACCCGGCCGCGTACTTCGGGTCGATGATCCAGAGCATCGGCACGTAGTCGTGCGAGAACCACACCCACGGCACGGCCTTCGGCTTCACCGCGTCCAGCTGACGACAGAACGACTTCAGGTTGTATGGCCGAGGCGGCTTCAGCGCCTCTAGAAGGCCGCCGGAGGTGCCGGCCACCGCATAGCAGCGGTTCGGCATCGTCTCGCCCGGCACCGAGCAGAACCAGTGGTCGCAGATGCAGAAGTTCGCCGCGAAGTAGTCGTAGACCGGAAGCTGCCTGGCCGTGTGATAGGCCATCACGGTCCCGGGGCTGTCGCCCTGTAGCCGCGGCTGCGCGCGCGTCGACCAGTAATTCGCGGCGAACCCGCTCATCGCGCCGTCGGCGATCTGCTTCTCGACGTCGACGTGCCCGTGCCGCGGATCCTGCGCCTTGACGAGCGTAGTGCTCTTCGCCTTGTGCACCGGCCAGTTCTTGCCGTTCGCCTTGTTGGACAGCCCCCTGCGTAGGCCCTCCAGGTCGGTGCGGCCCCCGTCGATCGTGAGGTGGCCGAGCATGTGGTCGAACGACCGGTTCTCCATCATCAGGACGACGATGTGGTCGACCTTCGAGACGAGGTTGCGCAGCGCCGCATCGTCCGGGACGGTCGTCACTCCAGGCACAAAACGACCGTACCCAAGACTGATCGCTGGCAACCACGGCCAGGCGCCAAGACTGGCGGAAGGCTAGGAATCGGCGTTGTCGCTAGTGGTCCTACCCTCGCCTGCGTCACTCGACGCGGGCACTGAGAAGCTGCGCCGGACTGTGTGATAGCGGATGCCTCCGCGCCAGTCCATGTCCGTAGGTGGTTGGGCGGCGAGCCCGAGCAGGGCACGTGTTAACCCCTTCACCTGGATCCTGTAGTCGAACGATCCCAAGAGGTTGAGAACCTCCACCCCTGCTGGGAATTGGACCGGCTTTCGATAGCGCTGAGTCACCCCGGGCTGAATGAACGTCCTGTCTTTGGAGACCCAAAACGAATGCTTGCCTAGGGTGCCGACTTCGCCTCCGACAGGCTCGATCGCATGTTCGAACGAAGGTTCCACTCCATGCGTTGCTTCCTCGGGGTCGCGAAAGGCGCGATATCTCGCACGGCACTGCACATTGGTCACGATCACCATGCTCGATCCCACGTTCTTGATCACGCAGACGATCTCGCCGATCAAGCTGGTCTTGCCTCGGTGGAGACTTGTGAATTCGACGTCGAACTCGACATATCCCAGCCCTGAGCGCCTAAGTACAAACTGGACGTAACCGCCTCCTAGCGCGACCACCGCTACCGCGGCAGTGACTATTGCTGCGATATCTCCGACGCTCAAAGCCGCGCCCCTACACGATGAGCACCGTTGCGGCCGGCCAGTCCATCGGGTCCAGCCTGCGCCGACCCGTCGCTCAAGTCAAGTTGAGCGGACCGACGAGCCCAGCGTCGAACAGGTCGCGCAGTTCCGGCCGAGTCACGCGCCGAACCCTGCGTCAGGGAGCTTCGCCGATGCGCGGTCGCAGCCCGCCGTCGGCGAGCCCCGCGCAGGCAGCGAGCGCACGAGTGGGAGTATCATCGCTAGCAGCGCGAACCTAGCTGGAGGGTTCCCACGAGGGACCCTCCAGCGAGTTGACGTCGGTCGATTCAGACAGGTTCGCCACCCGCCGCGACCAAAGCAAAAAGCCGCCCGCTAAGCAGGCGGCCTTTCGCGCCTTAGAGCCGTTGCGCTACGAGCCCCAGGCTGCGCTGTCGGTCGGGCCCGAGCCCCAGGCTGCACTGTTCAGGTTCGTGCCGTTCATGAACGACCTCCCAATTGATTACGGCGCAGTTCTACAGCGGCCCGCTTAAAGCAGGCTTAAAGGCCGCCTTGACCAGCGCCTCGGCGCCGATCAAGCTCCAGTAGCCGCCAATGGGCGCATCCGCTGAAACTCCCGAGTTCCTGATCCTCGGCCCGCTCGAGGTGCGCCTCGGCGGCCGCCCCTTCGCGCTCGGGAGCACAAAGCAGCGGGCGCTGCTCGCAGCACTGCTCCTGCGTATGGACGAGGTCGTCTCGGTGGAGCGGCTGATCGATGAGCTCTGGGGCGACGCGCCGCCGCGGTCCGCTGCGAACGCTTTGCAGGTCTATGTCTCGCAGCTGCGTAAGACGCTCGGCGCCGACGTTCTCGTGACCGAGGCGCCGGGGTACGTCGCCCGGCTCGCGACGGCCCAGCTCGATGCAGCTCGGTTCGAGAGTCTCGTCGACAAGGGCCGCCGCGCCATGCTGAGCGACGACATCGCGACGGCCGCGACGCGCCTGCGCGAGGCGCTTGCGCTCTGGCGCGGCGACTGCCTCCCCGGTCTCGAGCTCTACGGTGCAGCACGCTCGGCGATCGCTCAGCTCGAGGAGCTGCGGCTGGCGGTGCAGGAGGATCTGATCCGCGCCGAGCTGTCGCTCGGCCACCATGGCCCGCTCCTGGCGACGCTCGAGGCGCTCGTTGAGGAACATCCGTACCGCGAGTCGCTCCGCGAACAGCTGATGCTGGCGCTCTATCGCTCGGGCCGTCAGGCGGAGGCGCTCGAGGCTTACCGGCGAGCGCGGCTGACGCTCGTCGACGAGCTCGGCGTAGAGCCAGGCCCGGAGCTCCAGTCAATGCAGCAGGCGATCTTGCGCCACGATCCCATGCTCGAGCTCTCGCCGCAGGCAGAAGTCTTCGCAACCGCACCCAGGACGGATGACGCCGATCGGCGCAAGCCGATCGCCGTAGCCTTCGTCGACTGCGCAAGCGACGCCGAGGACGCTGACCCGGAGCTCCTGGCGAGCGTCGCGCAGCGCTGCTTTGCGCTGGTCGCTGGCGCCGTCGAGCGGCACGGCGGGGCTGCGCGTCGGCTTCCCGATGGCAGGACGATGGCTGTCTTCGGTGCCGGCACGGCGCACGAAGACGACGCGCTCCGTGCGGTGCGTGCCGCAGCCGATGCGCGCGACGAGCTCGCGGTGCTCGGCGGCGAGCTAGCGGCATCGGCAGGGATCCGGCCGGTGCTGCGCGCCGGCGTCGAGACGGGTCTTGGCCTCGTCCGCGCCAACGGCGACGTGAGCGGCGGCGTGGTCGTGCTCGCCGAGCGGATGCTCCAGGCGGCCCCGAGAGGCGAGGTTCTCGTCGGAGCGGCGGCGCGCACTCTGCTCGCAGGCGTCGCCGAGGTCGAGCCGCTCGACGGCGACGCTTTCAGGCTCGTCGAGCTCGTGCCCGGAGCGGTCTGGGGCGCGCGGCGGCTGGACTCGGCGCTCGTCGGCCGCACAGCCGAGCTCGCCAAAATCGAGGAGGCGCTCGCGCACGCGACGGATGAACCCAGCTGTGTCCTCCTGACCGTTCTCGGCGAGGCCGGGATCGGCAAGTCCCGGCTCGCGCTCGAGCTGCGATCGCGAACCGAGGCGACCGTCCTCTACGGCGCCTGCCGCTCGTACGGCGAAGGCGTGACGTTCGCCCCGCTCGCCGACGCGCTCGGCGGCCTTCCTGCCGATCCGTCTGGGACGACCGAGGAGATCTTCCGGGCCGTCCGGCGCGAGTTCGAGCGAATGGCCGGCGAGCGGCCGCTCGTGGTCGTCCTGGACGACGTCCACTGGGCCGAGCCGACGCTCCTCGACCTCGTCGAGCATGTCGCCGAGTGGTCGGAGGGCGCGCCGATCCTGCTGCTCTGCCTGGCGCGGCCTGAGCTGCTCGAGCTGCGACCGGAATGGAGCGCCGAGCACGTGCTCGCGCTCGAGCCACTCTCCACAACTGACTGCTCGGCGCTGATTGCTCAGCTCCCGTGCGGGGATCTGCTGTCGGACGAGGCTCGCGCGCGAATCGCCGACTTTGCGGGCGGCAACCCGTTTGCCCTCGAGCAGCTGCTGGCGCTGCAAGCCGAGGACCCGCGCTTCGCCGGGCAGCTCAGCTCGCCGCCGAGCATCCGGGCACTGCTCGGCGCTCGCATCGACCGGCTGACCCACGACGAGCGCACCATGCTCGAGCGGGCCTCCGTCCTCGGCGTCGAGTTCGACGCCGAGCAGCTCGCTGAGCTACTGCCGCCCGCGCAACAGCCGCTGACGGGCGCGCTGCTTGAGTCGCTGGCGCGGAAAGGCCTCTTCCGCGAGCGCGAGCCCGAGGCGCACGCCTTCGCGCACCGCCTCGTTCGCGACGCCGCATACGAGTCGCTGCCGAAGCGTCTTCGGGCCGAGCTGCACGCCGAGATCGCCGAGCGCCTCGAGGCCGGCGACGACGAGCTCGTCGGCCACCACCTCGAACAGGCGTACCTCTACCGGCGCGAGCTCGGGCTGCTCGACGAGAGCGACGCGGAGCTCGCCGAGCGCGGCGCCGACAGGCTCGCCGCCGCAGGCCGGCGCGCGCACGCCGCCGGCGACACACCGGCCGCGATCTCATTGCTGACGCGTGCCGCGGCCCTCAGCCGCCGTCCGGCCACGAGCGCCGAGCTCGGCGAAGCGCTCCGCGACGCAGGTGAGCTAGCCCTGGCGGACGCGACCCTGGTCGAGGCGATCGAGGCCGGCCGCACACTCGGGGACGAACACGTCGAGGCGCACGCCTCGATCGTTCGCTGGCGGATGCGCCTCCAGCTCGAGCCCGAGCTCTCCTTCGACGAGGCGGAGTCGTCGATTCGCGCTGTCATCGAGCGCCTGGAGGGGACGGACGACGACGCGCTGCTCGCCAAGGCGTGGCACTGCCTGGCCTGGATTCCCTGGCTGCGTGGCGAGGGAGCGGTCGCCCAGCAGGCGCTCGACCAGGCGCTCGCCTACGCGCAAAGCGCCGGCGACGCACGAACGGAAGCGCAGATCCTCAACTTCCTCGTCGGGCTGGCGGTGTTCGGGCCGACGCGCGTCACGGTTGCGATCGAGCGCTGCCGCGCCATCCTGAACGAGGCGCAGGGAGAAGGCCGCGTGGCGGCCGCCGCTCTGCGCGCGCTGGGCGGACTGCACGCGATGGAGGGCCGCTGCGAGGAGGCGTGGGCGTGCCTCGAGCGCGACAGCGCAATCCTGCGCGACCTCGGCCTCAAGGTCGTCGTCGGGTCCTCGACGGAGATGGCCGGGATCGTCGGGCTGCTGGCGGGCGACGCTGTCACGGCCGAGTCGCATCTGCGATTGGGCTTCTCCGTCCTCGAGGAGATGGGCGACCAGAGCGGCCTGTCGACCAACGCGGCCATCCTGGCCGAGGCCGTGCTCGCGCAGGGCCGCGACGAGGAGGCGCTCGAGCTGACGACGCAGAGCGAGCAGGCCGCCGCCGCAGAGGACCTACCGGTCCAGGTGCAGTGGCGCGGACCGCGCGCGAAGGCGCTTGCGCGGCGAGGCGAGCTCGACGCGGCGGAGCGGCTCGCCCACGAAGCCGTCTCGCTCGCCGAGCGGACCGACTTCCTCAACCTGCACGCGAACGCGCTGCTGGATCTCGCGACGGTGCTCCAGCACGACCGGCGTGTCGAGGAAGCCGCCGCGGCAGCCGAGGCCGCGCACGCGCTCTACGAGCGGAAAGGCAATCTCGTCGGTGCAGACAAGGCACAATCCCTCGTCGGCGTGATCGAGACGGCCGCCATTTCGAGCCGCCGCTAGCATCTGGACGAGAAGTACGTGGCGCGAAGCGCTGCTCTCCAAGCGTTCTCCAAAACTGCAGAAGCGCGAGAGGCTACAGAGATGCCAGTTGTGGCGTATTGAGCCGGGGTCGCCGAGAACGGCTTGATCAAGCGGTTCTCAGGCGTCTAAAGGAAGCGCGATGGAAATGGGCGGTACTGGGCTCGAACCAGTGACCCCCAGCTTGTCGAGCTGGTGCTCTCCCAACTGAGCTAACCGCCCGGGTCGCGGGGATTGTAGCCGCGCTCAGCCCACGGTCAGGAACGAGCGGCCGCCGGCGCGCTTCTC
>DASXOM010000185.1:0-16899 GCA_036494245.1 Gaiellaceae bacterium
CCTCTCGTGGCTCCACTTCGTCCCGAACATCACCTTCCACACGACAGCGTTCTGGGGCGGTTACATCCTGCTCGTCGTCTACGTGGCGAGCCAGATGGCCTCGACGCTGTTCATGGCCCCGACGGCGGACAAGGCACAGCGCACGCTGTTCATGATCATGCCGCTCTTCTTCGTCTTCGTGATCGCGCGCTTCCCGGCGGGGCTCGTCCTCTACTGGGTGACGACGAACCTGTGGACGGTCGGACAGGGGCTGATCACGCGGCGACTCGTCGCGCGGACGCCGGCACCGACACCCGAGCGGCGCAGCTCGCGGACGCCACCCAAGGACGACGGCTCGGGAGGTAACGGCGCAAGCCCCGAGGCGCCGTCTTCGAAGCCTGCCCCGTCGGCCTCTCAGCAGCCACGCCAGGTTCGGCGCAAGAAGAAGCGCACGAGCCGGAGATGAGCGAGCTCTCGGCGGACCTGACGGCCGAGGCGACCGGGGAAACGGTCGGAGAGGCGAAGTGGGCCGCGCTGCGCGAGCTCGAGAAGCGGCATCCCGGGCTCGACAAGGCTGCCGTGCAGTTCGAAGTGGTTGCCGAGGGGGAGCGCGGGATTCTCGGCGTCGGCTACGAGCCGGCCCGGGTGGTCGCACATCTGCCGGCCGAGGACGCTGTGGCAGCGGCTGCGTCGGAGCCTGTCACCGAGGAGGGCGGCCAGGCCGGCGAGGCGCGGTCGCTCGTGGCCCAGATCGTCGAGGCGATCGGGGTCGACGCGGATGTGGTCGCACGTGACGAGCCGGAGGCGATCGTCGTCACCTGTTCCGGCCCCGACGTCGGCCTCCTGATCGGCCGCGATGGCCAGACGATCGACGCGGTGCAGTACCTGCTCAACGTGATCGCCTATCGCGCCTACGGCGACGACAAGAGAGATGTGGTCGTCGACGCTGCCGGTTACCGCGCGCGGCGGCAGGCGACGCTCGAGTCGCTCGCGGACCGGGTCGCCCAACAGGTGCTCGAGTCGGGCGAGCCGGAAGAGCTCGAGCCGATGACCGCGGTCGAGCGCAAGGTCGTCCATCTACGCCTCAAGGACGTCGCAGGCGTCGGCACGACCTCCGAGGGCACGGAGCCGAACCGCTACGTCGTCGTCGTTCCTGAGTGACTGGCTCGACGCGGTAGTCGCAACGCCGGGGCTCACGGCGATTCGGGATCGTGAGCGCGCGCGGGAGATGCTGCTCGAGGATGCATTGCGGGCTCTGCCGGTCGTCGAGCAGTACGACGGCCCGGTCATCGACGTCGGCTCGGGCGGCGGCTCGCCCGGGCTCCCGCTCGCGGCCGCGCTCCCCGACCGAGAGGTGACGCTGTTGGAGGCCGAGCAGCGCAAGTGCGACTTCCTCCGGCGCTGGGCGCCGCCGAACGCGCAGGTCGTCTGGGGGCGCGCGGAGGAGCAGCCGCTCGAGGCCTGGGATGTCGCGACGGCGAAGGCGCTCGCACAGCCGGTCGTCGCCGCAGAGTGGTGCCTGCCGCTCGTCGGCATCGGCGGAGCGGTGATCCTCTGGCTCGGCGAGAGCGCCGACCTCGACAAGCTCGCGCGTGTTTCTGTCCAGCTCGGTGCGCGTGTGCCGGAGCTGGTCGACGGCTTGGCGGTACTGCTCAAGGTGCTGCCGACACCGCCCGGCTTCCCGCGCCGCGTCGGCGTCGCGAAGAAGCGTCCGCTGGCCTAGCGACAATGGCCACGGCTATGAGCCGCATCTACGCCCTTGCGAACCAGAAGGGCGGCGTCGGCAAGACGACGACCGCCGTCAACCTCGCCGCGTGCCTCGCGGAAGCTGGCGAGCGCGCGCTCGTGATCGACCTCGATCCGCAGGCGAACGCGACCTCCGGCCTCGGGATGCGAGCGAACGGGACGTCGAGCTACGACCTCCTCGACGGCGCGCCGCTGGCCGAGCTCGTCCACCCCACAGCGTTCGCGAACCTCGACCTCGTGCCGGCCAAGCCGGATCTCGCTGGAGCCGTCGTGGAGCTCTCGGGTCGCTCCGACGGCGAGCGGTATCTCGCCCAGGCGCTCGCCTCGGGCACCGACCGTTACGACTTCGTCTTCCTCGATTGCCCGCCCTCGCTCGGGCCGCTCACAGTCAACGCGCTCGCGGCCTCCGACCGCGTGCTCGTCCCGGTGCAGGCGGAGTACTACGCGCTCGAAGGCTTGACACAGCTCCTGCACTCGGTCGAGCTGATCAGGCGGCGCCTCAACCCGAGCCTCGGCATCGGGGGGCTGCTGCTCACGATGGTCGACGGCCGCACACGCCTCGCGCACCAGGTCGAGGAGGAAGTGCGGCGGCACTTCGGCGACCTCGTCTTCCGCACATCCGTTCCCCGCTCGGTGCGTCTCGCTGAGGCTCCGAGCCACGGGCTGCCTGCGATTGCCTACGACCGTCGCTCCGCCGGAGCCGACGCCTACTGGAAGGTGGCGATGGAGCTTGTCGAGCGCGCCTGAGTCCTCACCGCAACGTCGGGGCCTCGGCCGCGGCCTCGAGGTCCTGATCGGCGGTCACCCGGTTCCGAGTGAGCTGCTCGAGATCCCGGTCGACGCGATCCACCCGAACCCGCGCCAGCCACGGCGCCGCTTCGAGCCCGAGGCGGCCTCCGGGTTGGCGGAGTCGGTGCGGCGGCAGGGCGTGATCCAACCGCTCCTCGTGCGGCCGCGCGGCGTGGGTGGGTACGAGATCGTCGCCGGCGAGCGCCGCTGGCGGGCGGCGCGGGAGGCGGGCCGCGAGACGGTGCCCGCGGTCGTGCGCACCGCCGACGACCGCGAGACGCTCCTGCTCGGTCTCGTGGAGAACGTCGCCCGCGAGCAGCTGACGCCGATCGAGGAGGCGCGCGCGTACGCGGTGTTAATCGACGAGTTCTCGCTCTCGCTCGGCGAGGTGGCGGAGCGGGTAGGGCGGTCCAAACCGTCGGTCTCCAACCGGATCCGCCTGCTCGAGCTGCCCGACGACGTGCTCGGGATGGTCGAGCGCGGGCAACTCACGGAGGGACACGCGAGAGCGGTCCTCGCCGTGCCGGACCACGAGGGCCGCCGCCGGCTGGCACGCGAGATCGTGCGTCGCGGCCTCTCTGTGCGCGCCGCGGAGCAGCGGGCGAAGTGGGCCGGCGCACGGCAGCGGCCCCGCACGCGCTCGATGCCGGTCGACCCGGCACTCGCCCACCGGGTGCGTAGCGCGGTCGAGCGGCTCACCGGCCGGCAAGCGCGCGTCGTGCCAGGCCGGGTCGAGCTCCCGTTCGACGACGAGCACGACCTCGCCGAGTTGGCCGAGGCACTCGAGAACGCGGCTACAATCGACCCCCGCGCGGGCGATTAGCTCAGCTGGTTAGAGCGCCGCTCTGATAAGGCGGAGGTCCCTGGTTCGAATCCAGGATCGCCCATGTTCTTGCCACGTCTAGTGGAGGCGGTGCGTGCGGACGAGGTACTCCTCGACCGCCAGCAGGAACGACTCATCCTGGGCGAGCTCGACGAGCCGGCCCTTGGTCACCGCGTCCAGATCACCGTCCAGGGCGACCTCGACGACAAAGCTCGGCGTGCGTCCCGTTTGCGACAGCGCCGCCATCCGGAGGAAGATCCGGCGGGCGTCCTCGTTCTGCGAGATCGCCTCCAGGGACTCGATGTCGTCCAGCCAAAGCGGGCGCACGTGTGTCAAACGCCACGCGTCGGACCGGGGATACGCCGGGTTTTCGGCCCCGGTGGCTGAGCTATATTCGAGACGAGGTTGCCGCGGATGCAAGAGATGCTCATCTACGGAGTCAGCTTCGATCTGGTCGGCAAGCAGCCGATCGTTCTGCTGAAGACCTCCGACGGGAACAAGTTCCTCCCGATCTGGATCGGTCACCCGGAGGCCGCTGCGATTCTCATGAAGCTCCAGAGCCAGACGTCCGTGCGGCCGATGACGCACGACCTCGTGAGCGACATGCTCGAGCAGCTCGGCGCGTCGATCAGCCGTATCACGGTCACTGAGCTGCGCGAGAACACCTTCTACGCGCAGATCACCGTCGCGCTCGACGGCCAGGAGATCGAGGTCGACTCCCGCCCCTCCGACGCGATAGCGCTCGCCATCCGCGCAGAGGCTCCGATCTTCGCCGCCGACGACGTGATCGCCGAATCGGCGATCGAGTTCGAGGGCGAGGAGGTCGACGAGGAGCAGCTAGAGGCGGAGGTGCTGAAGTTCCGCAGCTTCCTCGAGGACGTCACGCCGGACCAGTTCGTCGTCGAGAACGGCGACGAAGAGGACTAGCTACCGCAGGACGATCAAGACGAGTGCCGACGCGTTGAAGAACGCGTGTACGAACATCCCGGGCACGACGCTAGTCGTCCGGTCGCGCAGCCAGGCGAGCGCGATGCCGAACGGGACCAGCACGAGGAGCGCCTCGACCAGCCCGTGCGAGAGACCGAAGGCGACTCCGACGATGAGAATCGACTGCCAGCGGCCGAGGAAGCGCAGCAGCGACTGGCCGGCGCCGCGAAAGGTCAGCTCCTCGACGAATGGCGCGATCGCGGCGAACAGGAAGAGGTTGGCGGCGAAGGCGCCGGCGTGCGCGGGCTCCCAGTGGACGTTCGTGATTCCCTGCTCCTTGCCGGGGCTCTCCGGGAGCGGCAGGTACGAGACGACGCCCTCCCACACGAGGTTCGCGGCTGCGACGGCAGCTGCGAGGCCGAGCGCCTTCCCCCAGTTCCGCGGCGCCCGCAGGGCGAGTAGATCGAAGCGATCGATGCAGATCAGGAGGACGATCCCGAGATAGACGGCGTAGACGATCGTCCCGCCGGCGAACGTCGAGTACGAGTAGACACTCAGCTGGGAGGTGCCCTTGCTGCCACCGCCTCCGCTGCTGAAGCGGGCCGCGTAGTTCACCAGCGCAATCGCCCCGACGAATGCGGCCCAGACGGCGAGGCGGACGCGCAGCGGGTGTGGTGGACCGGACTGGGCAGCGTCGGCGTCCACGCGGCGCAGCATAGGGTTCCGGCCATGCGGCACTTCACGCCGGAGGAGGCGAACGCCGAGCTCGAGCACATCCGGCCGCTGGTGGAGCAGCTCGTCGCGATCCGGCTGGAGCACACTGCCGCGCTCGAGCGTCACGAGGAGCTCGAGGGGAAGATCCGCGGCAACGGCGGGGGCATCCCTCCCGCGGAGCTCGCTCAGGCGACAGCAGAGGTCGATGCCGTTGCGCTACGCCTCGCGCGCCTTGTCGACGAGATCGCGGAGCACGGCGCGCAGGTGAAGGATCTCGACAGCGGTCTCATCGACTTCCCGGCGCTGCACAACGGCGAGACGGTGCTTCTCTGCTGGCAGCTCGGCGAGGACGAGATCGCCTGGTGGCACCGTGAGGACGACGGCTTCGCCGGCCGCCGGCCGCTGCCGTTCGACTAAGAACTGAGGAAAGACCGCCCCCGCGGCGAATCGGGCCACGATGCCCTTCTGGCACCGACTCATCATCGCCGCCGCCGTTTTCCTGCTCGTCTGGGTCGTGGCGCAGCTGGTCGACTGGTGGCTGTCCCGCAGGCCCGTGCCGCCGGAGATCGAGACGCGGTATCGCGTCCTCCGCCGCGCCGTCACGACCACCATCATCGTCGTCGGCCTCTTCTCGGCCCTCCTGGTGATCCCGCAGGTGCGTGCGGTCGCCGGCGCACTGCTCGCGTCGTCGGCCATCCTCGGCGTGATCCTCGGGCTCGCCTCGCAGCAGACGCTCGGGAACTTCATCGCCGGGATCCTGATCGCCATGACCCAGCCGATCCGAATCGGCGACCGCGTGAGCTACGGCGGCGAGGAAGGCGTCGTCGAGGAGATCGGACTCACGTACACGTTCATCCGCACCGTCGACCGCAGGCGCCTCGTCGTTCCTAACAGCAAGCTCGCCTCCGACCCGATCATCAACTCCTCGATCCGCAGCCGCGAGACCTTCGCCGAGGTATCTGTGCCTGTGCCACTGAGCGCCGATCTGGACGCCGCGATCGGCGCGCTGCAGGAGGACGTCTCCGACGAGCGAGACGCCGACGTCTACCTGAGCTCGCTCAACGGGACGGCAACGGTGACGGTGCGCGCCGTTGCCGCCGACCAGGTCGCAGCCGAGCGCCTCGAGCACGACCTGCGGCTGCGCGCCCACCGGCGGCTGCGCGCGCTCGGCGTCTGGGCGTGAGCCGGAAGCGCAAGGCCAGGCCGAGCCAGCCACCGAGGCGCAGGCGGCGCCTTCTCGTCCTGCTCGCGATCGCGGTCCCGCTCGTCGTGCTCGCGGCCACGGCGGCCGGCGGCGCCGTCTACTTCGGCTCGAGCTGCGACCTGAGCACGCTGCGGCCGGTGCGCCAGGCCGACAACTCGCTGGTCTACGGCGCCAACGGCGAGCTGATCGGAGTCCTGCCGGCGGTCGAGAACAGAACGGCAGTCGTGCCGAACGCGATCAGCCCATGGATGCCGAAAGCGACCGTCGCGATCGAGGACCGGCGCTTCTACCACCACGGCGGTATCGACCCGGTCGGGATCCTCCGGGCACTCGTCGCCGACGTGAGCGCGGGCCGCATCGTCCAGGGCGGCTCCACCATCACGCAGGAGCTCGTCCGCAACCTCTACCTCTCGCGCGAGAAGACGCTGCAGCGGAAGGTCCTCGAGGCCTGTCTCGCCGTCAAGCTCGCGCGCACCTGGTCGAGGGACACGATCCTCACCGCATACCTGAACGACGTCTACTACGGCAACCACGCCTACGGGATCGAGGCCGCGGCTGAGACGTACTTCTCGGTTCCGGCGAGCCGGCTGACGCTCGCCCAGTCGGCCCTCCTCGCCGGCCTGCCGCAGGCTCCGTCTTATTACGACCCGCTGCACAATCCGGTGGCCGCGCTGGCGCGTCGCGACGCGGTGCTGCACTCGCTGCGACGCAGCGGAGACATCACCAAGGCGCAGTACACCGCGACGAACCGCGATCGCAGCCTCCACCTGCGGCCGAGCCCGGCGTACGCCATTCGGGAGCCGTACTTCGTCGCTTACGTCGAGAACCTGCTCCAGCAGGCGTACGGCGCGGCGACGGTCCGCGCAGGCGGGCTGAAGATCTACACGACGATCCGGCCGCGCCTGCAGCGTGCCGCCGTGCACGCGCTCTCGGAGGAGCTGCATGCGCGGCGCGACCCGGCCGGCACGATCGTCTCGATCGACCCTGCGACGGGAGCGATCCGCGCGATGGCGGCCGTGACGCCGGGGACGCCGGGCAACGAGTTCAACCTCGCGACCACGGCCGAGCGCCAGGCCGGGTCGACCTTCAAGCCGATCGTCCTGGCCGCAGCGGTGGCCGAGGGGATGAACCCGTGGGCCACGCGCTACCTTTCCGCGCCGTTCTACTACGCCCCGCTCCAGTGGCGCGTCCGCACGTACGACGGCACCTACGCGGGGCCGGAGACGGTCGCGGCGGCGACGCTCCACTCGGACAACACGGTCTACGCGCGGCTCGCGCTCGACGTCGGCCCCGACGCGATCGTCTCGATGGCGCAGAAGCTCGGTGTGCTGACGCCGCTGAAGCCGACGCCGTCGCTCGCTCTCGGCACCAGCGCGGTGACCCCCCTGGACATGGCCTCGGCATACGCGACGCTGGCCGCAGGTGGTGTCTACTCGAAGCCGCTCGCTATTCGGCGCGTCGTCTTCCCCGGGAGCAAGACTGGTGGCGGCTGGGGCCAGTTGCAGCAGACGCGGGTGGTTCCGGACTGGGTCGCCGCGACGGTCACACGCGTGCTCGAGGAGAACATGTTGCACGGGACAGGAGTCGGCGCCCACGTTCCGGGACGCATCGATGCAGGCAAGACGGGCACGACCGACGACTACGCCGACGCCTGGTTCAGCGGCTACTCGCCCTCGCTCGAGGCGACCGTCTGGATGGGCTATCCGAGCGGTGAGATCCCGATGCTCGACGTGCACGGGAGCACCGTCTCGGGCCCGACGCTGCCCGCAACGGCGTGGCGATCATTCATGGAGCGCGCGCTGGACGGCTCGCCGGAGTCTGCGTTCCCGGCGCCCGTGGCGCCCGCGCAGTTCGCGCCCTGGGCCGGAGGCTTCGCCTCTGTGACTACGGCGTCGCCGTAGTCGTCCCCGCCACGCTCGTCGTCGTCTCCGGCGTGGTCAGGGTTGTCGTCGGGATGGTGGTGGGGATGGTCACGGTCGTCGGTGGCGTGATCGTCGTGGCGGGGCTCGTCGTTGTCGGCGCGGTCCGTGTCGTGGTGCCGGGTGTTGTGGTGCCGGGTGTTGTGGTCGACGTCGTCGTCGGCGCCGGCTGTGTCGTCGGGGTGGTGGTGTGGGTGTGGGTGACGTGGGCAGCAGTGGTCGGCCCCGCAGGCGCCGGAGTGTCCGACCGCGTCACCGCCCAGGCGAGTAGGCCTCCCCCGAGCGCGAGCAGGACCACTGCCGCGGCGATCACCGCCGGCTCACGCCAGAATGGTCGCGGGGGAGGTCCTCCAGCCTCGGGGACCGGAGTCGGAACGACGCGCGTCACTGCCGTGTCCGCCGGGGCGATCAGCATCGTGGGCGCCTCGCCGCTGAGCGCGGCGAGCAGAGCGTTGCCGTCGGCCGGCCGTTGTGCCGGGTCCTTCCGGAGCGCCGCCTCCGCGAGCGCAGCGAGGTCCTGAGGCGCGTCGGGTTGCAGCTCCGCAACCGCCGGCGGGCGCGCGTGCCGGTGCATGTTCAGGAGCGCAAGGGGCTCGTCGGCCACGAACGGCAACGCGCCCGTCAGCATCCGAAACAGGATCACGCCGAACGAGTAGACGTCGCTCGCAGGTCCGACCGGCTCGGCGGCAGCTTGCTCGGGCGAGAGGTACGCGGCCGTGCCGAGCACGGTTCCGGCCTCGGTCAGCGCGCCCGCACCTGCGACGCGGCGTGCCAGCCCGAAGTCGCCTAGCTTCGGCCGGCCTTCCTCGTCGAAGAGGACGTTCGCCGGCTTGAGATCGCGGTGAACGAGTCCGCGGTCGTGGAGTTGCGCGAGGCCCGCCGCGATGCCCCTGGCGATGCGAGATGTCTCGGCGGGCGGCAGCGGTCCCGTCGCCAGTCGCTCCTCGAGCGTC
Organism: Gaiellaceae bacterium; assembly: GCA_036494245.1. Taxonomy (GTDB): domain Bacteria; phylum Actinomycetota; class Thermoleophilia; order Gaiellales; family Gaiellaceae; genus Palsa-739. Next base: position 9,055 of record DASXOM010000185.1, read on the forward strand.
CCGCCGTGCAGCCACTCGAGCGCCATGAACGGCCCGGCCTCGTCCTCGCCGTAGTCGTAGACGCGCATGACGTTCTCGTGCGCGAGGGTGGCGAGAACTTGCGCCTCCCGGCGGAAGCGGCCGAGGTCTGCGGTCGGCGAGAGGATCTTCAGCGCGACCGTCCGGTCGAGCGTGTCGTCATGCGCACGCCAGACCTCGGACATCGGGCCGTGGCCCTGTAGCTCGTCGAGTCGGTCGCGCCCGGCGATTTCGTCTCCTGGTTTCACGACTACGGTTCTACCCGTGGCTCCGCTACTCAGTCTCGAGGAGGCGCAGAAGCGGGTACTCGGGCACGCCCGCCGGCTCTCGGTGGAGAGCGTGCCGATCGGCGACGCGGGCGGGCGCGTCAGCGCGGAGGACGTGCGGGCGCGCGTCGACCTGCCGCCGTTTGCGAGCTCGGCGATGGACGGTTTCGCCGTGCGTGGGGCCGACCTGCCGGGGACCTTGCGCATCGTCGGCGAGTCCGCCGCGGGCACGCCGTTCGGCGGGCTGCTCGAGACAGGCGGCGCTGTGGCCATCTCGACGGGGGCCGTCGTTCCCGAGGGTGCCGACGCTGTTGTCCCGATTGAGAACGTTAGCAAACGGGACAACACCGTGGACGTCGCGGGGTCGTACGAGCCGGGCGCGCACGTCCGCCCGCGCGGCGGCGACGTCGCCACCGGCGAGGTCGTCGTCCCCGCCGGTGTCACGCTGACCCCCGCCCGTCTGGCCGCCGCGGCGGCTTCGGGCGTTGCCGAGCTCTCGTGCGTGCGCCGCCCGCGCGTCACCGTGCTCGCCACGGGCAGCGAGCTCGTCGATCCCGGCGGGCCGCTCCAGCCCGGCCAGATCTACGAGACGAACAGCCTCATGCTCTCCGCTGCACTGACTGCGGCCGGCGCCGAGGTAGTCACCCAGCGGCCGGTCGTGGACGACGAAGAGGCGTTGCGGGAGGCGCTCGAGCGTGGGCTCGGGACCGACGTTCTCGTCACGTCGGGCGGGGTGTCGGTCGGCGAGCACGATCTCGTCCGCGCGGTCGAGCTCGAGCTCGGCGTCGAGGAGGTCTTCTGGCGCGTGGCGATGAAGCCGGGCAAGCCGGTCTCGTTCGGCGTGCGCGGCCAGACCCTCGTCTTCGGACTGCCCGGGAACCCCGTATCCGCACTTGTCGGATGCGAGCTCTTCGTCAGGCCCGCGTTGCGGGCGCTGGAGGGCCTCACGGATCCCCTGCCTCGGTTCGAGCCGGGACGGCTTGCGGTCGGCCTCCGGCGCAACGAGGAACGCGACGAGTTCGTGCGTGCTCGGTCGCGGGTCGAGGGAGAGGTGCTCGTTCTCGAGCCGGTCACCGGCCAGGAGTCGCACATGATCGTCCGCTCCGGCGCTGCGGATGCGCTCGTCCACATTCCACGTGGAAACGGCGAGCTCGCGGCTGGGTCGACCGTACGCTGGCTGCGGCTCGCCGCTAGTTGACCGCCCGGCGCGCCTCGGGCGTGGCCGCGTGCCGCCGAGGTGCGAGGACCAGCGTGCGGATGAGCTCGCGCAGCGGGCCCCGGCGCGGGCGCTCTCCCGGCGCCGGGTACGGCGCGTAGCGGTTCGCTGCGAGCGCGGCCAGCTGGCCCGCGGCTGCGAGCCAGGCAAGGCCGATCACGAACAGGGGCAGCGGCGCGTAGCCCACGGCGAAGAGCTTGAGGACGTACCACGGCGCGTCCCAGCCGAGCCCGTAGTGGGTGGCGAACGTCCAGACGAGGTAGGCCGGCCCGGCGAAGCCCACTACGAAGACACTCGCGCGCAGAGCCGGATGGCGGGTCTGCACCTGGGGCAGCCAGAGCCAGGCGTGGAGCGAGGGAAGGACGAAGATGAGTGAGAACGGGTTCGTCGCCGCCACCAGGAGCCCGACGACACCGAGCGCGAGTAGTGCCGCGCTGTGGCCGGCGAGCCGCTCCTCCGGCTGGATCTGCCGTCGGGGCAGGAGACGGCTGCGCGCGACCAGCCAGCCGGCTCCGGCGAGGAGTACGAGTGCGACGAGCGCGCCCCCCGGCCACGAGACGGAGGTCAGGGAAGGCGCGTGCCCGTCGCCGCTGCCCCAGAGGCCGATCCAGCTGAAGACGAGGAAGATCGCGCCGATCCAGGCCCAGAAGCCGAGCCGGCTGCGATAGCTGCGCAGGGCGGGTGCGATGCGGATCCGCCGCCGCCGGCAGCGTGCGAAAAGATCGACCGCTGCCGCGAGGAAGGGCAGCAGCATCGCGACGAGCACGATCTCGATCGCCCAGCCGCGGATCAGCCGCTGGCCGAGGAAGACGTAGCTCGCCGGGCCCTGTGCGAGTGAGACACCCTGCTCCATCGCGTCCACTGCGTCCTGCGCCGCGAGACCCACGACGCCGAGATGCCTGAGGTCCAGCTTGGTGCGGCGTTTCTCCGCCTCGGGCGGGCGGGCACCGGCGGTCGTCACCGTGACTGCCGGGATACCGCGGCTCACGAGCGGTGCTTGCTCGTACGGGTCGAAGGGAAGTCCGAGGCTGACGAGTTGCTGGAGCCCGCTCGGCCGCACCGGCTCCCCGTTTCCCTCCTGCGCGAGCGTCGAGCGCACCGTCTCGACGAGTCCGGGCGCAGGTGAGCGTGCGGTATCGGCGCCCAGGATCAGCCGGGGCCTGCCGTGACCGCCGATGGAGTCGAGGTTGATCACTCCGAGGATGTTCGAGCGGCCGGCCTGTTCGGCGGCGAAGCGCGCAGCGCCACGCGCGCCGTCGTCCGCGCCGTCGGTCGAGAGGAAGACGAGCGTGTACGGGAGCGCGATCCGCTGTGCGCCCGAGGTCCCTGCGTAGGCGCGCGCCAGCTCGATGAGCGCTGCCGTTCCCGAGGCGTTGTCGTTCAGGCCGCCGTCGGGGCCGCTGTCGTCCCGGTGCGCCATGACCACGATCTCCGGGGGCGAGAGACCGGTTCCCGGTTTTTCCGTCACGAGGTTGACGAGCGTCGTGCGGCGGCCGCCGATCGTTGCGGTGAAGGGCTGGCTCCGCACGTCGAAGCCGTACGGCGTCAACTGGTCGCGGAACCAGGCCGCGGCGCCCCTGGCATCCGGTGTGCCGGGCCGCCGGTCCGGATAGTTGGTGGCGAGGTCGTCGGCGATGCCCGCGGCCGTGTTCGCGTCGAAGGCGGGCGGCAGGCCGGGCAGATGCAGCGCCGCTGGGCGGGCGACGCTGAAGGCAAGCAGCAGGAGCGGCAAACCGACCAGCAGCCAGGTGCCGCGGTAGAGGCGCGCGTTGATGGGACGCTCGAGCGATCCCGGCCGCGACCGTCGGCGCTCGGGTGCGGGCGAGGCGGCCGTCACGGCGTCCAGTCTAGGGCTGGATCCGGGCGGCTCGTTTCCCCGTGGAAACGGTCGGGGTTAGGTCTCCGGGCCACCGGGAAGGGCGAACCAGAGAGTAAACATCGGGACGCGCGAGTCGCAGCTTCCGCCGGGACGTTAGTGGTAGAAATCGGCGGGTTTAGGTTTCCGAATCTGCGGGAACTACACGAGAGGTGAGATGGGCGAGGCGGCACTGATCGAGACGGCGGACGAGACGCTCGAGGGGATGCGGACCGTGAGGCTGCGCGTGCCCGCGCGCGCGGAGTACATCGCCCTGGCCCGGCTCGCGCTCAGCGGCATTGCCGACATCGTCGCGTTGCCCGATGAGCTACTAGCCGACCTCAAGCTTGCGCTGACCGAGGCCGTGTCGAACTCGGTACGGCACGCGTACGCCGACGGGGCCGGCTTCGTCTCGATCGCCTACGAGCTCACCGGCGACGCGCTCGCCGTCGAGGTCGTCGACGACGGGAAGGGCTTCGACCCGGACCGGCCGCCGCCGCTCGAGGGAGAGGAGCTCACCGAAGGCGGGCTCGGCATCGCGATCATCCGCACGATCGCCGACGAGTTCGAGCTGCACTCCCAGCCGGGAACTCGCGGCTCGCGCCTGCGTTTCGCCAAGCGGCTGCATCAGCCGGCCTGACGTTGTCACCATCGACAACGCCACGACGGAAGCTCCTCGTCGTCTTCAACCGTGCGCCGGTCTCGTACACGCGTGACGCCGAGGGGAAGCGCGTCGCGCGGCGAGGAGGCGGCGGCGTCGTCACCGCGTTGGGAGGCCTGCTCGCCCATCACGACGTGACTTGGGTCGCGAGCGCGATGACCGAGGAGGACAGGGCAGTGGCGGCCGAGCAAGACGGCTCGTTCGTCGAGGAGACGGCGACCGGTGCCTCCTACCGGCTGCGGCTCGTGGCGCACGATCCCGCTGCATATGAGCGCTTTTACAATGTGCTCGCCAACCCGACCCTCTGGTTCCTGCAGCACTACCTGTGGGGGCTGGGCTCTGCGCCCGACTTCGGGCCGGAGCTGCACGAGGCCTGGAGCGACGGGTACGTGCCGGTGAACGAGGGGCTGGCCGCGGCGGCGCTCGAGGAGCTCGACCGCGAGCCCGACGCGGCGGTTCTCTTCCACGACTACCACCTCTACCTCGCACCGCGTCTGGTGCGCGAGGCGCGACCCGAGGTCGTGACGTCGCACTTCCTCCACATCCCGTGGCCCGAGCCGGACTACTGGCACGCGCTCCCGCCCGAGCTGCGAGTCGCCGTGCACGAGGGGCTGCTGGCGAACGACGTCGTCGGCTTTCATACCGAGCGCTGGCGGCGCGCGTTCCTGCTCTCGGTGGAACGGCTGCTCGGCGCACGGGTCGACCGGGAGGCGGGGACGGTCGAGCACCTCGGCCGCACGACCCGGACCGTGGCGCACCCGATCAGCGTCGACCCGGCCGAGTTCGACCGGCTCCGCGACGACCCCGGAGTGCTCGAGCGGGAGGCCGCTCTGGTGGCGCGGCGGCCCGAGCAGCTCGTCCTCCGGGTCGACCGGACGGATCCGTCGAAGAACATCGTGCGCGGCTTTCGCGCCTATGCCCTGCTCCTCGAGCGCCATCCCGAGCTGCACGGGCGCGTCGGCATGGTCGCGCAGCTTGCGCCCTCACGGCAGGACATCCCGGAGTACGCGGACTACGTCGGCGCGGTCGAGACGGCGGCGCAGGAGGTGAACGAGCGCTTCGGCCGCGCTGACTGGCAGCCGGTGGAGCTGGACGTCGCGGACGACTTCCTGCGCTCGATCGCCGGCTACAAGCAGTTCGACGTCCTGTTCGTGAACGCCGTTTTCGACGGGCTCAATCTCGTCACCAAGGAGGCGTTTCTCGTCAACGGGCGGGACGGCGCCCTCGTCCTCTCCGAGAACGCCGGCGTGCACGAGGAGCTCGGGGAGTGGGCGATCACCGTGAATCCGATCGACGTCTCCGGCCAGGCGGAAGCGCTCTATGAGGCGCTCACGCTCGGGCCAGGCGAGCGCCGCCGGCGCGGCGACGCGATTCGCGAGCACGTCCGTGCGCACGACATCACCGCATGGGTGGAGGCGCAGCTCGCGGATCTCGAGACCGTACGATCCTCCTCATGAACGACCTGTCGCACGTCGACGAGTCGGGCGCCGTCCGTATGGTCGACGTCGGGGGCAAGGAGCCGATGCGCCGGCGGGCGGTCGCACGGGCCGAGGTACGGATGGCCGCGGCGACCGCACGGATCCTGCGTGAGCTTCCGAAGGGCGACGCGCTCGCGACCGCACAGGTGGCCGGGATCATGGCCGCAAAACGGACGAGCGAGCTGATCCCGCTCTGCCATCCGCTTCCGCTCACGCACATCGAAATGACGCTCGATGTGGGCGAGGAGTCGGTGGAGATCGTGTCGACGGTCGAGACCACCGCGCAAACCGGCGTCGAGATGGAGGCGTTGACCGCGGCCTCGATCGCCGCGCTCACGGTCTACGACATGGCCAAGGCCGTCGACAAGGAGATGCGGATCGCCGACATCGTCCTCGTCGAGAAGACGAAGGAGAGAATCGTCTGAAGGCGGCGGTGCTGACGGTGTCGGACCGCGTCGTCGCCGGGACGCGCGAGGACCGCAGCGGCGACGCTCTCGCCGAGCTGCTGCGCGGTGAGGGGTACGAGGTCGAGCGGCGGGTCGTTCCCGACGAGCGCGACGAGATCGCGGGGGCGATTCGGGAGCTGGCGGCAGCGGCGCGGCTCGTGCTGACGACCGGTGGGACCGGTCTCGCACCGCGGGACGTGACGCCGGAGGCGACCCGCGACGTGCTCGAGCGAGACGCGCCGGGCATCGCACAGGCGCTGCGGGCGGACTCGATCGCGAAAACCCCGCACGGTCTGCTCTCGCGCGGAGCAGCCGGCGTCCTCGGCTCGACGCTCGTCGTCAACCTGCCGGGCTCGACGGGAGGCTGCCGCGACGGGTTCGGGGTTCTCCGTCCCGCGCTCGCCCACGCGCTCGAGCTGCTCGCCGACGTCCCGACGGCTCACGAGCAGACGTGACGGCCACGTCGACTCCGGCGCCGCTCCCCGCACGGTTCGCGCGGCTCGTCAAGATCGAGCACACGGTCTTCGCGCTGCCGTTCGCCTACGTCGGCGCCTTCCTCGCGGTGAGCGGGAGGCCGAGCTGGCACGACCTGCTCTGGATCACGCTCGCGATGGTCGGTGCGCGTTCGCTTGCGATGGCGCTCAACCGCCTGATCGACGCGGGGATCGACGCGCGGAACCCACGCACGGCGACCCGGGAGATACCGAGCGGCCAGCTCTCGATGGCCCAGGTCGTCTTCTTCTGCCTCGCGTCGCTGGCCCTCTTCCTCGTCGCCGTCTGGCAACTCGACCCGATCGTGCGCTGGCTCTGGCCGATCCCGGTCATCGGCTTCGTCGTCTATCCGTACCTCAAGCGGTTCATGTGGCTGTGCCACTTCTGGCTCGGAGCGGTCGACGGTCTCGCGCCGGTCGGCGCCTGGGTGGCGATCACGGGCCGCCTGCCGTGGCAGTCGTGGATGCTCGGCGCCGCCGTCGCGTTCTGGGTGGCCGGCTTCGACTGCTTCTACGCGCTCTTCGACGAGGAGATCGACCGGCGGGAAGGGCTGCACTCGATCGTCACGCGGTTCGGCGTGCGCGGCGCGTTCCTCGGTGCCCGGCTGTCGCACGTGGCGACAATCGCGTTCCTCGTCGCGGCGGGGCTCGGCCTGCCGGTCGGCCTTCTCTACTGGCTCGGCGTTCTCGCCGTCGCGGCTCTGCTGGCGTACGAGCACTCGCTCGTGCGTCCGGGCGACCTGCGGCGGCTCGACACCGCGTTCTTCACGATGAACGGCGTGATCAGCGTCGTCTTCGCCGCCTTCGTGATCGTCGACTCGATCACGTGAGCGCTCCGGGGCGCCGCGATCACGGCGCCCCGGTTCGTCCCGTCTGCCCTTAGGCCCCGTTGCCTGCTGGCCAGTTCGGCGGATGGCACCAGCGACCGGAGCGGAGGAAACCCGCGCCCACGGTGCTCGAGCCGATGGTGCCCGACGAGAACCCATCGGTCGGGCTGAACGCCGATCCGAGCGATGCAACCACGTGCCCCCACCTGCCGTGCACGAACCCCCGCGCCAGCCCGGATGCGTTACCACCCGAGATCGCGGCGTTCAGCGTCCCGTGGGCCCGATCCTTGCCGCTCCCCACGATGCGGAATTTGCCGAACAGGTGGCCGACACCGTTGGTGGTGTCGACGAGGCTCCAGGCATGGATCGTGAGCGCGCCGGCGAGTCGCGGATCCGCGCTCGTCGCAGTTCCCGTATACGTCGCCCTTGTCGCCTGGAACGTGTCCCCTCCGTTGACCGAGCACGTCGTGAGCGAATGCTGCGTGACGGTCGCGGCGTTGAACGTCGCCGTTACCGACTGCACCGACGGAGCTCCGCGGTGTGCCGCGGCCACGCCGGCGGCCGCGAGCGCTGCGGCCACGATGAAG
>DASXOM010000186.1:0-2026 GCA_036494245.1 Gaiellaceae bacterium
CGTCCAGATCGGAACCCAGGAGATCAGCCTCGAAACCGGCCATCTCGCGAAGCAGGCGGACGGCGCTGTCGTCATCCGCGGAGGCGACACGATGGTGCTCGCCACAGCCCAGGGACGCGCCGAGGCGCGCGAGGGCGCAGATTTCTTCCCGCTCACCGTCGACGTCGAGGAGCGGATGTACGCCGCCGGCAAGATCCCGGGCGGCTTCTTCAAGCGTGAGGGGCGCCCGACCGAGCGCGCCATCCTCACGGCACGGATGATCGACCGGCCGATTCGGCCCCTCTGGCCGAAGGGCTTCCGCAACGAGGTGCAGGTGATCTGCACCGTCCTCAGCGCGGACATGGTCACGGCCCACGACATCCTCTGCATCAACGGCGCTTCGGCGGCCCTGATGCTCTCCCCGCTGCCGTTCCTCGGCCCCGTAGGCGCCGTCCGCATCGGCCTCATCGAGGGCGAGCTGGTCGTCAACCCGACCCTGCGCGAGAGCGAGGACAACGGCGAGCTCGACCTGATCGTCGTCGGCACGAAGGAGGGGCTGACGATGGTCGAGGCGGGCGCGAACGAGGTTCCCGAGGAGAAGATCCTCGAGGCCCTCGAGCTCGCGCACGGCGAGATCGTGAAGCTGTGCGAGGCGCAGGAGGACCTGCGCCGCCAGGCCGGCAAGGCCAAGTGGCTCGACCTCGACCTCGTAGCCGAGCTCGAGCGCGACCAGGGGGACGCCATCTGGCAGGGCATCCAGCAGGCCGGCCTCAAGGAGTCCGGCACGATCGTAGAGCGGCTCCTCGCCGAGCTCGCCGGGCCGATCACGATGGAGTCGACGGACGACGACATCCAGCGCCAGGTGCAGGTCAAGTCGGCACTGGCGCTGCTGCTCGAGAGGCAGCGAGCCGTCGCGGTCGAAGGCCCGGTGCGGGAGCAGTTCGGCGACGAGCTGAAGGCGCTCACCGATGCCGAGCAAGACTCGAAGGCGCTCAAGTCGGCGAAGCGGCAGCTTCTATTCGACCGGATCGTCGAGGAGGTCGAGCTGCCGTTCCCGGCCGGGGGCGCTGCGGTCGATCCCGATACCGGCGAGCCGCTGCCAGCCTCCAAGGACTCGCAGACCAAGTCGCAGATCAAGAAGGCGTGCGAGTCGATCTACAAGGATCTCGTGCGGCAGAAGATCGCCGTCGACAAGCGCCGTCCCGACGGCCGCGGCGCCGAGGAGATCCGGCCGATCGAGGTCGAGGTCGGCGTCAACCCCCGCGCCCACGGCTCAGGCCTCTTCACGCGCGGCCAGACGCAGATCCTGTCGTCGCTGACGCTCGGCACCGCGAAGGAGGGGCAGCGCATCGACGACCTCTCCCTCGAGGAGGAGCGGCGCTACATGCATCACTACAACTTCCCGCCCTACTCGGTCGGGGAGACGGGTTTCATGCGCGGCCCGAAGCGCCGTGACATCGGCCACGGGGCGCTCGCGCAGCGCGCGCTCGAGGCGGTCATCCCGTCTCCGGAGGACTTCCCGTACACGATCCGGATCGTCTCGGAGACGCTCGAGTCGAACGGCTCGTCGTCGATGGGCTCCGTCTGCGGGTCGACGCTCTCGCTGATGGACGCCGGCGTGCCGATCAAGGCTCCGGTCTCCGGCATCGCGATGGGCCTCGTGAAGGAGGGCGACGACTACGTCATCCTGACCGACATCCAGGGCGCGGAGGACCACCTCGGTGACATGGACTTCAAGGTCGCCGGATCCCGCACCGGAATCACCGCCCTCCAGATGGACATCAAGATCACCGGCGTCACCCAGCAGATCATGCGAGACGCGCTCGAGCAGGCCAAGCGGGCGCGCGAGTTCATCCTCGAGAAGATGCTCGAAGTCATCCCGGAGTCGCGCTCGGAGCTCTCCGACAACGCGCCGCGGATCACGACGATCAAGATCGACCAGGAGAAGATCGGCATGGTCATCGGCAAGGGCGGCGAGACGATCCGCGGCCTCGAGTCCGACTACGAGGTCCAGATCGACATCGAGGAGGACGGCACGATCCTCATC
>DASXOM010000187.1:0-14756 GCA_036494245.1 Gaiellaceae bacterium
GCGCTCCAGTAGCGCCGGGTGGGCTCGAACCACCGACCTCTGCATTATGAGTGCAGCGCTCTAACCAGCTGAGCTACGGCGCCTCGCGCCGGCGCATAGTAGCGGAGACGAAACCGAGCGCCAGCGCAGCTGCGCCGGCGACGACGGCGGCCCTCGCGGCCCGCCGCGGCAGCGACGGCTTGGGCCGTACCTCGTAGTACAGGCGCTCGGGCCTGGCCCCGGACGGGCCCGCGGCGCCGTGCTCGCGCGCGAGCTTCAGCACCTGGGCGACGTGAAGCGCGCGCCGCCCCGTGCTCCCCTGCTCGATCTGGGTCTTGCAGGAGAAGCCGTCGGCGACGACGATCGTCTCCGCGTCGAGCTCGCGCACCCTCGGGAGGAGCCCCTGCTCGCCGACCGCCAGCGAGATGTAGTGGTGGCCGGCCTCGAAGCCCCACGAGCCGGCGAGGCCGCAACAGCCTGCCTTCAGGGTCTCGACCTCGACGCCCATCTTCTTCAGCAGCTCGACCTCGGGGTCGATCCCACCGGTCGCCTTGTGGTGGCAGTGCCCCCAGACGAAGGCCTTGCGCTCGAGCAGCGGCGGCTCGACGTCGAACTTCTCGAAGAACTCGGCGAAGTGGTACGTGCTCTGCGCCAGCCGCTTCGCGTCCTCGTCGTGCGGCAGGGACTTCCCGAGCTCGTCCTTGAACACCGCCACGCAGCTCGGCTCGAGCCCGACGATCGGGATGTCCTCGCGATACCACTCGCGCAGCTGATCGAGGCTGCGCCGGAGGTAGCGCTCGGCCAGGTCGAGGAACCCGTAGTCGTACAGCGGCCGCCCGCAGCAGACATGGCCCTCCGGGATCACGACCTGCCAGCCGGCGGCCTCGAGCGCCTCGACTGCCGCGACGCCCACGTCCGTGTGCAGGTGGTTGTTGAACGTGTCCGGGAAGAGGACGACCTTCCGTCCCGCCGGGTTCGTGGTCCCACCGCGCTGCTTGAACCACTGCTGCAGCGTGAGCGGCGCGAACTCCGGCACCGCGCGCTCCTGCGCCATGCCGGCGGCGAGCTTGAACGCCTGCGCGAACGGGGGCGTGTGCGTGACGAAGTTGACGAGCCCCGGCGCACGCGAGGCGAGCCGCGAGACCTGGTCGATCAGCCCGAACGCGTACGCCTGGCGCGGGCGAAGCCGGTGCTTCCAGCGGTTGTGGAGGAACTCCGCCTTGTAGGTGGGCATGTCGACGTTGACCGGGCAGTCGTTCGTGCAGCCCTTGCAGGCGAGGCAGAGGTCGAGCGCCTCCATCACCTCGTCCGACTGCCAGCCGTCGGTGATGACCTCGCCCTCGAGCATCTCGAACAGAAGGCGCGTGCGGCCACGGGTCGAGTGCATCTCCTCGCGCGTCGCCATGAAGGAGGGGCACATGACGTCGACTCCACCGGGCGTCCGGCACTTCCCGATGCCGACGCAGCGGACGGTTGCGTGCGCGAAGTCGCCGTGGTCCTCCGGGTAGCCGAACTTGACCTTCGGCCGCCACGGCTCGTAGTCGGCGCCGAGGCGGAGATTCTCGTCGACGCGGTACGGCCGGACGACCTTGCCCGGGTTCATCTTCCAGTCCGGGTCCCAGATCGACTTGAACTCCTCGAACGCCCGCACGAGGTCCTCGCCGTACATCTTCGGGAGGAACTCGGCCTTCGACTGTCCGTCGCCGTGCTCCCCCGAGATCGAGCCGCCGAGCTCGACCACGAGATCGGTCGCGTCGTCCAGCCAGCGGCGGAACTTCTGGATCCCCGGCTTCGTGACGAGGTCGAAGTTCCAGCGCGCGTGGACGCAGCCCTGGCCATAGTGGCCGTAGAGCGAGCTCTCGTAGCCGTACTCGTCGGCGAGCTTCTGGAGCCGGCGGAGGTACTCGCCGAGCCGTTCGGGCGGGACGGCCGAGTCCTCCCAGCCTTCGTATGTGTCCTCCTTGCCCGGGATGAACGCCGTCGCGCCGAGCCCCGCCTCGCGCACCTCCCAGATGTGCTGCTCGCTGTCGGGGTCGTCGTAGAGCTTCATCCCCGACGGCTGGACGCCGTCCTTCTCGAGATCGCGCATCAGCGCGTGGGCCTTCGCGTCGGCGTCGTCCTTCGTGTCGCCGCCGAACTCGACGAACAGCCAGCCGCCGCCCTCGGGCAGCTGCGAGCGCTCGTGCTGGTGGATGCCGAGCAGCGTCATGTCCTCGATCAGCGTGTCGTCCATTCCCTCGATCGAGATCGGCTTGTGCTCGCGGGCGATCGTCACGTGGTCGGCTGTGTGGAACTTGTCCGGGTAGCCGATGACGACGAGGGAGACGCACGGCGGGTGTGGGATCAGCTCGAGCGTCGCCTCGAGGATCGTCAGGCACGTCGACTCGGTGCCGACGAGCGAGCGGGCGACCTCGAATCCCTTCTCCGGCAGGAGCTCGTCGAGGTTGTAGCCCGAGACACGGCGGGGGATCTGCGGATAGCGGGCGCGGATCTCGTCGGCGTTCGCGTCGGCGAGCGCGCGCAGGCGCTCTGCGATCGCCTCCGGCACGCCGTCGCCGCCGCGACCGATGCGCAGCCGCTCGCCGCGGTACGTGAGCACCTCGAGCTCCACGAGGTTGTCCGCGACGCGCGGCCCGGGCCCGTGGAACTCCGACTGCACCGAGTGCCGGCCGCAGGAGTTGTTGCCGAGCATCCCGCCGAGCGTGCAGTACGCGTGCGTCGACGGGTCCGGCCCGAACGTGAGGCCGTGCTTCTCGCTCGCAACGCCGCGCAGGTGGTCGAGGACGCACCCCGGCTGCACACGGGCGATTCTCCGGTTGGCATCGATCTCGAGGATGTGGTGGAGGTACTTCGAGAAGTCGATCAGCACCGCCGTATTGCAGCCCTGGCCGGCGAGGCTCGTGCCGCCGCCGCGGAGGACGATCGGCGCCCCGTGCTCGCGGCAGACGCGGTGGATCTCGACGAGCTCGTCCACGTGGCGCGGGACGACTACGCCGATCGGCGGCATCCGGTAGTTCGAAGCGTCGGTCGCGTAAAGCGCACGGCTGCCGGCGTCGAAGCGGACCTCGCCCTCGATCGCCGCGCGCAGCTCGGCGGAGAGGCTGCGGCGATCGACCTCGTCCGCCTGGACAGCCCCGGCGTGGGAGCTCGTGTCGGTTCGCCTGCGAATCGTGGTGCTCAGCGTGTCACCTCTGCCAGCTGCACGCTGAAGCGAGCGGCCTCCCGATGTTTGAGCTCGAGCCCGTTGCCCGGCCGCGACCGGTCGGGCCGCAAAACACCGCCGTCCGGCTCGGGGACGCCGTCGAAGAGCATCCCCTCGACCCGGACGTGGTCGTGGAAGTACTCGAGGTGCCGCCGCCGCTCGACGGCGCAGAAGGCGTGCGTCGAGATCGCAGGCGCGCAGTGGGCCGAGACGTCGATCGAGTGTGCGTTCGCGAGGCCGGACGCGCTGAGGAGACCGGTGATCCCGCCGCAGCGCGTGACGTCCGCCTGCAGGCAGTCGACGCATCCGACGAGGTTCCGGAAGTCAGCGGGGACGTAGGCGTACTCGCCGGCGGCGATCTCGAGCCCGGCGGGCCCCGAGTCGCGGATCAGCGCCAGCCCGGCGAGGTCGTCGGAGGAGACTGGCTCCTCGAACCAGGTCACGTTCCACGAGTCGGAGTAGCGCTCGGCCCAGGCAAGCGCCTCCTTGCGCGCGAAGGCGCCGTTCGCGTCGACGAAGAGCTCGACGTCGTCGCCGATCGCCTCCCGGGCCGCGTCGAGGCGTGCCGGGTCGCGCTCGGGCTCGCGCCCGACCTTCATCTTCACGCGGGTGATCCCCGCATCCGCCCACGCGCCGAGCTGCTCGCACAGCCGCTCGTCGCTGTAGGAGCAGAACCCGCCGCTGCCGTAGATCGGGACGTCGTCATGGGCCGCTCCGAGGAGGACGACGAGCGGAACGTCGAGCAACCGCGCCTTCACATCCCAGAGCGCCTGGTCGACCGCGGACACGGCACAGAAGCCGATGCCCGGCTGGCCCGCGTTGCGGACCTGACCGCACATTCGCAGCCAGGCGGCGCGGACGTCCATCACGTCTTCGCCCTCGACGACGCCGGCGAGCTGGGAGGAGATCACCTCGGCGGCGGCGGCATCGCAATACGTGTAGCCGAGCCCCGTCTTGCCGTCGGAGTGCGCCTCTACGACGACGATCGTCGTCGAGTCCCACTCGAGCGTCCCGTCCGACTCCGGCTCGTCGGTCGGGATCGTGTACGCGTGGACTTCGAGCCGCTCGACCGGCGCTTCGGAAATCACTACGACTTCAGGTGCTCCGTGAACTCGACGAGTTTCCCGCGCAGGGACTTCTCCATCACGCCCATCCGCTCGGGATCGCCCTTGACCATCGCCTGGGCCATCTTCTTGGCCTGCTCCTCACGGATGTGCGGCGGCAGCGGCGGGATCTCGGGGTCGGTCTTGACTTCGAGCACGACCGGCAGGTCCGCGCCGAGCGCTTCCTCCCACGCCGAGCGTACCCGGTCGCCGTCGTCGCAGAAGATTCCCTTCAGCCCGCAGAGCTCGGCGTAGGCGGCGTAGTCGAAGTTCGGCAGCCACTGCGTGCCCGGGAACTTCGGGTCGCCTTCCATCACCCGCTGCTCCCAGGTCACCTGGTTGAGGTCCTGGTTGTTGAAGACGCAGAAGATGAGCCGCTTGTCGTGCCAGCGCTCCATGTAGCGCTTGACGGTCAGCATCTCGTTCATGCCGAGCATCTGGAAGGCGCCGTCGCCGACGAAGCAGATCACGGGGCGGCCGGGATGCGCGAACTTCGCGGCAATCGCGTAGGGAACGCCGGGCACCATCGTCGCGAGCGTTCCCGAGAGTGAGGCGAGGTTGCCCTTGCGCAGCTTCAGCTGGCGGGCGAACCAGTTGGTCGAGGAGCCCGAGTCGGCCGTGATGATCGCGTCCTCCGGCAGTACCTGCGAGAGCTCGTGGACGACCCGCTGCGGGTTCATCGGGTCCGCGTCCATCATCGAGCGGCGCTCGACGATGTCCCACCAGTCGCGGACGCTCTTCTCGATCTGCTCGCGCCAGCCGCGGTCCTCCTTGCGCACGAGGTGCGGCTCGACCGCCTTGAGCGTCTCCTTCGCGTCGCCGATCAGCTGCACGTCGGCCGCGTAGCGGATGCCGATCATGTCCGCCTTGATGTCGATCTCGACGCAACGCGCCTGGCCTTCTTTCGGCAGGAACTCGGCGTACGGGAAGCTCGTGCCGACCATGAGCAGCGTGTCGCAGTCCTCCATCATGTCGTAGCTCGGGATCGTCCCGAGCAGCCCGATCGAGCCCGTCACGTACGGGAGGTCGTCGGCGAGCACGTCCTTGCCGAGCAGCGCCTTGGCGACCCCGGCGCCGAGCAGGTCGGCGACGCGCTCGAGCTCCTCGGCGGCGCCGCGGGCGCCCTGGCCGACGAGCATCGCGACCTTCTCCCCCTCGTTCAGGATCTCGGCCGCGTGCTGGATGTCGGACTCCTGCGGCAGCACGCGCGGGCGGCTGTAGCCGACGCTCGAGTAGACGGAGCCATGCGTGCGCGGCGGCGAAGGGACGCTGTCCAGCTCGGCGACGTCGTTCGGGACGATGATCGTGCTGACGCCGCGGTGGTCCAGCGCGATCCGGCAGGCGCGGTCGACGAGCTGGCGCGCCTGCTCCGGGACCATGCAGACCTGGACGTACTCCGACACGTCCTTGAACAGGACCTGGAGGTCGACCTCCTGCTGGTAGTGCGAGCCCAGCGAGGAGCGCTTCTGCTGGCCGACGATCGCGACGACGGGGACGTGGTCGAGCTTCGCGTCGTAGAGACCGTTGAGGAGGTGGATGGCGCCGGGGCCGGACGTCGCCATGCAGACACCGAGCGCGTCGGGTCCGGCGAACTTCGCGTGGCCGCACGCCATGAAGGCGGCCATCTCCTCGTGGCGGGCCTGGATGAAGTCGGGGTCGCCGTCGGCCCGGTCGAGCGCGCCGAGGAAGGCGTTGATCCCGTCGCCTGGGTAACCGTAGATCCGGTGCACGCCCCACTCGCGCAGGCGCTTCAAGAAATAGTCGGCGACGAGCTCGCCCATGTCGTTCCTCCTCGGAGTTGCTCTTCCCCGGGTTGTGGTCCGCGAGGCGAATCGGGAAACGCCTAGACGCGCAGCTGCGGCAACACGTCGCGCCCGTAGACGCGCAGCGCCTCGAGCGGCGCCTTGCCGGAGACGTTCATCAAGCCGACGATCGTCGCGCCCATCTCCTCGAGCTGCCGGATCCGCTCGACGTGCTTCTGCGGATCCGACGACACGATCGCGTTCTCGAGGAGCTCGCCGTCGGAGATCTCCGCCTCGCCGCGACGATAGATCTCGGCGGGGTCGTGGACGTCGTCGGTGTACATCTCGTCCACCATCGTCCCCTTCCACTCCCGCGCACCCGCCAGGGCGGCGTCGTCGTCGTCGGCCCACGAGAAGAGCGCCTGCACGACGATCTCGCCCCGCTCGCGTCCTGCTTCGTCGCACGAGCGGCGATAGGCCTCGATCACCTTCGGCGCCTGCTCCGGGTCGCCGAGCGTCCAGAGCCCGTCGGCAAGCCGTCCGGCGACCTCGGCCGCGCCCTCGTGGAAAGCGGACATGTAGATGGGCGGCCTGCGTCCGGGATCGAACCAGAGCCTTGCCCCGCGTGTGCGGAAGAAGCGCCCCTCGAAGTCGACCGTCTCGCCGTCGAGGACGCGGGTCACGATCGTGAGCGCCTCCTCGGTACGGGCGAGCTGCTCTTCGGTCGCGGGCCAGTCCATTCCGGCGGGCACCTCGTTCATCGCCTCTCCCGAGCCGACGCCGAGGAAGGCGCGGCCGGGCGCCAGCGTCTCGAGCGTCGCGGCCTGCTGCGCGACGACCAGCGGGTTGTACCGGTGGACGAGCGCCGTCACCGCCGTGCCGAGCGCGACGCTGCGCGTCACTCGAGCGGCGGCGCCGAGCCAGACCCAGGCGTTGCCGCATGCCGTCGGCGCCGTCTCCGACGTCCACCAGGGTGCGGTGTGGTCGGAGCACCCGATGAGGTCGAAGCCCGCCTCCTCGCCCGCGGCGGCCTGCTCGAGGAGCTCGGTCGGCGTGAAGCGCTCGTGACCGAGCGCGAGCAGGTAACGGGGCATGCTCTTCCGTTCCGAGCCGCGCCCCGCCGAAACTACCTGTGGGCCTCGATGAACTCGAGGGTCCGCTGCCAGGCCTCGTCGGACGCCGTCTGGAACTCCTCCTGCTTGCGATCGAAGAAGCTGTGCGGCGCGCCCTCGAACTCGATCACCTCGTAGTCCTTGCCGGCGTCGCTCAGGGCCTGCTCGAAGGCAACGTTGTCCTCGTGCGGGATGCCCTGGTCCGCCCCGCCCTGGAGGGCGAGGATCGGCGCTTCGAGCTGCGGCACGAGGTCGATCATCCGGCCCGGCCGGCCGTAGAAGCCGACGGCGCCGGCGAGGCCGTGGCCCCAGGCCGCCGCCGCCCACGAGCCGCTGCCGCCGAAGCAGAAGCCGACGGTGAAGATCGCGCTGCAGCCGCCCCCGGGCGCCTCGGGCGCCCGGTCTTCCCGCCGGGCGTCGTCGGCTTGGCCGACGACGCTTCCAGCGAGAGCGCGGAGGCTGCGGACGCAGGCGCCGACGTCGGCCTGCACCTGCTTGTGCGTGAGTTGCTGCACGAGCGGCATGTAGTCCCAGTCGTCCGGCCGCTTTTCGATGCCGGCGGTGCGTCCGAAGTAGTCGAAGGCGATCGCGGCATGGCCGCGCTCGGCGAAGCGGAGCGCAAGCTCCTCGTAGAAGCGGTAGAGGCCGCGGACGTCCGGCAGGATCACGACGCCGGTCGAGAGGTCGCCATCCGGCAATGCCCGGAACGCTGCGAACTTGTTGCCGTCCTCGCTTTCGAGGACGAGGTCCTCGTGGGAGACGGCGGCGCCCGAGATCCGCGGGATCGGCGGCTCTGAGTCGAGGTCGAAGCACATGGTCGCGAGCCTACGAGAGGAGGCGCGTGCTGTGCGGCGTACCCTGAGGACGGTGGACGACGAGTCGCAGCGTGACGAGATGAACGCGGCGATCCGCGCCCAGCGCGAGCGGGGAGCGGTGCCGCGTTCGATGCTGCCGCCGGAGGACGAGCTGCCGGAGCGGCCGGCTCCTCCGTCGGAGCCTCCTGCTGTGGCGGAGCCCGAGCCCGAGCCGCCGAAGCGCGGCCTGCTCGACCGCCTGTTCCGGCGCTAACTCCCGTATCCAGAATCCGCCCCCGCCGTTTATCCCAGGGCGTATGGGAGAAGGCACGCGCGCAACAGGAGGGCTGCGCTTGAAGCGGGGGCTGCAGATCGCGGCCGCCTGCGTCGTTGTGCTCATCGGCGCCTTCGCGGTCGGCTCTGCCGTCGCCGGGCCGTTCTTCTGGTACTCGTGCAGCCTCGACGGGCTCGAGGCGCACGGTGCGGCGCGGGCGAGCATCATCCTGGCGAGCGACGGCACACATCTCGGGCTGCTCGGCAAGAGCGGCAACCGCCAGCCCGTCTCGATCCGGCGGATCAGCCCCGTGATGCGGAAGGCGATCGTCGACACCGAGGACAGCCGCTTCTACTCGAACAACGGGATCGACTACGTGGGAATCGTCCGGGCGCTGAAGAGCGACGTCTCGGCCGGCGGGTACGAGCAGGGCGGCTCGACGATCGAGCAGCAGCTGGTGCGCAACCTCTACCTCACTCCCACCCAGTCGCTCGGCCGGAAGCTCACCGAGGGCTGCCTCGCGGTCCAGCTCGACGAGCAATGGAGCAAGGACCGCATCCTCACCGCCTACCTCAACGACATCTACTTCGGCCAGGAGGCGTACGGGATCGAGGCGGCCGCCGAGGCGTACTTCGGCGTGCACGCCAAGGATCTCTCGCTGGAGCAGGCGGCGCTCCTCGCCGGGCTGCCGCAGGCGCCGTCGGCGTACGACCCACTCAGCCGGCCGGAGGCTGCGAAGACACGCCGGACGGAGGTCCTGCGGGCGATGCTGCAGGCGGGCGACATCTCCCGTTCGCGCTACCGACGGGCGGTTCACAGCCCGCTCGGCCTGCATCCGCGACAGGCGCCGGGACTCGCGGGCCAGACGTACCTGACCGGCTACATCACCAACCAACTCGTGAACGAGTACGGGGCGGAGCGCGTGCGCCGCGGCGGCCTGCGGATCTACACGACGCTGGACGCGAAGATGCAAACCGACGCGACGCGCTCGATCCTCAGCACGCTCGACCGCAAGGGCGACCCGGCGGGCTCTGTCGTCTCGATCGACCCGAAGACAGGCCGGATCCGCGCGATGGCGATCGCCCAGACCGGGCAGCGCATCGCGTACGACCTGCCGGTGGACGGCCAGAGACAGTCGGGGTCGACGTTCAAGATGTTCGTGCTGACGCAGGCGGTGCAGCGCGAGATCAACCCATACTCGACGCAGTATCTCTCGGCGCCGTTCGTCGGGCCCGACGACTGGCGGGTCCACACCTTCGAGAACACGTACTCGGGCCGGATCCCGCTCACGCAGGCCACCCTCCTCTCCGACAACACGGTCTACGCCCGCCTCACGCTCGACCTCGGCCCTAAGCCGATCGCCGGGCTCGCGCACCGGATGGGGATCCAGTCGGATCTCAAGCCGGTCCCCTCGATCGTGCTCGGCGTGAACGCGGTCAGCCCGCTCGACCTCGCCACCGCGTACGCGACGCTCGCCGACGGTGGCGTCGCGCACCAGCCGAGCATCCTCGACAAGGTCGTCTTTCCCGGCGGTCACGCCGAGCAGGCCTCCAAACCGAGGGGGAAGCAGGTCGTCGACCCGAAGGTCGCGGCGGTCGTCACGAAGGTGCTGGAGGCGAACGTCCAGTCGGGGACAGGCACGGCCGCGGCGCTCCCCGGCCGGCCCGCCGCCGGGAAGACCGGCACGACGGACAGCTTCGCGGACGCGTGGTTCGCGGGCTGGGTGCCGCAGCTGACCACGGTCACATGGGTCGGCTATCCGACGAGCGAGCGCCCGATGAAGGGCGTGCACGGGATCGCCGGCGTCACCGGCGGCACGCTGCCGGCAGAGATCTGGCACACGTACATGACGGGCGCGCTACAGGGACAGCCGGTCGAGCAGTTCGAGAGTCCCGGATCGCCGCCCTTCAAGCCGTGGTGCGGGCGTTACCAGTTCGCGCGCACCTGGCGCGACGCGCGCCCGCGCGGCGGCTGCAAGCCCAAGCACAAGCACACGCACAAGAAGAACACGACCGTGGGGACCACGACCGCCAAGCCGACGACCCTGCACACGACGACCCTGCACACGACGACGCTTCAGACCACGACGGCGCCTCCGCCGCCACCGACGACCACCAACAAGAAGCCACCGCCTCCGCCGACAACGACGACGACGACAACAACGACGACAACAACAACAACAACGACGACGACCGGGCCCTGACGCGCGCCGGGGAAGCCCGGCGTCCCGAGCTTCCCCACCGCGGGGCGCGGCTGAACTACGCCGCCTTGTTCCTCCCGAGCATCTTGTTCCACCAGTCGTCCTCGTCGACGAGCGAGGCAGTGACCTTCGGCCCGCTGGGCCACCGGGGCATCGCGACGCGGCGCTGCTTCGTGAGCTCCTCGAGCACGATGGCTCGCAGGCTGTGCAACCGCTCATGCTGTGCTTCGACATCGCGGGCGAGCTCGGCGCGCTCGACTTCTCTGCGAGCGACGGCGTACTCGACCTCGAGCAGGCTGTCCCTGTGGGTAATGCTCTCCTCGATGGTGCTGGACATGCGGCGCTCCTTTTCCACTCGTCTGTAGCGGACGCCGCAGTTGTCCTGGCCCAATTGTCGTCACGAGCGCCGCGGCGAGCCATCCCTCGAACAAGCGTTTTCCCGACGCAGTCCGCTGCGTTCAAGCTCGATGCTTCCGGCGCCGATAGATCTGCTGTGACTTCACTGCGGCCGGTGGGGAACTGACATGAGTGCGTCCTCCGAAAGGGAGCGCTTGCCTCAGCGTCAGCTCGGAGAGCTGATGACCGAGCTCGGGCTCATCAGCGAGGAGCAGCTCGCGACCGTTCTCGAAGTCCAGCAGCAGTCGAAGCGCCCGCTCGGCCAGATCATCGTGGAGCTCGGCTTTGCCTCGGGTGCGGCGGTCGCACACGCGCTGGCGATGCAGAGCGGCGGCGCTCTCAAAACCGAGTACGGCTTCGCGCTCGGCGCCCCACCCGTGGACGAAGAGGGTGACGCCGAAGAGACGCGCGCCGGACTCCCCAAGCTCCGGCTTGCAGCGACGGCGGTCGCCCCCGACCGGACGAGCCCCGAGCCGGCCGACGACGTACCGGCGAACGAAGCAGCCGAGCCGGCTGAGTCAGAGGCCGACGAGGTCGCGGCGACCGAGGAAGTTGTGGACGTCGAGGAAGTTGTGGAGGCACCGGAGGTTGCGGAGGTTGAGGAGCTCGAGGCCGACGCAGAGCCGCTGGAAGTCGCACCCGAGGAGAGCGACGAGACCCCGGAGCCCGAGCCTGAAGAAGTGTCCGACGAGGCCGAGGAGAGCGCGGAAGCGCCGCCCGCGATCGAGACCGACCCCGCAGAGCTGGAGCAGCTGCGCGGCGAGATCGAGCGCCTAGAAGCGCTCCTCGCCGAGGCGCAGGCGGTCGCGGTCGAGCAGCAGCGTGCCGTCACCGAGACTCAGACGACCCACGAGCAGAAGCTCGCCGAGTTGCAGGAGAAGCACGAGCATGCCACCGCAGAGCTCGAGCGCCTGCAGGCCGCAACCGCCGACCAGGAGCGGCTCGTGGCCGACGTCGAAAGGCTCGAAGCCGCCCTTGCCGAGACGCAGAATGGGCACGAGCAGAAGCTCGCCGAGCTACGGGAGGAGCACGAGCACGCCACTGCAGAGCTCGAGCGTCTGCAGGCCTCGACCGCCGACGAGGAACGGCGCGCGGCCGACGCCGACAGGCTCGAAGTAACCCTCGCCGAGACGCGCAAGGCGCACGAGCAGGACCTGGGCCGTCTCCAGGAAGAGAACGAGCGCGCGACGGCGGAGATCGAGCGTCTGCAGACCGTCCTCGCCGAGACGGGGAACAAGCGCGAGCAGGAGCTCGCGCGGCTCCAGGAGGCGCGCGACGAGGCCGCGACCGAGCTCGAGCAGCTCCGCGGGACTCTCGCCGAGACACAGGAGCGGCACGCCGTGGAGCGCGACGATCTCACCGCGCAGCGCGACGAAGTCACCGCGCAACGCGACGAGATCGCAGTCCAGCGCGACCGGATGCAGGAGGAGCTAGGCGACGTGCTCGAGCAGCTCGCCGCCGCGGGCCCTGCCGCCGAGGAGCGGGACCGGCTTCGCGCCGAGGTCGAGCAGCTCGGGTCCTCGCTCGCCGAAGCGCAAGCCGCCGCCGATGCCGAGCGCGACCGGCTCTCGGGCGACGTCGACCGGCTGGAGAGCACTCTTGCCGAGCTGCAGACCACGCACGAGGAGACAGTCGCACGGCTCCGCAAGAAGGGCGACCACGCCCGCCAGGAGGTCGAGAGCCTGCAGAACGCGCTCGCCGAAGCCGAGGCCTCGGGAAGCGAGCAGGAACGCCGACTGGCCGAGGAGCAGGAGCGGCACGCCGGCGAGCGCGACGAGCTCACCGAGCAGCGCGACGAGATCAGCGCGCAGCGCGAGCGGCTCCAGGAGGAGCTCGGCGACGCCCTGGAGCGGCTCTCCGTGGCCGCGCCCGCCGTCGAGGAGCGCAACGAGCTTCGTACCGAGGTCGACCGCCTCCAGCACATCCTCGCCGAGGCGCGCGAGAGCGCCGCGGCCGAGCTGCGGGGGGTCGTCGAGGAGCGCGACAGCTTGGCGGCCGAGCTCGAGGAGGCCCAGGAGCTGCTGCGGCAGGCCGAGCGCGTGCGCGAGTCTCAGATCGCCCTCGAGGCCGAGCGTGACCGCGCGGTGGCCGAGCTCGAGCGGCTCCAGACCATCGCCGCCGAGGCTCAGGCGGAGGCCGAGGAGCGGACGCGCCTACTCGCCGACGAACAGGATCGCCACCACGCCGAGCGGGAGACACTGCTCGCCCAGCGCACGGTGCTGGAGGAGGAGCTCGGCCGCTCGATCGAGCAGCTCGCCGCAGCGGCTGCCGCCGCCGACAAGCGCGAGGCGCAGGTCCAGGTCGACTCGGAGCGGCTGCTCGAGGCCCTCGACGCGATTCGCTCGCTCGCGACCGAGCTCTCCACCGGCAGCGACGAGCTCCCGGACGAGCCCGTCAGCGACGAACAGGCAGACCCGGAGGCCCACGCCGAAGTCGACGAGCCTGCCGCCGAAGCCGAAGTGATCGAGTACTCGCTGTTCGTGCCCGGGCCGAACGGCTACGAGCTCGTCCCGCAGACGGGCGTACCCCCGCAGGCCGGCCAGAGAGTCGAACTCGTTCTGTCGGACTCGGAGGAGCCCATCCTCTACGAGGTCGTGCGCAGCGGCCGCACGCTGCCCGATGGCGACGTCTGCGTCTATCTCGCGCAGGTGTAAGCGGCTTCGCGCCTAAAGAACGGCGCAGCAGAAGCCGATAACCGGGCTAAATCGAACTGGGCAGATACGCGAACTGGAGGCGAGCAGTGGATAACTATTACTTCGAGAGCGAAAACGAGACGACGTTCGACGACGAACAGCGCGTCGAGCCCGGCGACGAGCGCAGCGCGGCGATCACAACCGCGCGCAGCTGGGAGCTCCCCTACCTCGACGACGAACCGCTTCTGATCGACAGCGAATCCGCCGCCCGTGTCGGCGGCGAGGAGCTCGCCCGCATCGGCGCTGCTCCGGTCCGCTGCGCCGACGGCAACGTCCGCGTCGTCCTCGCCGACGCAACGCCGGAGCGCATTGCCGGCATTCGCGAGCACTTCTCCGGCGCCCTCGACATCGGCGTCGTCAAGACCTCGACCCTCGCGTCCCTGCTCGATGCGGCGTCGATGGCAACAGTGTCCTCCGGGACCGACCCTGTGACGAACGGTGCGGCCGCTGCCGCGCCGGTCTGGGGACGGTCGCTCGAGCGCGTCCTCACGGCCTTCGACAGCGAGGCGACGCGGCTGCAGGACCTGCGCGGCAAGCTGCAGGAGCTCGGTGGCGAGATGGCCGCGCGCGAGCAGCGCGTGCAAGAGCTCGAGACGGAGCTTCAGCGGATGCGCGTCGAGCGCCTCCGCGACCAGGAGGCGGTCGAGCGCCTCAGGCATGACCTGACCGACCGCAACAACCGGCTCGAGCGGGCACTGTCGAAGACCCACGAGCTCGCAGCGATCATCCAGGGCGGCCACCTGCAGTGAGCGGCACGCCGGCACGGAAGCTCGCCGCAGCGGGCGCTGCCGGCCTGGGAGTCGCGGCCGCCGCGGCTGCCTACGTGATCGTCGGCGGCGTCCCCGGCCTACTCTACGCCGCCGGGATCTGTATGGCCGCGTTGGTGGGCACGGTGGCGATCGTGGCCGGTCACACCGAGGAGATGCCGGTTGCGGAATTGACCGAGAAGACGCCCGTGGAGGCCGCGGGTCCGCGGTCGACGCGCTGGCGCCGCAAGTCGACGATCATCGCCGAGCTCCAGGCGGAGCTCGCAGCGACCGTCTCGGAGCTGGAGGAGCACCGCCGGGCGCTCGCGAACCTCGCGACGCAGCTCTCACGAGAGTCGGAGGCGGCTCGCCGAAACGCCGAGGCGCTGGAAGGAAACATCCGTGAGCTCGAGGCCGAACGGGACGGCCTCCTGCAGCTCGTCGCCGACGAACGGGAGCGGTTCGAGCGGACGCTCGACGAGCTCGGCGGCGGCATCGGGCGGCACGGCAGCGAG
>DASXOM010000188.1:0-10240 GCA_036494245.1 Gaiellaceae bacterium
TGCAAGACGTTCGGCAACATCCTCAGCACTCCCTTCGACCTCGGCGAGCTCGCGCTGCCAGGCCGCGCGGTCCCAGATCTCGAGGTGGTCGTTGACCCCGGCGACGACGACGTCGCGGCCGAGCTTCGCGTGGGCGATCAGCGTGGGCGGCAGGCTGACGCGCCCCTGTTTGTCCGGCGTCGTTTCGCTCGCGCCGGAGAAGAAGTGGCGCTGCATCTGGCGGCCTTCCTTGCTCAGCGGATGGAACGAGGCGAGCGTGGAGTCGCGGTAACCCGCCCAGCCGTCAGGGGTCCACGCCCAGAGACAGCCGTCGAGGCCGCGCGTGACGACGACGCCGCCTTCGAATGCCCCGCGAAACTTGGCCGGAAGCGTCAGACGGTTCTTGTCGTCGATCGTATGCTCGTATTCGCCTAGGAGCATGGGGCCGCTCTCCCTATCTCTCCACTGCCCCCCACTTTACTCCACAGCGGCCCACCTGTCTACCCCAGAGGCAGATCCTCCGCCGTGAGCTGATGCTCGTAGGCGCCGCGGCCCGTCAGGACCATCGCGCCGCATTGCGCGCCGAGCGCCACCGCTTCGTCGACCGGCTTCCCGGCCGCGAGCCCGAACGTGAGCCCGGCGGCGAAGCAGTCTCCGCAGCCGTAGGCATCGGAGATCGGGCCTGGTATCGGCGCCGCGCGGAACGGCCCGCCCGGCCGGATCCAGCCACCGAGCTGGCCGGCCGTCGTGACGACGATCGGCGGCTCCGGCTCGAGCTCACCGGATTCGAACCTCTCCGCAGCGTCCTCCCCGCTCCCCACGAGCACGTCCACCTCGACGGCCGCACGCCGCAGCGTCGCAAGCTCGCGCGCCGTGGCGACGAGGACGGGACCGTGGCGCGCCGCACGCAGGGCCGCGACGTCGCCGCTCACGAAGTAGACGGCGTCGCAGCGATGCAATTCTTCCCACGGGAGCGATCCGTCCTCGCCGGAGGGCAGGAGCTTGTCGCCGAGCACGGTGATGGTGCGCTCGCCGTCCTCGTCGACGTGAGTGAGCGCCCGGCGCTGCGTCCCGGGCGACTGACCCGCATGCACGGTGACGCCCCGTGCCTCGAGCTCCTCGCGCGAGCGGCGGCCGAGATCGTCGGCGGCGAGCGCGGTGAAGAAAAGGCAGGAGCCGGCGAGATTCGCGAGCTGGACCGCCGCGACGGCTCCCCCGCCCGCAGGCTCCTCCCACGTCTCGAGCGCATGCACGATCTCCCCCGGCGCGGGCGCATGCTCGACCCGGGCGAACTCGACCCATTCGACGTGCCCCACGACCGCGACGTTCATCACCTCACATCTTGACCCGCCGTTACGTTTGACTGGACGGTGAGCGGCATTCCTCCCTTCGAGCTGTTCTACGAGTCCCACAAGGGCGAGGTGCTCGCCTTGCTGCGCCGCCGCGCAGGCCGCGACCGGGCGGACGACCTCTTCCAGGAGACGTTCCTGCGCGCGCTGCGCGCCTATGGCCGGTTGGAGCACGGCGAGCACCTGCGCGCATGGGTGCTTACGATCGCCACGAACGCGATCGTCGACGGGGCGCGACGGGAGCGGCCGACGGCAGAGCTGTCGGTCGAGCCGGCCGGCGAGGACCAGCGGCCGGCGGTCGAGGACCTCGCGCCGCTGACCGACGACCTGCCGCCGAAGGAGCGCGCAGCGGTCGTCCTTCGCTACGGCTACGACCTCGACTACGACACGATCGGCGCCGCGCTCGGCTCGAACGAGCAGGCAGCGCGACAGGCGGCCTCCGCCGGCGTGCGGCGGCTGCGGAAGGAGAAGGAGCAGCGATGACCGCAGTCCCCACCGTTCTCGACGAGCGCTTCCGCGCGGCCGCGGCCGCGTCGGGCGAGCTCGACGTCGCCTACGACGTGCTCGACGACACGCCTGTCGGCCCCCTGCTCGTCGGCGTCTCGGAGCTCGGGCTCTGCCGGGTCAACTTCGACCCCGAGCCGGAGGCCGAGCTCGAACGGCTCGCCCGGCAGTTCGGGCCCCGCGTCCTGCGCTCGCCGAAGGCGCTCGACCTCGTGCGCCGAGAGCTCGACGAGTACTTCGCCGGCCGCAGGCACGCCTTCGACATGGCGCTCGACCTCCGCGCGACGCCGGAATTCCACCGGCGCGTGCTGGAGGAACTGAACCGGGTCGAGTACGGCCACACGACGACCTACGGCACGCTCGCCGCGCAGGTCGGCGCTCCGCGCGCGGCGCGGGCCGTCGGCACCGTGATGAACCGGAATCCGCTGCCGATCGTGCTCCCCTGCCACCGCGTGGTGGGAGCGAACGGCAGCCTCACCGGCTACGGCGGCGGGCTCGACCGGAAGGAGTGGCTCCTCCGCCTGGAGGGCGCGCTTCTCTAAGGGCCGAAGTGCTTCCGCCCCCACTCGACGAGCGCGTCAGCGTCGGCCGGATCCGGATAGTCACTCGGCAGATCGTCGTCTTCCGGCGAGTAGGTGTGTCCGGGCCAATCGGGCTCGCCGAAGTCCGGAGCCCACGCGAGGCCCCACGGTGCGGTTTCACCGTCTTGGAAAAGGTCGAGCCACCCGCGTCTGAGGCGCTCTCTCCGGTAGTTGACAGTCACCGTCATCCCAGTGCCTCCTCCGCCGCAGAGTTGTCGTATACGCCTTATCGAGCAACGTTGGCCACGCCTGCATCACTCGCGCGAGGGACCGACGCCTCAAAGGGCCGGGACATGGCGCAGCTTGTAGCCCACGCCCCACACGTTCACGACCCAGCCTGGCAAGCCGGCCGCGTCGAGCTTCCGCCGAACACGGGATGCGTGCGACTCGAGCGTGCGCGTCGGGACGGAGACGCGTGCTGAGATACCCCAGGCGTCAGTAGCGCTCGCGGAGTAGCACGCCCACCCGCTCGTTGAGCGTGCCGAAGATCTGCCAGCCGTCATTGAGCAAGCGCAGCGCGGCCTGCACCGTGTCGCACGCGAGGAATGCAGGGCCACCGCATGCCGCCTCGAGCGAGTTCGTCAGCTTGCGGGTCGTCTCGTCCTGCACCCGTGCCTCCAGGATGAAGAGGCGACCCAACCCGGCGCGGATCTCTTCGGATGCCCGGTCCGACCCCTGCGCCTGCAGGAACGGAACGCCCCGCTCCTTGGCATCGTCGGCCCGGTCGAGCACGTCGGCGGTCGAAGCCTGCAGCAGCGCGTGCCCTGCCTCCTGGAGTTCACGCAGCGCCTCGTGCTGGAGGTCGGCCTCGCGGTGCCGCCGCTCGTCGTCCAACTGCTGCTGCCGTTCAACGAGCCGCAGCCGATCGTCGCGCCTCTCCCTGCGGAGGTCGGCCAGCTGACTGAGGCCGTAACCGCCCACGAGCGTGACGACTGGAAGCCATGCGGACATGCTCCTATGCGTCTTCCTTGATGGCGGCTCTAAGCGCGTCGATCGCGTCCCTTGCGTACCGCGCCGCCTCCACCCACTCCGCTTCGTACATGTGGCTCGTGTGGCTCTCGAGATGCGAGATCAGAACGAACGCTCGGTTGGTCACTTCCACAGCGTCGTCGTAGATGGGGCTTTCCTGGAGTACGGCCTTCTCGATCTCCCATGTGCCACGACTGAGAGGCGCGAGCTTGCTCTTGTTCCCCTCCAGGTTGATGAGGTGCTCCGCGAGGATCGCCATGGCGTCGTGTGCAACCTGCCGCCGCTTTTTCGGCGTCTCTGCGAGTTCCGGAGTCCGCACAAGCTTGTGCTGCTGGAGTTCATGCACGACGGATGCCGCAACCTGCTGTGGGAAGAGCGGAGATGGACCCTCCGGTACAGGCACACGCTCAGCAACCCGTGAGGCCAAGTCGTCAAGGTCGATTACGGGGACGGCGATCTCGCGGGCCAGCCGTTCATTGATCTGTGCTCCAAGGAGGCTGACGAGTCGCGGCAGAATGAGACGCAGCACCAGCCAGAGAACCGCGCCCAGCATCACAACGATTCCGCACGCCACCATGGCCCAACCGAGGATCTCTAGGTAACGCCGGTCTAGCTTGGTGAGTTCGACACCGGCCGCGAGGACGGTCGCTGCTCCGACGAGGACTGCTCCGGCTGTCTTCCAAGGCACCACAGCCCATCCAATCTATGCCCGCGAGCGGTCGGAATCGGCTGCGCCCTGGCCCTCCCCGGACGTGTGCTTACAGATCGCCGCCAACGGCCAAGACGCTGCTACTGACCCGCCAGCTGCCTCAGCCGGCGGGCAGGTGCCGGAGCTTGTAGCCCACGCCCCACACGTTCACGACCCAGCCTGGCAAGCCGGCCGCGTCGAGCTTCCGCCGAACACGGGACGCGTGCGACTCGAGCGTCCGGGTCGGGACGTAGGTGCGGAAGCCCCAGACGTCGCGGAGCAGTTGCTCGCGCGTGAAGACACGGTCGGGATCCAGGGCGAGCTTCACCAGCAGCGCGAACTCCTTTGCGGAAGTTCCACCGCGTTCCCGTTCACCGTGACGCGGCGTGCCGCGCGGTCGATGGCGAGCGGAGGCACCTCGAGCAGCTCGAGCCGTGGCGGGCAGCGACGGAGAAGCGCGTGGATTCGCGCGAGCAGCTCCTCGTAGACGAACGGCCGCGCCAGGCAGTCGTCGGCGCGGGCGAGCGCGCGCACCCGGGCCGCCGGGTCCGCGCTGCCGAGCACGATCACCGGGCAGTCGGGGACGACTCCGCGATCGAGCGCTTCGGCGTCGCCGAGGACGAGCACATCGGGATCCGCCGCGCGTGGCAGCTGCTCCGCTCGTTCGCACGACACGACGTCGAACCCGTCGTTACGAAGCTGGCGCTCGAGGAAGCCGCGAACGGCCGGTTCCGCCTCGGCGAGGAGCAGTGCCTTCATGTCCCCGAGGCTAGGCGCGACGATCCGTCTCCGCCAGATGTCCTTTCGCGCTAAAGCGTGACGAACGCTCTACAGCCGGCCGCTGCGGACGACGCCCCAGAGGAGCCAGATCCCGAGCACGGCCGAGAGGGCGAAGCCGCCGATCGAGATCACGTTGATCCCGAGCACCTGCGGCCCGGCCGTGGCGAAGATCCCGATCAGGCTCGAGCCGATCAGCCCGCCGACCACGATCATCGCGACCACGATCCGGTTGAAGAGCGTGTCGAGCTTCGCGAGCAGGTCGTCGAGCCCCTTGTGCACGAAGCCGACCTCGATCTGTCCGTCCCGGATCTCCTCCATGAAGTCGTGGAACTGGTGCGGCGCCTCGGCGAGCACCTGTGCGTAGCTGATTGCCTCACGGCGGGCGCGGCGCGCGATCCGGTGAGGGGCGAACCGGTCGAGCATCAGGTCGCGGGCGTACGGCCGCGCGACCTCGAAGACGTTGAAGTCGGGATAGAGCTCCCCGCCGACCGAGGCCAGGGTCGCAAGCGTGCGGTCGAGCAGAAGGAAGCGCGCCGGCAGGTGCAGGTTCATCGAGTAGATGAGCTGGAAACCCTCGCGGATGACCTGGATCGGGTCGACCTCGCTCAGGCTGGAGCCGTAGTAGCGGTAGTACAGCTCGCGCAGCTCGGCGAGGAACTCTCCTTCCCGCTCCTTCGGGTAGCGCACGCCGAGGTCCGCCAGCCGCTTCGGCAGCTGGTCGATGTTCTCGTTCGCGGCGTCGATGAAGAGGCCGGTCAGCTTCGACATGTCGTCGTCGGTGAGCGTCCCGACGGCGCCGAAGTCGACGAGCCCGATCGTCCCCGCCTCGGTCGGCAGGAGGATGTTCGCCGGGTGCGGGTCGCCGTGGAAGAAGCCGTGCCGGAAGATCATCGCCATCCACGCCTCGGTGATCCGGTATGCGATCTCGCGCCGCTCCTCGAGAGTCGTAGTGACCATGTCGACATCCGCGAGCTGGATCCCGTCGATCCACTCCAGCGTGAGCACGCGCGGCCGCGTGTACTGCCAGTAGACCTTCGGCACGTGGACGTGCGGGTCGCCGGCGAAGTGGCGGTGGAAGTTCTGCGCGTTGCGGCCTTCCTGGCGGTAGTCGAGCTCCTTCCGGATGGAGCGGGCGAACTCGTCCACGAGCTGCCGCGTGTCGACGAAGTCGAGCGCCCGGATCCTCTCGTGCGCGAGCCGCGCAGCCTGGTAAAGGAGGCCGAGGTCGGCTTCGATCTTCTGCGGTGCGCCGGGCCGCTGCACCTTGACGGCGACGCGGCGCCCGTTCGGCAGGGTCGCCCGATGCACCTGGCCGATCGACGCGGCCGCGACCGGCGCGGGCTCGAAGTCGAGGAACAGCCGCTCGAGTGTGTTCCCGAGCTCCTCCTCGATCACCCGTTCGGCCTGCTCGAACGGGAACGGCCGGACGTCGTCCTGCAGGCCGCGCAACTCGACCACGATGTCCGGCGGCACCACGTCGGGCCGAGTCGAGAGGAGCTGACCGAACTTCACGAAGGTCGGTCCCAGCTCGTCGAGCACCTCACGCAGGTGCTGGCCGCGGGCGGACGACGCGCCCGGGTCGGCTGCCCCGGAGAGATCCGCCGAGCGGCCCGGCAGAAGATCGCTGAGCTTGTGCGCTTCGATGAAGTACCCGAAGCCGTGGCGCACCATGACCTGCGCGATCTCCGACAGCCGCCCGATGCTGCGTGTCGTGCTCACGTCCGAAAGGCTACGCCGCGCGTCTGCCGGCAGCCAGTCGCCGGCGGGCTCCGCGCCCGCGCGTCCACGGGCCGGGCGGTACGAGCAACGACTCGGCGTGGAGGTATGCGAGCCCGACCGCCGGTAGGTCCGTGAGGCGCTCGACGCAGATGTAGCGGCGCCGCCATTCCGGGAAGAACTTCCGGTTGAACGAGTAGAGCCGCTCGAGCTGGAAGACGTTGTCGGCACGCAGGAGCCCCCAGCGCACGACGCGCCGCGCCGGCGTCGTCACCCGCTCGGGAGCGAGGAAGTCCGTCAGCGCGCAGAAGTTGAGCGCGAGCTCGCTCGCACCGGTGTCGCGCGCCCAGGCGAGCGCCTCGACCACGAGAAACTCGGTCAGGCCGTTCGGAGCATCCGGGCGGCGGCGCATCGCGCTCAGCGACCAACCGCCCCCGGCCTGCGAGGGCGCAAGGTGGAGAAAGCCGCCGACGCGACCCTCTGCGTCCTCGGCGACGGCGAGCACCGTGCCGGGGACGTAGAGGTCGTCGATCGCCATCGAGAAGCCGCGCTCGGGCTCGCCGCGCCGCCACGCGGCCGAGACGTCCTCGAGCTCGGCCTGCAGCGCGGGTGCGACCTCGTCTGCGACGACGATGCGGAACGAGTAGCCGGCCTTCCCGAGCCGTGAGACGGACTGGCGCACCTTGCGGATCGCACGCCCCTCGAGCGAGAAGTCGCGTGGGCTGAGCACCGCCTCCTCCCCGATCGAGACGGGCTTGAGCCCGAGCGCGCGATAGCGCTCGAGGTGCGCGTCGGAGGCGCCGACGACCGCGAACCGCCAGCCGTTCGCGCGGGCGAGCCGGCGCAGCTCCGCGAGGAGGTCGTCGATCTCCGCCTCGTTGCCGACGGGATCGCCGCTGACGAGAGCCGTTCCCGCGACGACGCGGTAGGCGAGGAAGGCGCGGCGCGACGGCGAGAAGAGATAGCTCTTGTCACGGCGCAGGGCGAAAAAGGAGAGGCTGTCGCTGCCGTATGCGTCCACCAGCGCCCGCGCGACCTTCCGCTCGGCAACGGTCTGGGCGACAGCGTGTCCGAACGGACGCAGCCAGAAGTAGAGCGCGAGAGAGCTGAAGACGACCGCGAGCCCGAGGAGCGCGTCAGCGGTACGAGGCGACAGATCGATGCCGCGGATCTCCGCTCCACCGGCAACCGCTGCGATCCCCCCGAGGGCGGCACCGAGGCCGAGCAGCGGCCGGACGCTCGCGGGGTCGCCCGGCACGTCGAAGCGGCTCCGCCAGCGAAGGAGCGCGACGAGCAGAAGCAGCGAGATCGCCGCCTCCTCGAAGTCGAGTCCCTTCGCGAGATGCGCGACCGCGGACGCGAGGACGACCGCGACGGCGAGCTGCCAGGCGCGCCGCCGGCGTCTCGCGATCGAACGCGAGAGCCAGATGAGGCCGATCCCGAAGGCGACCGTGAGGACCCGTGCCGCCTCGGGCCAGCCCGGCGGTAGGACTCCCTGCACGACGTCGACGCGGCCCGCCATCTCCGGCGTCAGTGCGGAAGCGAGCCCGATCGCGCCGACGAGCGCTGCTGCCCAGGCGAGAAGCCGTTCGGGGCTAAGACCACGCAGCATCACGGCGCCAGGGTACAACGTGTTCGTGTCGGACGAGCCCCTCCGGATCCCGCTACCGCGCCGGCTGACAGCGTTGCTTGCACTTGTCGCCGTCGCGTTGGTTCCGTGGACTCTCTACCTGACCTTCACGCTGCCCTCACGCCATGTGACGCTCCACTACGACCTCGCCTGGGTGGGGTTCGACATTGCGCTGGCCGCGTCGTTCGCCGCGACGGCGTGGGCGGCCTTTCGCGGCACGCAGTGGCTCGTCCCGCTCGCGGCCGTCACCGGCACGATGCTCTGCTGCGACGCCTGGTTCGACGTCGTCACCTCGCAGAGCGGCGCCGAAATGTGGGAGGCGGTCGCGGAGGCGGTGTTCGTCGAGCTTCCCCTCGCGGCCGTGTGCGCGTTCATCGTCTACGACGCCGAGACGTTCCTCGCCACCACCGTGAACCGCTTCAGACGCTGAAGAGCTACGCCGGCGGGAGGTCGCTCGGGCCCTCGAGCAGCCTCATCCGGTGCTCGAGCTGCGCGACACGTAGCTCGAGCTCGTCGAGCTCGTCTCGCGTCACGAGATTGAGCTCGTCGGCGATCCCCCGCAGCACCCCGAGGGCACCCTCGGAGAACCGTTCGCGGCTGCCCCGCAGGCGACTCGGCAGCTCGGCGAGCAGCTCCTCGACCGCGTCGAGGATCAGGTTGCTGCTACCGCGCGCGGCCATGCGGCCTCGAGCGGCGCCGCTGCGACCGCTTCTCGCGGCGTGCGCTTGCCGTGGCAGGCTCGGGCGACGTCACCGCGTCGAGCAGGCTCGGCGTCGCCTCGGCCGAGAGCGCCGCCTCCGACTCCTGCA
Organism: Gaiellaceae bacterium; assembly: GCA_036494245.1. Classification (GTDB taxonomy): domain Bacteria; phylum Actinomycetota; class Thermoleophilia; order Gaiellales; family Gaiellaceae; genus Palsa-739. Next base: position 9,006 of record DASXOM010000188.1, read on the forward strand.
GCGCAACGGTGCCGGGGTCGAGTGCCGGGCCGCCCTTCGGCTGCCACGGCCTGCGACGGGCGGGCGTCCCACCGTCCGGATCCTCGCCCTCCTGCTCGGCGAGCTGCTTGCGGCGCGCGTACTCCGGCTCGCGCTCCTTCCACATCGTGAGCAGCGGCGCGGCGATGAAGATCGAGGAGTAGGCACCCGAGATGACGCCGATGATGAGCGCGAAGGCGAAGTCCTTGAGCGTCTGGCCGCCGAGGATCAGGAGGCAGATGATCGGCAGCAGCGTGATGAAGGTGGTGGCCAGCGAGCGTCTGATCGTCTCCCACATCGAGACGTTGGCGATGGTTGCGAACGGCGACCGGCGCATGAGTGGGATGTTCTCGCGAACGCGGTCGAAGATGATGATCGTGTCGTAGATCGAGTACCCGAGTACGGTCAGCACCGCGGCCACGGTGTCGACCGTGACCTCCTTCCCCACCAGCGAGTAGACGCCGATGGTGATGGCGATGTCGTGCAGCATCGCGAGGATCACGGGTATCGCGAACTTGAGGTCGAACCTGATCGCGATGAAGATCGTGATCAGGAGCAGCGAGACGATGATCGCGTAGATCGCGTCTTTCGCGATCTGGTGGCCGAACGTCCCCGAGACGTTCTTCACCCCGCCCCCAGAGGCGCCGAGGTCGTTCTTGAGGCTCTGCTGCAGCTTGTTCTGGTCGGCCCTGTCGAGCGTCTTTGTGCGGACCTGCCAGCTCTTGAAGTCGCCGTTGACCGACTTGCCCTGGCCCTGAACGACGGCGTCAGGCTCGCCCTGGTTCGCCATGAACGACTGAACATGCGCCTGCGAGTACGGCTTGTTCGTCAGGAACTGGAACTGCACCCCGCCCTTGAAGTCGATCCCCAGATTGAGGCCCTGGGCACCGAGCGAGATCAGGCCGGCGACGATCACGGCGCCCGAGATCGCGAACCACAGCCTTTTCTTGCCCATGTAGTCGATCTGGAGCCACTTCGCCGTCTGCTGGCCCTGCGCGCCCATGAAGCGCGGGCTGTCGAACCACTTGAAGCCGCTGAGCAACCCGAGCATCGCGCGCGTCGCGACCACGGCCGTCAGCAGCGAGATCACGGTGCCGATCAGCAGCATCAGCGCGAAGCCCTTCACGTCGGCGACCGCGACCAGGAAGATGACGAGCGCCGTGATCATGGTCACGACGTTCGCGTCGAGGATCGTGTGGAAGCCCTTGCCGTAGCCG
>DASXOM010000189.1:0-13543 GCA_036494245.1 Gaiellaceae bacterium
CGAGCATGTGCTGCGGCAGGAAGGTGAGGTTGAAGCCGGCGAACAGCAACCAGAAGTGCCACTTGCCAAGACGCTCGTCGAGCATACGTCCGAACATCTTCGGCCACCAGTAGTAGAGGCCGCCGAAGAAGCCGAAGGCCGCGCCGCCGAAGAGGACGTAGTGGAAGTGGGCGACGACGTAGTACGAGTCGTTCAATTGCCAGTCGACCGGGAAGGCGGCGAGGAAGATCCCCGACAGGCCGCCCATGGTGAACAGGGCGATGAAGCCGAGCGCGAACAGCATCGGCGTGTCGAAGATGAGATTCCCGCGCCAGGTGGTCGCCAACCAGTTGAAGATCTTGATCCCGGTCGGGACCGCGATCACCATCGACGAGATCATGAAGAACGAGTCGAGCCCGGTCCCCAGCCCCACCGTGAACATGTGGTGAGCCCAGACGAGCATCGAGAAGAACGCAATCGCGAGGGTCGAGAAGGCGACCGCCTTGTAACCGAAGATCGGCTTGCGCGCAAAGACCGGGATGATCTCCGAGATCATCCCGAAGACGGGCAGCACCATGATGTAGACCTCGGGGTGCCCGAAGAACCAGAACATGTGCTGGTAGAGCACGATGCTGCCGCCGTGCGACGGGATGAAGAAGTGCGTGCCGACCGTGCGATCGAGCAGCAGCAGCGTCACCGCCGCCGAGAGCGCCGGCAGCGCAAGGAGCAGGAGGATCGCGTACGTCTCGATCGCCCAGACGAAGAGCGGCATCCGCATCCAGGTCATGCCGGGAGCCCGCATGTTGTGGATCGTCACGATGAAGTTGATCGCTCCCAGCAGCGAGGAGAGCGTGAGGATGTGGATGCTCAGGATCCAGTAGTCCTGGCCATGGCCGGGGCTCGTGAAGGGGGAGTTCTCCGAGAGCGTCGGGTACGACCACCAGCCCGCGTGCGCCGCGCCGCCCTTCGCGAACCAGCTCAGCCAGAGGACGATGCCGCCGAGGACGAAGAGCCAGTAGGAGAGGGCGTTGAGACGCGGGAACGCCATGTCCCGCGCTCCGATCATCAGCGGCACGAGGAAGTTGGCGAAGCCGGCGAGGATCGGGACGACGACGAGGAAGATCATCGTCGTGCCGTGCATCGTCAGGACCTCGTTGTACGAGTTCTTTGTCAGGAACTTCTCGCCCGGCGTCGCAAGCTGCCCACGCATGAGGAGCGCGAGGATCCCGCCTGCGACGAACCACACGAGCGAGGTCGCGATGTACAGGATCCCGATCCGCTTGTGGTCGACCGTGACGAGCCAGCTGGCGACGCGGCCGTTCTTCCAGCCGACGGGATAGGCGGCTTCGGATCTAACCGCCACTCGTCGCTCCCGCGGACGCTGCTTTGTAGATGTGCTTCTTCGCGTAGGCAGCCAGGGCGTCGAGCTCGGCCGGTGTCCAGGTGTCGCCGACGGGAGGCATCGCCCCCGTTGAGCCGTTGACCCCGTCGTGGATGATCGACGCGAGGCTCCCCTTCTGGATCAGAACCGAATTGCTGTTGATCGCCGGCCCGTAGCCGCCCTGGCCGAGGTTCCCGTGACACGTCGCGCAGACGCCGTTCCAGAGCTGCTTGCCGATCGTCTCGTGCCACGTGGCGAGGTAGTGCTTGTAGGCCTGCTGGGACTCGGCCTGGACGGTCGCGTTCATCGAGGCGTGGTAGACGCCGCAGAGCTCGGCGCACTCGCCGTCGTAGCTACCGGGCTGCGCCTTGAACCAGGTGTGGTTGTCCCGGCCCGGGATCGCCTGGATCTTGCCGCCCAGCGCCGGGATCCACCAGCTGTGGATGACGTCCGGCGACACGACCTTGAGATCGACGACCGCGCCGGCCGGCACGTGCAGCGTCCCGATCGAGCGCGCGCGATCCGGGGTGTCGGTGTAGTCGAACTGCCAGTAGTACTGATGGCCCTCGACCGTGACGTGGATCGGGTTGGCGGCGGCCGGAGCGGGCGTGATGCTCGGGAGCTCGTAGAACACGAAGCCCGCGATGATCGCGAGGATCACGACCGGGCCGGCCGTCCACATCAGCTCGAGCCGCGTGTGCCCGTGTACCTGCGCGCCTTCGACCGCGCGAGAGCGGCCGCGGCTGCGGTACTTCACGATGAAGATCACGAGCACCAACTCGACGAGCAGGAAGATCGCGCCCGTGAAGCCGAGGATGAGGTAATACGCGTGCTGAATGTGGGTCGCGTTCGGCGATGCCGGCGTGACCGGAGAGAAGCCTCCGTTCGAGCCTGCGGCGACGCCTGCCGTCGCGAGCGCGACAAGCACGGCTAGAGCGAGGGACGGCAGCTTGCGGCGCACCCGCAGGGCATTCTATGAAGGTGTCCGAGCGAGCGCGGATCGAACTGCCGGAGCATGTGCCGTCGGTCTTCGAGGTCTATGTCGGCGGCGTCCGCCAGGTGCCGGGGCGCGACTTCGAGGTGGACGGACGGTCGCTCGTCTTCCCGCGTCCGCTGGCCCAGGAGGGCCGGCTCGGCTTCTGGCGCTGGGCGTCGATGTGGCTCGGCATAGCGGGCACGTACCGCAAGCACGAGACGGTCGACGTCGTCTACGAGGCGGACGGCCGTCGTGAAGTCGAGACCGGCCTGCAGCCGCAGCCGTACGACTGAGAACTCAGACTGACGCTGCGACGGGCTCAGCCTGGCGCACGCCGTCGTCCAGCAGCGCGGCCACCACGTCGGCGTACACGTCGCGGTTGGGCGCGTACAAGGGGCGAAAGTCGACCGCGCCGTTCAGCTCTAGCACGACGAAGCCACCATTCGGCGTCGGCAGGAGATCGACGCCGACGAGATCTCCGTGAGCCGCCTGCGCCGCCGCGAGCGCCAGCGCCCGGGCGATCGGCGGCGGGTCGACGGGCTCGACCTGAGCGCCGAGGGCGGCATTCGTCCGCCACTCGTCGCCGCGGGCGATCCGACACGCCGCTCCAACGACCTGTCCGCCGGCCACGACGACCCGCATGTCCCAGCCCCTCGGCTCCACGAGCTCTTGCGCAAGCGCGCCGTGCTCGCGGAACCAGGGCTTCTGCTGCAGCCGGACGAGCGCTGCGTCCAGCTCCTCCGCCGTCGAGCAGCGCTCGACCTCGCGACCCCAGCTGCCGAAGCGCGGCTTGAGCACGAGTGGCAGCTCAGGCACCGCCGCGGGCAGCGCGGCGCTGAGGAGCGTCGTGTGCGGGTGCGGCAGGCCGGCGAGCCGGAGCGTGCGAGCGGTCAGCAGCTTGTCGTGAGCGACGATGAGGCTGCCGGGAGGATTCCGCACGTCCACGCCGCCGGCCACGAGCCGCTCCAGCTCGCCGGTGCCGCGTTCGATGCCGTCGAGCCCCTCGCGCACGTCGAGCCTTGCGAGCGCGACGTCTCCCGGTTCGAGCGACGTCAGCGCCACGTGCGGCTCGAGCAGCTCCGACTCGAGACCCGAGGCGCGCGCCGCGGCGACGAGCGCCTCGTTCGTCGTGCTACGCCGATGGGCGACGACGGCGAACTTCATGCCGAAATCGTGCGGAGCGACCGTCCTCTGGTGGGCCTCTATCCGGTGAAGCAGTGGTGTCGGACTCGCTACCGGGCAGCAGCGGCGCCGCGCCGGGCCGCAGCCTTCGGAACCGGCTCAAGCCGGTAGCCCACGCCGTAGCGCGTCTGGATGAACGTGTGCACCGAGGCCTGGCGGTCGACCTTCTCGCGCAGGCGGCGGACGAAGACGTCCACCGTCCGGTCGCGATGCGACTCGCGGCGCCCCCAAAGCTTCTGCAGGAGCTCGTCGCGGGTGACGACCCGGCCGCGGTCGAGTGCGAGTTGGTAGAGGAGACGGAACTCCGTCGGTGTCAGCTCGGCGCTCCGGTCGTCTACGTACGCCTGCACCTCGAGCGGGTCGATCCGCAGCTCCTCGATCTCGATCGGCTCGCCACGGGGTGTCTCCTCGCGCCGAAGCGCCCGCCGGGAGGCCGCGCGCACGCGCGCCACGAGCTCCTTCATCGAGAACGGCTTGACGAGGTAGTCGTCCGCCCCGATCTCGAGCGCATGCACGCGATCGTGCTCGGTGCCGCGGGCGGAGACGACGACGATCGGCGTGCCGATCCCCTCGTTTCGAGCAGTCTCGATCAGCTTCCAGCCGTCGACGCCGGGCAGCATCAGGTCGAGCACGCAGACGTCCGGCTTTTCGTAGCGCAGTCGGGCAAGACCCTGCGTGCCGTTGCCGACCTGGACAGGGTCGAAGCCGGCCGCGCCGAGATGGCGCGCCATCCCCTGCGCGATTACTTCATCGTCTTCGACAATCAGTACCTTCGGCATGGTTGACTCATTATCGGGCTCAGCCAGGTGTGACCGGGTAGGCGAAGGGTAACTGTATGGTGAAGGAGTGGTGAACGAGGAGCGCGCCAGGGCCGTCGCGGCGAGCAGCAGCGAGCCCGTCGTCATCCTCGACAGCGAGCGGCGGGTCGTGGCCGCGAACCCCCCGGCCACGAGCGCCGTCAACGGCCTGGAGCCGGGTCGGCGCCTGGGCGAGGAGTCGACCGCCGCCCATCCGGAGCTCCTCGTCCTCTTCCTCGAGTCGCCGCCCGAGCTTCCCGCCTACCAGGAGCTGCGGCAGGGTTTCACCGCCGCCGTTTCGCACGAGCTCAGGACGCCGCTCGCGCGGCTGCTCGTGTTGCTCGAGAGCGCGACGCTGCCCGGAGCCGACGTCGACGAGCTGATGGAACTGGGACGGCAAGAGGTCGAGCAGGCGCGGGAGTTGATCGACGACGTGCTCTTCCTCGGCGAGCTCGAGACCGGCCGGGAGGTCGTCTCCCTCGGCCGCACCCGGGGAAAGCCTGTTGTGGAGGAGGTAGTCGCCCTGTTCCGCGAGCGCGCGAACCACGCCGAGATCGCGCTCGAGATTCGGGCGGACGACCGGGTCGAGCTGCCGCTGCGGCCGCGAATGCTCCGAGTCGTGGTCGAGAACCTGCTCGCGAACGCGCTCCGCTACGCCGGGCCGGGCAGCACCTGCACCGTCGAGCTGACGAATCCCGCCGGAGGGCCGGTACTCACCGTCTCGGACACGGGCAAGGGCGTCGACGCCACCGACCTGCCGCGCCTCTTCGAGCGCTTCTACCGAGGCGACCAGGCCCGCACGAGCCGCGGGACGGGGCTCGGGCTGGCGATCGTGAAGCACGTCGTCACGGCAGCGGGCGGCGAAGTGAAGGCGTCGAGCGACCCCGGCCCGGGCCTCGAAGTCAGCGCCCGCTTTCCCCAGCCCTGACCGACCTTGTAACAGTCTGTTACTTGCCGGGCCGGTGGCCTCGCGGGACACGCCGATGGCATGGAAACCCGCGTTCCGAGCACCTAGTAACAGTCTGTTACTAGGAAAGACAGGTCCGGCTCAGTCGAAGCTCAGTCGAAGCTCAGTCCAAGCTCAGCCGAAGCGGCCGGTGACGTAATCCTCCGTCCGCTTGTCGGACGGGGCGGTGAAGATCTTCTCGGTCTGGTCGTACTCCACGAGCTCGCCCCACCGCTGGCCCTCCTCGCCGCGCGAGATCGAGAAGAAGGCCGTCATGTCGGCGACGCGGGCTGCCTGCTGCATGTTGTGCGTGACGATCACGAACGTGTACTCGCTCTTGAGCTCGTGCAGGAGCTGCTCGATCTTCTGGGTGGCGATCGGGTCGAGCGCCGAGGCCGGCTCGTCCATCAGGACGACGTCCGGCTCGACCGCGATGGCGCGGGCGATGCAGAGACGCTGCTGCTGCCCCCCGGAGAGCCCGAGCGCGCTCGACTTGAGCCGGTCCCTCACCTCGTCCCAGAGGGCGGCTTGCGTGAGCGCGCGCTCGACGCGCTCGGACATGTTGTCCTTCATCCCGAGCACCCTCAGCCCCCACGCGACGTTGTCGTAGATCGACTTGGGGAACGGGTTCGGGCGCTGGAAGACCATGCCGATCGTGCGCCGCACGGAGACCGGGTCGACATCCTTGCCCCCGATGTCCTGTCCGTGGTAGCGGATCGTCCCGGTCTGGCGGAAACTGGGGACGAGGTCGTTCATCCGGTTGAAGCAGCGGATGAACGTGCTCTTGCCGCATCCCGAAGGCCCGATGATGGCCGTGACGAGGTTCTTGTAGACCTCCATCGAGACGTTCTTGAGGGCCGGCTTCGAGCCGTAGATGGCGGTCAGGTCCTGAATGTCGAAGACCTGCTCCAGCCGCTCGCGCGGCGGCATCGGCTGACGCTTCGTCTCGACGCGCACGGCGTGCTCGATGGTACTCGACGCGGACACACGATCCTCCTTCATCTGGCTCATCTCAAGTGTCTCTCATCTCGTGGCTTGTGCGATCTTGCGGCGACTACGAGTAGCGAGCCACCGCGCTGTAAGGCTCACGAAGAGGATGAACAGCATCAGCACGAGCGCAGCCGCCCAGGCGCGCGCATGGTCGGCCGGTTCCGGCGAGTCGGCAAGCTCGTAGATCGAGAGGGGCACGCTCGAGAGCGGCTGGGACGGGTTCCAGTGGATCCCGCTCGCCCCGAGCGAGGACACCAGCAGCAGCGGCGCAGTCTCGCCCGCGACGCGCGCGACCGCCAGCGTCGCCCCTGTCAGCACTCCCCCGATCGTCTGGGGCAGCACGACTCCGAGCGTCGTCCTCCAGCGCGGCGCGCCGACACCCAGCGCCGCTTCACGCAGGGAGTCCGGGACGAGCACCAGCACCTCGATCGTCGAGCGGGCAACGAGCGGCAGCATGAGCACGGCAAGTGCGAAGGCACCGGCATAGCCGCTCTGTCCGTGGGCGACCACGATCAGTCCGTAGACGAAGAACCCGATCACGATCGCGGGGACGCCGGCGAGGACGTCCAGCGTCAGGGTCACCGCGCTCCGGATGCCCTTCGAGGCGAACTCGTTCACGTAGATCGCGATCAGAATCCCGAAGGGGAGCGCCATCAGGGTGGCGAGGCCGACGATGACGAACGTCCCGACGAAGGCATTCGCAAGGCCTTGCTTTACATTGGGAGGAGCGAACTGGAGCTGCGGCTTGGTCAGAAAGTCGAAGCTCAGCACGCTCGCACCGCGCCGCGCCACCGAGAAGATCACGATCCCGAGGATCAAGACCGCGAGCGCGGCCGCGAACCAGGCGACCAGCTCCATTACGCGGTTGACGACCCGTCGCCGCCGCAGCCTGTCGTGCGGGCGCTCCAGCACGTTCAGGTCGGCGGCGCTCACCGGGACAATCCCTGGCGTCGCGCGGAGCGCCGTACGATGAACTGCGCGAACAGGTTCACGACTATCGAGAAGACGAGCAGGATGAGCGCGAAGAACATGAGCGACGAGGTGGCCAGCGGCGTGGACAAGCCCGCGTATTGCTGTGCAATCCACGCGGCGAGCGTGTTCCCCGGGTTGAAGAGGTTCGCGCTGATGCCCGTGAACGAGCCGATCACCAACGCGACGGCGATGGCTTCGCCGATGGCACGGCCGTAGCCGAGGATCATCGCAGCCGCGACTCCGCCCCGCGTGTACGGAAAGACGACGCCTCTGATCATCTCCCAGCGCGTCGCACCGAGGCCGAGCGCGCCCTCCTTCAGCTCCGGCGGGACGCCCAGGAAGAGCTCGCGGGAGATGCTCGCGATGATCGGCAGGATCATGATCGTCAGTACGACGATCGCCGTGAAGACATTCGAGCCGTAGCTCGCCGGGCCGAACAGCGGGATGAACCCGAGCGCCGAGTGGAGGGCCGGATCCACGTGGTCGCGCAGGACCGGGGCGAGGACGAGAAGCCCCCAGAGCCCGATCACGACGCTGGGAATCGCGGCGAGCGTCTCGACGAGGGCGGTGACCGGCCCGCGGATCCCGCGGGGGGCGAGCTCGCTGAGAAAGAGCCCGATCCCGATCGCGATCGGCGTGGCGATAACGAGCGCGGCGACAGAGGTCACCACGGTCCCGAAGAGGAAACTCCCAGCCCCGAACTGGTTGTGAACCGGGTCCCAGGCGACGTGCCAGACGAAGGAGAGCCCGAAGGTCGAGATCGAGAGCCGCGCGCCCTCGATCACCTTCCAGGCGATCAGCCCGACGAGCACGAGCGCGCCGAGGGCGGCGATCCCGGCGACGCCCTGCAGGAGGAGATCGCCAAAACGCACCCGCCGCCCCGTGAAGGGACGGCGGGTTGCGTCAGTTACGTCGAGAGAGGTCACAGTCGCTCGCGATTCTCTCCTACTACGAGTGAATCTTCGCGATCTGCTTCTTGTCGAACGTCACGACGGCCTTGGGGAGCGGCTCGAAGATGAGCGCCGGTCCGTAGCTCTGTCCCTTCGTGATCGCCCAGTTGAGGACCTTCTTGATGTTCGCGGCATTGCCGCCGGAGCTCTTCTGCACGTCGACGTACGTGTACGTGGAGATCGGGTACGCGTTCCGGTACTTCTTGCTCTTCGGCGGGTTTACGATCGAGAGTGAGCCGTCTTTTGCGGGGTGCGTGTCGAGAGCGGCCGCAGCCTTGATCCCGGCAGCACGCGGCTGGACGAAATTTCCGGAACGGTTCTTCATCACCATGATGCCCAGGTGGTTGTGGACGGCGTAGTAGACGTCGACATAGCCGATCGCACCAGGAGTCGAGCTGACGGCCCCGGCGACACCGGCGCTCTTCGGCTCACCCTCGCCCGTCGGCCAGGAGACGGACGTGCCGATACCGACCTGCGACTTCCAGGCGGAGGACACGTGCGAGAGATAGTCAGTGAAGTTGAACGTCGTGCCCGATCCGTCGGAGCGGTGCACGACCGTGATCGACGTGCCCGGCAGGCTCTTGCCCTTGTTGAGCTTCTGGATCGCCGGGGCGTTCCACTTGGTGATCTTTCCCAGGTAGATCTGGGCAAGCACGGAGCCTGTCATCTTGAGGTGCTGGAGGGTGCCACCGCCCAGGTTGTAGATGGCGGCTGTGCCGGCGAGTGCCCAGGGGATCTGCACGCAGCTGGTGCAGGTCGGGTTGAACTGCGAGAGGGGCGCGTCGCTCGCGCCGAAGTCGACCTGCTTCTGCGTGATGGCGGTGACGCCTCCCGTGGAGCCGACGCCGTTGAAGTTGAGCGAGATTCCCAGGGCCGACTGGACCGGGCCTTCCCACTTCGTCACCAGCGGCTGGACGAACGTGCTGCCGGCTCCGTTGACACTGCCGCTGCTGCTCTTTGCGGACGCCGCTCCGGCCATGACCACGGCCAGGGCTGCGACGAGACCCGCAGCCGCGAGAGCAAGGGTGATGCGAACGAGCTTGCCGTTTCTCGGCATCTTGGTATTCCTCCTCCTCAGGGGTTCGCGGGCAAAGTACGGCCGGTCCTCCCAGGGGTGGGATAACCCACCGTTGCTAGGTGGAGACGAAGTGGTTACAGGACCTGGCGCCCGACCCTCGAGAGAAGCTAGTACGCTGGCTCGAATGTCGATCGACACCGCGCTCGAGCAGATCGAGGCGCACCTCCAAGAGATGGGGCAGCGCGTCGTGAGCGCGGTCCACGGCGCGATGCGGGCGCTCGAGGAACGAGATCGCGAGCTCGCTGCAGAGGTGATTGCGTTCGACGACGAGGTCGACAACCACTTCCTGGGCATCGAGCACGAGATCCAGGCTTTGCTCGCGCTGCAGACGCCGGTGGCCCGCGACCTGCGCCTGCTGCTCGCGATGATCCACATCAACCTCCTGCTCGAGCGCAGTGCCGACGGTTGCGTGACGATCGCGAAGCTGACGCAGCTCGTCGCCGACGTCGAGCCGGACCCAGGTCTCGTCGACGTCCTGACCGACATGGGCGAACGGGCGGAGGAGATGCTTCGCGTGGCCCTCGACTCCTTCAGCCGCCGAGACCTTGCCGGCGCCGAGAGCCTCGTCGAGCTCGACGAGCTGATCGACCGCGCGAACCGGCGTTTCGTCGAGCGGCTGGTCGACGTCATGGCCGAGCCGGAGTTCCGTGAATGGGGCCTGCGCATGGTCGTCGTGGCCCGGACGATCGAGCGGATCGGCGACCGCGCCGTCGACATCGGCGAGCAGACTGCCTACTTGCTCACGGCCGAGTTCCGCGAGTTCACCGACGCCTCACATCCGGTCAGCTAATACTCTCGGCCGATGGCCGCGGGAGACACGCTGGATCGGCACCGCAAGTGGCTCGTCCCGCTCGCCGTCGTGCTCGGCGTCGTGCTCATCGTCATCGCCGTGATCTACTGGGTCGAGCCGGCGAGCTCGCTGCCCTCCTTCTTCCCCGGACACGAGGCCGGGTCGAGCCACCACCACGTGAAGCACGGCATCGCCGCCTTCCTCGTCGGGCTGGCCTGCCTTGCCTTCGCCTGGTTCAACACTGGCCCGAAGAAGCGCGAAGCCGAGCCGACCGACGCCGCCTGAGTGCATCCGATCAGCTACTTCCAGAGCGTGGTGCTCGGGCTGCTCCAGGGCGTCTCCGAGCTGTTCCCGATCTCGAGCCTCGGCCACACGGTCATCCTCCCGAGCCTCTTCGGCTGGAACATCCACCAGAAGGCGCCGTACTTTCTGACGTACCTCGTCGCCCTCCACCTCGCGACCGCGCTCGTCCTGCTCGGGTTCTTCTGGCAGGACTGGGTGCGGATCGTGAAGGGGCTCGGCCGCTCGCTGCGTGACCGCGAGATCACCGACCCGGACGCGAAGCTCGGCTGGCTGCTCGTCGTGGCGACGATCCCGGCGGGGATCCTCGGGCTGACCCTCCAGGACTACCTGCGCAACCTGTTCGCGTCGCCGGAATACGCGTCGATCTTCCTCGCCCTCAACGGCGTGATGCTCTTCGGCGCCGAGCTGCTGCGCCGGCGGGCTCCCGTCGTCGCCGAGGACGACGACCAGCGGATCGCGAAGACGGTGGGCTGGCCGCAGTCCGTCGCCGTCGGTGCGGCTCAGTCGATCGCGCTCATCCCGGGCTTCTCGCGCTCGGGGGCGGCGATGAGCGGCGGGCTGCTCGTGGGCCTCTCGCACAAGGACGCAGCGCGCTTCGCCTTCCTGCTCGCGACGCCGATCATCTTCGCCGCGGCCGTGCTCAAGCTGCCCGACCTCGCGGGGTCGCAGGGCAACGGCGTGCGCGGGCCGGCGCTTGTGGGCGCGCTCTGCGCGGCGCTCAGCGCCTATCTCTCGGTGCGGTTCCTCATGCGCTACTTCGAGACGCGGACGCTGACGCCCTTCGCGATCTATTGCCTCTGCGCCGGGACGGCCTGCGCCGTCTATTTCGCGGTGACCTAGCGCAATTCACCGGTCCGTAACCGGATCGCGGCCGGTCCGTAGGTGAGAGAAGCGATTCGTCGGGGAGACGGACCGCATGCTGAAGAAGAAGACACTCCTCGCAGCGGCTACGGCTGCCCTCACACTCGCCGTCGCCACCGGCTGCGGCGGCTCGAGCAAGACCTCCACCGGCGGCGTCGCCGGTGCCCAGAAGACGCAGTCGTCGACGCTCGTCGGCGCCGGCAGCACCCTGGTCGCGCCGCTCATGGCCCAGTGGCAGGGTCCCTACTCCACGGACCACGGCATCACGGTGACCTACGGCGCGATCGGCAGCGGCGGCGGTATCGAGCAGATAACCAACCGGACCGTTGACTTCGGGGCGAGCGATGCTCCGCTAGCCGCCGACCAGGCTAAAGCCTGCAACGGTTGCGTCCAGCTTCCGTGGGCGCTCGCAGCGACCACGGTCTCCTACAACATCCCCGGCCTGTCGAAGCCGCTGCGGCTGAGCGGGCCGTTGATCGCGGACATGTACCTGGGCACGATCAAGACCTGGAACGACCCGCGCATCCAGCACCTCAATCCGGGCGCCAAGCTCCCGTCGCTGGCGATCCGGCCGATCTATCGCTCCGATGCGAGCGGCGACACCTACGCGTTCACCAGCTTCCTCTCGCACGTCAGCCCGACGTGGAAGTCGAAGGTTGGCACCAGCACGTCCGTGAGCTGGCCGACAGGCTCCGGCGCGCCGAAGAACTCCGGGGTCACAGCCGCGGTGCAGACCACGCGCGGCGCGGTCGGCTATGTCGCGATCGGAAACGCAGTCGGGGCGAAGCTGACGTACGCGGACGTCCAGAACAAGGCCGGCGCGTTCGTCGAGCCCTCCACGAAGACGATCGCCGCCGCCGCACAGACGGCGCACTTCGGGAAGGACAACTCGGCCTCGATCGTCGACCCACCCGCGTCGGCGAAGGCCGCGTACCCGATCTCGACGTTCACGTACGTGATCGTCCCGCGGAGCTCGTCCAAGCTCTCCACGCTCAAGGCGTTCCTGGACTACGCAGTCACCAAGGGCCAGACGTTCGCACCCGCACTCGAGTTCGCGCCGCTGCCCGCGAACGTGGTCGCGAAGGACAAAACGATCATCAAGGGGCTCTAGCGGCTGTGCTGCTCGGCGAGGCTGCGCAGACGCCACGCCAAGGCGGGCGTCAGTGCGCCTCGCTCGAGCCGCCAGCGCCAGTTCCCCCCCGTCCGGCCCGGACGGTTCATCCGAGCGTCGCTACCGAGGCCGAGCACGTCTTGCGCCGGGACGACGGCGAGCTCTGCGCGAGACGAATACGCGAGCTCGATCAGGCCCCAGCTCGGCTCCTGCGGGTCGAGGCCGGTGGAGTCCCGTTCGTTCGGCGTGAGCGCGTCGAACCAGCCGGCCGCGGTGTCCGTGTCGTGGGTGCTCGTGTACGCGACCGAGTGCCGCGCGAAGTTGGCCGGGTTGTGCGGGTTGCGCTTGCGGCGGCGGAACGCCCAGAGAAGGACGACCATCCCCGGCAGCCCGAGCTCGTCACGGAGCGCGTAGACCGGCGGCGTGATGTGGCCGAGATCCTCTGCGATCAGCGGCAGGTCGCCGAGCTCGCGCTCGACGGCATGGAAGAGATCGGCGCCGGGCCCGGCCCGCCAGCGCCCGCTCTTCGCTGTCGAGTTCCGCGCCGGGATCGCCCAGTAGGAGACGAAGCCGCGGAAGTGGTCGATGCGGGAGAGGTCGACGAGCTCGAACGTGCGCCTGAACCGCTCGCGCCACCAGTGGAAGCCGGTCGCCCGGTGGACGGGCCAGTCGTAGAGCGGGTTTCCCCACCGCTGGCCGCTCGCGCTGAGCGCGTCGGGCGGCGCGCCGGCGACCTCGCCGCGCGCGAAGAGCTCCGGCCAGCAATCGTGATCGGCACCGCCATCGGACACGTAGATCGGCACGTCGCCGATCAGCCGGACGCCGCGCTCGGCCGCGTAGGCCCGCAACGCTCCCCACTCCCGCTCGAAGCGCACCTCGTCGGCAAGCGCCTCGGAGCCGGCGAAATGCGCCCAGCCCCCGGCCCAGAAGGGATGCCGCGCGACGAAGTCCTCCACCTCCGCCGCCGTGACCCGTTCCCTGGGCCGAGCGAGGAGTTGCGGAGAAGCCGCGAACGCCGACGGCGACCTGTACGGCGAGCCGAACTCGTCAGGCGGCCCGAGCGGCAGCACCTGCCACCACGACTGACCGGCAGCCTCGAGCCAGTCGACGAACCGGTACGCCTCGCGGTCCAGCTTCCCGGACGGGAGCGAGGTCGGATGGAGGAGGATGCCGGCCGAACGGGAGAGCTCCACGTTTTGATCCTTCCTCATCAGTGAGACTTGGGGG
>DASXOM010000190.1:0-5891 GCA_036494245.1 Gaiellaceae bacterium
GCGGGGCAGATCAAGCGCCGCAACTGCTTCTTCTGCAAGGAGCACATCGCGGAGATCGACTACAAGAACGTCACGCAGCTACGCCGCTACGTCTCCGAGAAGGGCAAGATCCGCAGCCGTCGCATCACCGGCGCCTGCCGCCGGCACCAGGTGCAGATCGCGACTGCTGTCAAGCGCGCGCGAGAGATGGCGCTGCTGCCGTACGTTGCCGAGGGCGCCGACGATCGCGAGCGCGGCGGCGGGCGGCGGGATCGCGGTGATCGCGGCGACCGGGGAGACCGCTGATGGAGGTCATTCTCCTCTCGGACGTCGATCACGTCGGGCTCCGCGGCGACGTCGTCTCGGTCGCGCGCGGCTACGCCCGTAACTTCCTCCTTCCCAGGCGGCTCGCCGAGGAGGCGACGCCGGCACGCGTCGCGGAGCTACAGAAGCGCGACACGCTGCGCGCCCGCCACGAGGCGAAGACCGCCGACCAGGCCCAGGAGATCGCAGAGACGCTGTCGGGCGCGGTGCTGCGTTTCGAGGTCAAGGCCGGCCCGACCGGCTCGCTCTTCGGCTCGGTCACGCCGACCGACATCGCGGACGAGATCTGGAGCACGAAGAAGATCCGCGTCGACCGCCGCAAGATCGAGAGCGATCCGATCAAGCGCATCGGCCGCTACGAGATCCCGATCGGGCTGTTCGAGGACGTGCGCGTGGAGGTCAAGACCGAGGTGATTCCGGAGGGCGGCGAGCTGCCGTCTGACGAGAAGCTTGCGGAGCTGGAGGCGGCCGAGCGCGCCGAGCAGGAAGCCGAGGCCCCCGAGGAGTCCATCGAGATCGAGGAGGTCCTGGCCGAGGTGGATGCCGCGGAGGCGGCAGAGGCCGAAGCGGCCGAGGCAGAGGCGGCCGAGTCCAGCGAGAGCGAAGCGACCGAGGCCGAAGCGGAGGCGGAGCCCGAGCCCGATTGGCGGGCCGACGCCGACGCTGCCCTCGCCGACGAGTAGAACCTGCCCCGGCCGATAGTTCGCCAGCGAGACTTCACACGCTGTCCACGGAGGTGTGGATTGCGCAGGAAGTTCCCGCTCCGAGCAGGCGAATTCGTCCCCAGCGTGCCGTCCGGCGCGCCTGCGAGGATGACGGATTCTCCTGCAAATGGCCAAAAAAGACCTGTTCACAAGAGACTTTCCCCCAGGGGTTGCGCCCCCTAGAAACCCGGCGTCCGACCTGCTGGAATCGCCACGCATGTCGCTTGCCCCCGTCCCGGCGCCTGCCTCCGTCCCAGGCGCCGTCCCGCCGCAGAATCTCGAAGCCGAGGAGTCCGTCCTCGGTGCGATGATGCTCTCGCCGAACGCGATCGCCGCGGTCACCGAGATCCTCGACGCGAGCGACTTCTACCGCGAGTCGCACGCGAAGATCTACCGCGCCGCGCTCCAGCTCTACGGCAAGAACGAGCCCGTCGACGCGATCACGCTCACGAACGAGCTCGAGCAGCGCGGCGAGCTCGAGGACGTCGGCGGGCGCGTCCGCCTGCACGAGCTCGCACGGCTCGTGCCGGCGAGCACCAACGCCGGCCACTACGCGGAGATCGTCCGCGAGACCGCGACGCTGCGCGGCCTCATCCTCGCCGGCGGGCAGATCGCCCAGCTCGGCTGGGACCGCGAGGGAGAGCCACAGGAACTCGTCGGGCGCGCCGAGCAACTCGTCTTCGAGCTCGCGGAGCGCCGCGCCGACGGCGAGCTCGTCCTCTTCAAGGACACGCTCGTCGAGACGTTCCAGCGGATCAGCCACCTCTACGAATCCGGCGCCGACGTCACCGGGCTCGCCAGCGGCTTCAAGGACCTCGACAAGCTCACCGCCGGCTTCCAGCCCTCGAACCTCGTGATCCTCGCCGCCCGCCCCTCGATGGGAAAGAGCGCCTTCGCGCTCGAGATCGCGAACCACGTCGCGGTCGACCTGCAGACGCCCTGCGCCTTCTTCAGCCTCGAGATGTCGCGGCAGGAAGTCGCGCAGCGGCTGATCTGCTCGCGCGGCAAGGTCGATGCGCACCACATCCGCACCGGCAAGCTCTCGAAGGACGACTGGCCGCGCCTCACGCAGGCGTGCGGTCAGCTCGAGTCGGCGCCGCTCTACGTCGACGACACGCCGGCTCTGAGCCTGCTCGAGCTCCGCGCGCGCGCCCAGACGCTGAAGCGGCGCGAGCCGAACCTCGGCCTCATCGTCGTCGACTACCTCCAGCTGATGACGACCGGCCGCAGCGAGGAGAGCCGCCTGCAGGAGGTGTCCTCGATCTCCCGCGGACTGAAGGAGATCGCCAAGGATCTCGACCTGCCGGTCGTCGCGCTCTCCCAGCTCAACCGCTCGCCCGAGCAGCGCCACGACAAGCGGCCGATGCTCTCCGACCTGCGCGAGTCGGGCTCGATCGAGCAGGACGCCGACCTCGTGATGTTCCTCTACCGCGAGGAGTACTACGACCGCGACGAGACCGACGACAGCAACAAGGGAGTCGCCGAGGTGATCATCGCGAAGCACCGGAACGGGCCGACCGGCGACTTCAAGGTCGCCTTCATCAGCAAATACGCGAAGTTCGCCAGCCTTGCCCACTAGTCTCACAGCGAAGTGCCTCGGCTGCGGACGGGAGTTCGTGACCGAGCAGGTCGTCCTCCTCGGGCAGACCTTCGCGGCCGACCGCTACTGCGACCTGTGCCGGGCCACCGAGCTGGTGGTGGACGAGCAGCGCCGAGCCGACGAGCGCTGGGCGCGCGTGCAGGTCCCCACCGCCTACGACGGCTGCACGTTCGAGAACTTCGAGGCCGTGCCCGACACGCGCAACGCGCTCGCCGTCTGCCGGCAGTGGACGAAGGAGTTCCGGGCCGGTACCAGCCTCCGCCAGGGGCTCCTCCTCCGCGGCAATCCGGGCGCAGGCAAGACGCACCTCGCGGTGGCCGTCCTGCGCGAGGTCATCTGGAGCGACCGCGCGCCGAGGCCAACGGCGCTCTTCCTCAACGTCCCGGGCTGGCTGAACGCCCTGCGCGAGAGCTACGGCGACGGCGAGCCGCCGCCGAACCCGAGCGGGTACGAGCTCGTCGTCCTCGACGACCTCGGGGCCGAGGACTGGTCGAGCTGGGCACGCGACCGCATCTACAACCTCGTCAACCAGCGCGAGCAGCAGCGCCGGCTCGTGATCGTGACGACGAACCACGAGTGGCGAGAGCTCGCCGGCCGCGTCGGCGGTCCGACTGCGAGCCGCCTCCGCCGCCTGACCCGCGAGGTCCACGTGGACGCCCGCGACGACTACCGCGAGCGCGAAGCGGCGTAGGCCGCGGCATACTTCCTCGACGTGCCCGCGACTGTGATCGTCGGCGCGCAGTGGGGCGACGAAGGAAAGGGCAAGATCGTCGACCTACTCGCCCAGGACTCCGACCTCGTCTGCCGCTACCAGGGTGGCCCGAACGCGGGCCACACCATTGTGGTCGGTGAGGAGACTTACAAGATCCGGGCGCTGCCGAGCGGGATCGTCCGCGGCACGCCGTGCGTGATCGGCAACGGCTGCGTCGTCGACCCGGAGGTGCTGATCGCCGAGCTCGACGAGTTCGAGCGGCGTGGCCACTCGACCGCCGAGGTCTACGTCTCCGGCAACGCGCACCTGATCATGCCCTGGCATCTCGCGATCGACCAGGCGAGCGAGCGGCGGCTCGGCAAGCTCGCGATCGGGACGACCAAGCGTGGCATCGGCCCCTGCTACGCGGACAAGGCCATGCGGCTCGGGATCCGCGTCCAGGACATCCTCGACCCGAAGATCCTGCGCCAGAAGATCGAGGTCGCGCTCGCGGAGAAGAACCTCTGGCTCGAGCGCGTCTACGAGACCCAGCCCTTCGACCTCGAGACCGTCGCGGGACAGTACGAGGGCTATGCGCAGCGGCTCAGGCCGTACGTCGCGGACACGTCGCTCTATGTCGACACGGCGCTGCGCGACGGGAAGCGCGTCCTCTTCGAGGGCGCGCAGGCGACGCTGCTCGACCTCGACCACGGGACGTATCCGTTCGTGACGTCGTCCAACCCGGTCGCAGCGAGCGCGGCGACCGGCGTGGGCATCGGGCCGCGGCGGATCGACCATGTCGTGGGCGTCTCGAAGGCGTACGTCACCCGCGTCGGCGAGGGACCCTTCCCGTCGGAAATCGCCGGGACGGAACAGGAGCGGATGCGCGAGCTCGGCGGCGAGTACGGAACGGTGACCGGACGCGAGCGCCGCTGCGGCTGGCTCGACCTCGTGGCGCTGCGCTACGCCGTACGGGTGAACGGGATCGACCAGCTTGCCCTGACGAAGCTCGACGTGCTGTCTCACTTCGCCGAGCTTCCGGTTTGCGTGCGCTACCGCACGCGCGACGGTCAAGAGACGCCGGACTTTCCTGCGCACCAGAGCGACTTCCACGCCGCGGAGCCCGTGTACCAGGTGCTCGAGGGATGGAACGAGCCGCTCGACAGCTGCTCCTCCGTCGCCGAGCTGCCGGACGCCG
Organism: Gaiellaceae bacterium; assembly: GCA_036494245.1. Classification (GTDB taxonomy): domain Bacteria; phylum Actinomycetota; class Thermoleophilia; order Gaiellales; family Gaiellaceae; genus Palsa-739. Next base: position 4,497 of record DASXOM010000190.1, read on the forward strand.
CCCGGAGCTACGTCGAATTCGTCGAACGCGAGCTCGAGGCCGAGGTGACGCTCGTCGGCACGGGCGCCGAGCGCGCAGCAGTCCTCAGCCGCTGACGCCGCGTACGGCCGCCGCGCGGCCCGTCAACGAGTAGCGGCCGGACGGACTGCCCAGGGCCTCCTCGAAGATCGCCCGCCCGGCGGCGAGCTGCTCCGGCGAGAAGGCGTCCACGGCCGGACCGCCCGGCCCGCCGACGTGGATCGCAGGCTCCCACAGCTCGTCCACGGTCTCGTACTCGACCGAGACTTCGATTCGTGTCGTCTCGACGTCACGGAGACCCGCCTCCTCGAACAGGCTCCGCAGCGATGCCTCGTCGCGGTAGTCGGTCGCAGGGATAGGCCCACCGGGGCTCAGGCGCCGCCGGACCTCGGTGAGCGCCTTCATCATCTCGACGCCGTCGACCTCCCACATGCACGTCGCGACGACGCCGCCCGCCCGCGTCACCCGTGCCAGCTCGCGGACCGCACCTGGGGCGTCGTTCAGGAAGACGACGACGAGCTGCGCGAGCGCAGTGTCGAATGTCTCGTCCTCCCACGGCAGCTCCTCTGCCGGAGCCTCGCGCACGTCGAGCCCGGGGAAGCGGTTCCGGAGGGTTGCGGCGTAGTCGGTCGACGGCTCCGCGGCGGCGACGTTGTTCTCACCGAGCCGCTTCACGAGCTCGTCGGTCAGTGCGCCCGTGCCGGCGCCGACGTCGAGCGCGCGTTGTGGCGCGGCGACGCCTGCGAAGTCCGCGAACCTGACGGCGAGCGGCGCCGAGTAGCGCCCCATGAAGCGGTCGTAGGCGTCGCTCGACCCGCCGAAGATCGTGCCGCGCGCGCTCACGACGGCGTCACCGCGGCGGCGAACGCTCGCGCGTTCAGCTCGAACGGCCCCTCTGGGCTGCCGAAATCGCGGAACAGCTCGGCGTGCGCTTGCTCTCGCTGCTCGAGGTCGAGCGATGCCAGCCACTGCCCGGCAGGCCCAACGCCGTGGCCCATCGCCTGCCAGAACTCCTCGAAGTCGCCGTAACCGGCGGTCACGTCCAGCTCAGCTGTTTCGACGGCGCCGTGCGGTGCGAGCAAGTCGTGGATCTCCTGCGCCGTTCGGTAGCGGCGCGGCTCGGTCGCGTGCGACGCGCCAACCGCCTCCGCCGCTCGATCGATCGCCGCGAACATATCGACCTCTTCCACGCCCCACATGCAGACCGCGACCCGGCGGGCGACCCGCGCCATCTCCGCGATCGCCGCCGGCCCGTCGGAGACGAACGCGACGACGAGCTGCGCGAGCGCCAGGTCGAAGACGCCGGCGCCGTAGGGCAGCGACTCGGCCGGCGCCTCCTCGACCTCGAGGTTCGGGAAGCGCTCGCGCAACACGGCG
>DASXOM010000191.1:0-13624 GCA_036494245.1 Gaiellaceae bacterium
GCAGGCGAGGATCTCCGCCACGATCTGCTCGTCGGTGTAGCGCTTGCGGATCCCGGCCTGGAACTCCGCGAGCTCCTGCGGATCGATCGAGGCGAGCGCCCGATAGCGGGGCTTCTCGGCCATGTCAATAAGTGTAGAGCAAGTTGGGGAATCCACAAGTAGTCCCGTGCAGGCGTGTCTTGACTACGCTCGCCCGATGCGTCCCCGTCCCCCACTCGGGCTCGAGATCGCCGCCGCGCGCGGCGTTGCCGCGCTCTCGCGGCGCATCGGGGCCGGCGGGGGTACGACGATTCCGGGCAAGCTTCTTGCCGAACTCGACCGCAGCGCGATCGACCGCCTCGCTGAGCGACTCCGGGCCGGTTCCGCCGTCGTCTCTGCCACCAACGGCAAGACGACCACGACCGCGATGGCGGCCGAGATCCTCCGTTCGCACTACCGGCTCGCGCACAACGCGGCCGGCGCAAATCTCGTCTCGGGAGTTGCGTCAGCGTTGCTCAGCGCCGGTGACGCGGACCTCGGCCTGTTCGAGGTGGACGAAGGCGCGCTGCCAGAGCTCGTGCGGCGACTACGACCGAACGCGGTCTGCCTCGGGAATCTCTTCCGCGACCAGCTCGACCGGTACGGCGAGCTCGAGCTGGTGGCCGAGCGCTGGCGGGAGGCCGTGGTCCACCTACCCGCCGAGGCTCGACTCGCGTACAACGCCGACGACCCGCAGCTCGCAGCGGTCGCCGAGGCGCATGCGAACAGCGTCGCCTTCGGCCTCGACGACCCGGGCGTGGCCCGTCCGTCTCTGCAGCACGCGGCCGACTCGAAGTACTGCGTCCGCTGCGGCACGCCGTACGCCTACGCCGCCGCGTACGTCGGCCACCTCGGCGACTACCGCTGCCCCCGGGGCCATCACCAGCGGCCGCCGCTCGAAGTCGCTGCGCGTGACGTCTCCCTGCAGGGGCTGGAACGTGCCTCCTTCCGCCTCGACACGCCGGAAGGCTCCCGCCGGATCGAGCTCCGCCTGCCCGGGCTCTACAACGTCTACAACGCGGTCGGGGCGGCGACGCTCGCCCGCGCGCTCGGTGCCGGGCTCGACGAGATCGCAGCCGGGCTCGGGCGCTTCTCCGCCGCTTTCGGACGCTTCGAGCGCATCGCCGTCGGCGAGAAGCGCATTCTCCTGCTGCTGATCAAGAACCCGGCCGGCGCGAACGAGGCCGTCCGAACGCTCGTGGACGGTGGCGCACCGCAGGTGGTCGTCGTCGCACTCAACGACGAGATCGCGGATGGGCGCGACGTCTCCTGGATCTGGGATGTCGACTTCGAGCCGCTACTGGCGCGTCTCGAGACGCTGATCGCGACCGGCGGCCGCGCCGCCGAGCTTGCGCTCCGCTTCCGTTACGGGGGCCTCGACGAGGACGCGATCGAGGTCGAGCCCAATCTCGCGGGCGCGCTCGACCGCGGGCTCGAGTTGACGCCGGCCGGCGGCGAGCTCGTCGTCCTCCCCACCTACACCGCGATGCTCGGGCTCCAGCGCCTCCTCGCCTCCCGCGGCCTCGCCCAGCCGTACTGGGAGCGGTCCGGATGACGAGCATCCGCGTCGGCCACCTCTATCCGGACTACCTCAACATCTACGCCGATCGCGGGAACATCGCAGTACTCACGCGCCGGGCGGCGTGGCGCGGGCACGACCTGGAGGTGGCAGCACTGGGAATGGGCGACGCGATCACCCCCGGTGAGCACGACCTCTATTACGTCGGCGGCGGGCAGGACCGAGAGCAACTGCTCGTCGCGGAGGATCTCGTCCGGAAGGCAGGGACGCTGCACGAGGCGGTCGACGGCGGAGCGGCCGCGCTCGCGGTCTGCGGCGGCTACCAGCTGTTTGGCCGCGGCTATCGCGGCTTCCACGGCGAGGACATGCCCGGCATCGGCCTCCTCCCGCTCGAGACCGTCGCCGGCGAGCGTCGCATGATCGGCGACGTCCTGATCGAGTGCGAGCTCGAGCCCGGAGATAAGCGGACGATCGCCGGCTTCGAGAACCATGCCGGCCGCACGCGGCTCGACCCCGGCGCAGTACCGCTCGGACGGGTGCTCGCCGGCTTCGGCAACGACGGCGAGAGTGGCTGGGAGGGCTGCCGAGCGGGGCGCGTCGTCGGCACCTATCTCCACGGACCTCTCCTGCCTCGCAATCCCTGGCTCGCCGACTGGCTGCTCGCGCAGGCGCTCGCGCACCGCCTCGGCAGCGTCGAGGCTCCCCCACTCGAGCCGCTGCCGGACGAGCTCGAGGGCCGCGCGCACGAGGTGTCGGCAGGCCGCGCGCGCTCCCGCGGCGGACGCTTCGACTAGCCCTAGCTAGCCCGACTGCGCGATCTTGAGGACCTTCTCGACTGCGACGCGCAACGGCTCGGGCACGTCGCCGTTGCCGCGATAGCGGAGCCACGCTTTCTGCGGCTTGCGGCCGCGGCGATTGCCGGCCCTCAATCCCGACACGGTCTCGAAGTCCGGCGTCAGCACGACGGTGCGGCGGCTGCCGGCGATCTCGCGGATCTGACGGTTGACCACGCGCTCGGACTCGACGGGGCGCATGCCGCGCGGCGCATCGCGGTCGTGGACGACGACGTACGGGACGCTGCAGGCGTTGGCGACGCGCGCGAACAGCGGCATGTTGCCCTTCCCGCCGCACTCGAGCACTAGGATCCCCTCCTTGTCGGGATCGACGCCGAGCGCGTCGAAGACGAGCGGGAGCGTGAGCTTCTCCGTGCGACCCTCGACGAGCACCGCGCAGCGCGCCAGGAACAGCTCGGCGCGGTCGCTGTCGAACTCCGACAACGCCCGAAACCCCTCGGCCTCCGCCAGTGGCTCGGGCTGGAAGAGCGATGTCCCGCCGGTCGGCGTGTGGCGGACCAGCGCAAGCTCCTCGAGCTTGTCGACGCTGAGGAAGACCGGCGCGTGCGTCGAGTAGAGGATCTGGTTGCCGGCCTGCGCCAGCGCGCGCAGGAGGCCGTAGAGGTGGCGTTGGGCATGCGGACTGAGATAGAGCTCGGGCTCCTCGATCAAGAGCACGAAGTGGCGCAGGTTCGAGTGGAGCAGGCGATCCATGCCGGCCACGAGCGCCAGACCGCCGTCGGCCGCGGCCCAGTGACGGTCGACGGTCGGCGGCTGGAACAGCTCGGCCACCTCGGCAGCACCCCGCCCAGTGGCCGGCGCGACCAGCGTCCGCGAGCGCAGGTTCGCGGGTAGGAAGAGCACCGGTGGCCCGCCGGCCCGGTTGAGGTTGAGCGTGTCGGGCGGCCGGGCGTCGAGGAAGATCGTCCCCTTGGCGACGTCGGCCTCGAGGCGAATCCTCCCTCCCGCCCCGTCGCGGGCGACGTCGTCGATCGTCGGCGGCGGAGCGGCGGCCTCGAGCAGCGTCCAGATCGCGGTCAGCACGGTCGACTTTCCGCTCGAGGCCTCCCCGACGAGCGCGCAGACGGAGCCGGGCGTGAGCTCGAGCTCCCGGGCTGCGCGATACCCCTGGATCGAGACGCGTCGGAGCGGCGGAGCCATGGCGCCTACGGCGCCCAGAGAGCGCCGAGATAGACCGCAGGGTCGCCGGGCTGCCAGCGGCCGAGGAAGCGCTGCAGCGGGGGGTGAAGCACGATGCTGTCGAGCTCGGCCGGATCGAAGAGACGGTGGCCGCGCACGGCCGCATCGGTCGAATTGACCCGCTCGAGCGACCGGCCCGAGAGGTCCGCGGCGAAGATGATGTGAACCACGTGCTTCCCGACGAACGCCCGCTTCGGCGCGATCGAGTCGACCACGGCGACGGGCCCTTCGAAGGTGAGGTCGTCGCCGATCGCCACCTCCTCCGTCAACTCGCGCCGCAACGCCTCGACCAGGCTCTCGCCGCTGTTGACGCCGCCGCCCGGCAGGAGCCAGTACTCGCGCCCGGACTTCTCGTGACGGCAGAGCAGGAACCGATCCTCCCAGCGGAGGACGGCCGAGACCCGGATGCGTGGCTCCAGCGGCATCAGTGGGCCGAGCTGCCGAAGCCCTTCTCGCCGCGCTCGCTGTCCGCGAGCTCGGTGACCTCTCTCGGTTCGGGAAGAGCGACCGGGACGACGACGAGCTGCGCGATCCGCATCCCCGGCTCGACCACGAACAGCTCGCTCCGATCGGTGTTGAGCAGCACGACCTTGAGCTCGCCGCGGTACCCGGAGTCGACGAGGCCGGGCGTGTTCAGGATCGTGATGCCGTGACGAGCGGCGAGCCCCGAGCGCGGCTGGACGAAGCCGGCATGGCCGTCGGGAATCGCGACCGTCAGGCCGGTGCCGACCACGGCGCGTTCGCCCGGTCCGAGCTCGACGCGTTCGCACGCAGAGAGGTCGAGTCCCGCGTCGCCCTCGTAGGCCCGCGTGGGCAGCGTCGCGCCGTCGTGGAGGCGCTGCACCGGCAGCTCCGTCACGCGCCCGTCCGGCGGCTTCTGGGAGCTTCCTCGGCGATGAGATACGGCGCGTAGCGATGCAACTCGCGGCGCGGTAGCCGCGCGACGACGAGGACACCCTCCGGCGTATCCTCTCGCTCGTCGATCGGGGCGCCGAGCGCGTAGAGCTCGTTCAGGCGCGCTCCCTCCTCGTACGGGACGAGGAGCCGGACACGTTCGAATCGCGCGCCGAAGCGCTCGGCGATCCGCGCGCGCAACTCGTCGAGCCCCTCGCCCGTGAGCGCCGAGATCTGGAGCGCGTCCGGGTAGCGGTTCGCGAGTCGGCGGCGGCCGAGAGTGTCGAGTGCGTCGATCTTGTTCACCACGAGCTCGACCGGCAGGTCGTTCGCGCCGATCTCGCGCAGGACGCCGTCCACTGCGGCGATCTGCTCGACGAGGCGTTGCTCGGGAGCGGATCCGTCGACGACGTGCAGGACAAGGTCGGCCACGAGCGTCTCCTCGAGGGTCGCAGCGAACCCTTCGACGAGCTGATGCGGGAGGCGCCGGACGAAGCCGACCGTGTCCGTGACGAGGTAGCGCCGGCCCTCGTGCTCAAAGCCGCGCGTCGTCGGGTCGACCGTCTCGAACAGGCGGTCGCGGACCGAGACGCCCGCGTCGGTGAGCGCGTTGAGGAGCGTCGACTTGCCCGCGTTCGTGTAGCCCGCGAGCGCCACGGTCGGCGTCTCGGTGCGCCGCCGCTCCTTCCGTCGGACGTCGCGCTGGCGGCTCAGCTTGCGCAGCCGGCCGCGCAGCAGCGTGATGCGGCGGCGTGCCAGGCGCTGGTCCGTCTCGAGCTGCGACTCGCCCGGGCCCCGGGTGCCGGCTCCGGCGCCGAGACCGCCGGTACCGCCGCCCAGACGCTCGAGGTGCTGCCACATCCCGCGCATCCGCGGGAGGTTGTACTCGAGCTGAGCGAGCTCGACCTGGAGCTTTCCCTCGGCGCTGACGGCGTGCTGGGCGAAGATGTCGAGGATCAGCTGCGTGCGGTCGACGACCCGCGCCTGGAGCGCATTCTCGAGCGCTCGCTGCTGCGGCGGCGTCAGCTCGTCGTCGACGATCAGCACCTCTGCCTGCCCCTCGCCATACGACCGCTTGAGCTCGTCGAGCTTCCCTTTGCCGACGTACGTGCGCGGGTCGGGAAGCCGCCGGTGCTGGACGACCTGGCCGACCGGCTCCACGCGAGCCGTCCGCGCGAGCTCCTCGAGCTCGGCGAGCTCGTCGGCGCCGTCGGCTCCGGGTGCGAGCACGGCGACGAGGAGCCCACGCTCGGGCTCGGCCGCCCACGAGCGATCGGGCTGTCTCGCCGCCATCTGGCGGTCATTATGACTTCTGCCATGCCAGCTTCCGATCTCGCCGCCAGAACACTTGAGCTGATCGACGTTCCCTCGGAGAGCCGCCACGAGAGCACCGCGATGAAGCTCGTGCGAAGCCTCCTGCCCGGCAAGCCGCTCTACGACGACGGCGAGGCGATCGTCTGGGGAGACGCTGCGGCCCCGGTCGCGCTCGCCGGGCACGTCGACACCGTGCCGGCGCAGGCGAACCTGCCCGGCAGGATCGCCGACGGCGCCGTGCACGGCCTCGGCGCAAGCGACATGAAAGGCGGCGTCGCGGTGATGCTCGAGCTCGCGCGTGCCTCCGCTCCTGCTCGCTACGTCTTCTTCACGCGGGAGGAGGTACCGCTCGAGGAGAGCCCGCTCCCGGCCGCCTTCGCCAGCGGCGTGCTCGCGGGAACCGAGCTCGCGGTCGTGCTCGAGCCGACGGACGCGATCCTCCACGCCGGCTGTCTCGGGAATCTCCAGGCGCGAGTCGAGTTCCACGGCGAGAGCGCGCACTCGGCCCGGCCGTGGACGGGGCGCAACGCGATTCACGAGCTCGCGGAGGGTCTCGCGCCGCTCGCACGACTCGAGCCGTTGGAGGTCGAGCTCGACGGGCTCGTCTACCGCGAGGTGCTGAGCGCGGTGGGTGTCGAAGGTGGGATCGCCCAGAACGTCGTGCCGGCCTTCGCCGCGGCCGAGCTCAACTTCCGCTTCGCGCCCGGCCGCTCGCGCGACGACGCGGAGGCGCGCCTGCGCGAGCTCGTCCCGAACGGCGAGCTGCACGTCCTCCACAACTCACCGTCGGCGCCGCCGGCGCTCGGCAACCCGCTCGTCGAGCGGCTGCGCGAGCTCGTCCCGGAAGTCGCACCGAAGCAGGCGTGGACGCCGGTGGCGCAGTTCGCCGAGCAGGGAATCGACGCGATCAACTACGGCCCGGGCGCGACGGCCTACGCGCACCGGCAGGACGAACAGATCCCGATCGCGAACCTGCACGCGGTGTACGACACGCTGGCTAGGTTCCTCTCGTGATCAACCCTGTCCTGGCCGAGATGGCCGTGTATCCCTTCACGCGGCTCGAGAACGAGCGGCAGAGGCTCCTGGCGGCCGGCGTCGACGTGATCGACTTCGGCAAAGGCGATCCGAACGAGCCCACCGACCCGATGATCCGCGAGGCGCTCGTCGAGGCGGTCCCCGAGCGGGCGCCGTATCCCCTCGCCCAGGGGCTGCCCGAGCTGCGCGAGGCGGCCGCCGGCTGGCTCGAGCGGCGTTTCGGTGTCGCCGTCGATCCCGACGCGGAGATCGTGCCGACCTACGGCTCGAAGGAGGCGATCTTCTCGCTCGCGCAGGTGCTCGGCACCGGCGGACGCGTGGTGGCGTTCGGCGAGCCCGCGTACCCGGTGTACGAGCGCGGTGCGCTCTTCGCCGGAGCTCGCGTGCAGACGGTGCCGCTGCGACGCGAGAACGGCTTCCTCCCCGATCTCGACGAGCTGGACGACGACGTCGCGCTCCTCTGGGTCAACTACCCGCACAACCCCACGGGCGCAGTTGCGCCGCGCGAGTTCTACGACGAGCTCGCGGAGGCAGCCGCGCGTCACGACTTCGTCGTCGGCTCGGACGAGGCGTACACGGAGCTGTGGTTCGACGAGCCGCCGCCGTCGGCGCTGCAGGCGGCCGACCGGTCGCGCACCGTCGTCTTCCAGACACTCAGCAAGCGCTCGTCGATGACCGGCTACCGCTCCGGGTTCGTCGCGGGACCGCCGGAGATCGTGGCGGCGCTGAAGGCGTACCGTCCGACCGTGGGCACCGCACCGCAGGAGTTCGTGCAGCGCGCCTCCGTCGCTGCCTGGAACGACGAGCGCCACGTCGAGGAGACGCGCAGGCGCTATCGCGCGAAGCGAGACGTGCTGATCCCCGCGATCGAGGACCGCGGCTGGGAGATAGTGGCGAGCGAGGCGACGATGTACCTCTGGGTCGTCGGGCCGGACCCCGGAACGCTGCTCGAGCGCGGGATCATCGTCTCCCCGGGCGAGATGTTCGGGCCGAGCGGCGAGGGCTACGTTCGCTTCGCCCTCGTGCCGACGCTCGAGGAGTGCGAACGGGCGGCGGAGATCCTGCGGGAGGTCGCGTGATGGACGTCGAGGCCACGATCGCCGCGCTCGACCGCGGGGAGGTACGCGTCGCGGAGAAGGTCGACGGCGACTGGCGCGTGAACGAGGAGGCCAAGGCGGCGATCCTCGAGTACTTCCGCGTGCGCAAGGTCGAGCCGATCGAGGTCGGGCCGTTCGAGTACCTCGACAAGATCCCGCTCAAGCACGACCACGCCGAGCGCGGCGTGCGCGTCGTCCCCCCGGCGACGGCGCGCTACGGCTCGTTTCTGTCGCGAGGCGTGATCCTCATGCCGAGCTACGTCAACATCGGCGCCTGGGTCGGCCCGAACACGATGGTCGACACGTGGGCCACGGTGGGGTCGTGCGCGCAGATCGGCGCCGACGTGCATCTCGCCGGCGGCGTCGGCATCGGCGGCGTCCTCGAGCCGGTCAATGCGCGGCCGGTGATCGTCGAGGACGGAGCGTTCGTCGGCTCGCGCTGCATCGTCACCGAGGGCTGCATCGTCGGCGAGCAGGCGATCCTGGGCGCCGGCGTCGTGATCACGGCCTCGGTGCCGATCATCGACGTGACCGGTTCCGAGCCCGTCGAGCATCGCGGCGCCGTGCCACCGCGCGCAGTCGTCGTGCCGGGCGTGCGGGAGCGCGAGTTTCCGGCGGGCAACTACGGCCTGCCCACGCCGCTGATCGTCGGCTGGCGCGACGAGTCCCACAACCGGATGTCGCTGAACGACGTGCTGCGCGAGTTCGAGATCGGCACGTAGGGACCGGGCCTTTCGGCGTCGGCCCGCGAGCCACACCCCACCCAAGGGTGGGGTAGCTCTCCCTCCGCCCTCGCCGACGACGATATCGGTGAAACCGCTACGCGTCCGTGTCGACTTCGCGGCCAGAGTCCGGCAATTCGTCGAGCGGTTCGGCGGGGCCGGTGAGCCACGCTTGACCGTCGGCTAGGCGCACGCGCAGGTCGCCACCCGGGAAGTGGACGAGAACCTCCCCGTCGCCGTGCGTCGCGGCCGCGACCGCCACCGCGCTCGTCCCGGATGCGGCGGTCTCCCCCACACCGCGCTCCCAGATGCGTGCGGTGACCTCGCCCGGCCGCTCCACGCGCGCGACCTGCACGTTCGTCCGCTCCGGAAAGCGGGGATGCGCTTCGAGCCGCGGGCCGAGCTCTTCGATCTGGCTCGGGTCGCCCGTGACGACGGCGTGGGGATTCCCGACCGAAACCGGGATCAGCTCGATGCCGTCGAGGAGCTCCGGCGGTCCAACCTCCACCTGACCCAGCTCCGACTCGTAGAGACCGTCCTCAGTTCGCCGAACGACCACGGTTCGTGGGCCGACGTGCACGCGCGCCTCTGCCGAGCGGGTGCGGGACATGAGCCATGCGGCGGCGATGCGTGTCCCGTTGCCGGACATCTCAGCGTACGACCCGTCCGGGTTGACGATGCCGATCGTGACATCGTCGCCGTCGACCGACAGCACCTCGACCGCCCCGTCCGTTCCGGACAGGTCGAGGCCGGCCGCGGAGCCCTCATGGACGAGATAGATGTTCCCGTGTGCGTGCCAGCGCGACGATTTCAGCGGCTGTCTCCTCAGGCGGCCGGTCGGCAGCGACGATAACGAGCCCCTCCAGCCGGCGCAGCCACTTGCGTTGATACGCGGCGTAACGCCGCGTGCGGACGATCAGCGCCTCGATCGCTTCCTCGCGCGGGAGCGTCGCCACCTCGTCGAGGCCGATGATCTTCCTCGCGGTCTCGGACGGCTCGGCAAGCAGCGCGTTGCTCACCTCGGCCTCGACGCCGGCGTCGAACATGCGCGTCGTCCGCTCCGCGATCCTCCGTTCGAGCTCGGGCTTGGGAACGTCCAGTCCCACGAGGAGAGTTGGGTGGCGCCACGCGCCGCCGAACAACGCGTCGGCGAGCGGTACGAGGGACCGTCCCGCCTCCGCGAGCTCGAGCGCCCGGATGACCCGGCGACGGTCGTTCGGATGCACGCGCGCCGCCGCCACTGCGTCGAGCTCGGAGAGCCGGGCGTGTGCAACCGCCGCCCCGTCCTCGTCGTAGAGCCGCGCCCAGCGCTCTCGCGCGCCGGGCGCCGGTGCGGGAGGCAGCTCGAGCTCGGCCAGCGCGGCGCGGAAGTACAGGCCGGTCCCGCCCACGACGAGCGGCGTCCTTCCGGCCTCCAGGATCTCGTCGACCGCGGCGTGCGCGAGCGGCGCGTACTCGCCCACCGAGGCGACGTGCGAGAGCGGCCAGATGCCCACCAGTCGTTCCGGGTGCGGCGATCGGTTCGTGAGGATCGGCACGCCGTCGTAGACCTGCATTGCATCGGCCGAGACGACTTCGGAGGAGATGAACTCCCTGACGGCCGCAGCGACGTCCGACTTCCCGCTCGCGGTCGGCCCGAACAGGCCGATGACGAGCACGGCCTAGGCGACGGCGAGCGCGAGCTGCGCGCCGGCGAGCGTCGTCGACGTTGTGTTCGCGATCGCGACCGGAACGAGGTCGCCAGGAGCGGCGTCGCCGGTGAAGTTGACCGTCGTGTTGCGGCGTGTCCGGCCGCGCAGGAGCTCGGGGTCGGTTCGGCTGGGGCCTTCGACGAGCACCTCCTCGACCATCCCGACCCGGCCGGCGTTCCGCTCGGCGGCGATCCGCTGCACGACCTCGACCAAACGCTCGATGCGGTCGCGCTTCAACTCGTCGGGCACCTGCTCTGCCATCGCAGCGGCCTCGGTGCCCGCGCGCGGCGAGTAGACGAACGTGAAGGCACCGTCGTACCCGACCTCCTCCACCACCTCGAGCGTCTCGCGGAAGTCGTCCTCGGTCTCGCCGGGAAAGCCGACGATGATGTCGGTCGTGAGCGCGAGGTCCGGGATGGCGCCTCGCAGCTCCCCGACGAGCCGCAGGTAGCGGTCGCGCGAGTACGTCCGCCGCATCGTCTTGAGGATCCGGCTCGAGCCCGACTGGAGCGGCAGGTGCGCGTGCTCGCACACTGCTGCACATTCGGCCATCGCGGCGATGACGTCGCGGCGGAAGTCCTTCGGGTGCGGGCTCGTGAAGCGGATCCGCTCGATCCCGGCGACTGCATCGACTGCGCGCAGGAGCTCCGCGAAGCTCGAGCCCACGTCGCGACCGTAGGAGTTGACGTTCTGGCCGAGCAGCGTCACTTCGCGGACGCCCTCTGAGGCGAGCCGCTCGATCTCGGCCAGGATCTCGCCCGGAAGGCGCGAGGTCTCGCGCCCGCGAACGGCGGGGACGATGCAGTAGGAGCAGACCGAGTTGCAGCCCATCGAGACCTGCACCCAGGCCTGGAAGCGACGCTCGCGCCGGACGGGAAGCCGAGCCGCGAAGGCCCGCTCCTCTCCGGTGCCGAACGAGCCGCGAGCGACCCCCTCGCCGCCGACGCCGAGCCAGTCGCCCAGATGCGAGATCGTGCCGGGGCCGAACGCGACGTCGACGTCCGGATAGAGCGCGAACAGGCGCTCTCGCTGCGCCTCCGCGTAGCAGCCGCCGACGGCGACGACCGTTCCCGGCCGTTCGCGCTTCAGCTTCGCCGCGTTCCCCATGTGGGCGGCGAACCGCGTGTCGGGCTTCTCGCGGATGGTGCACGTGTTGAGGACGATCACGTCCGCCTGTTCCTGCGAGGGTGCCTCGCCCAGGCCGAGCTCCTCGAGCAGGCCCTTGATCCGCTCGGAATCGTGGGCGTTCATCTGGCAGCCGAACGTCGTGACGTGATACCGCTTCACGGCCCGTAGGGTAGCCCTGCGTCCCGGCTCAGCTCAGGTCGCCTCTCGCAGATCGTCCTCCAGCTCGTGCTCGAGTCGCTCGAACCGCTGTCGCAGCGGCAGCTTCGAGGCGCGGTTGGTGTGCAGGGTGTCGAGGGCGCAGGCCAGGAAGCAGGCCGCGCCCAGCGCGGTGTTCCAGTTGGCGGCCGCCTGGTCGAGTAACGAGCCGGTCGCCGGCACCAGGTACCCGGCGACCGCGGAGATGCCGAAGAAGATGCAGCCGAGCAGGTTGACGGCCGGCTGCCACCAGCCGGCGCCACCCCGCACCGGCAACCACCCGTGCCAGGCATGCCGACGTGACGCGCGGTAGGCAATCGCGCCGGAGACGAGGAAGCAGATCGAGCCACGCCAGTCGGGCCGCCAGACGAGCTTGTCGTAGTGGGGATTCGTGAGGGCGACGTGCATGGCGTGGTACGTGGTCGCGTTGAAGAAGAGCGTGCCGGCGGATTGGACGACGGCCGCGTACCAGGCCGCGCGTCCTCCTTCGGGGATGCGCCTCTCCGGCCACGCCAGCCAACTCTGCAGCGCCCCTCCGGCGGTGAACAGGATCGAGCCGACGAAGAACGTGACGGCATCGGCCGACTCGCCGACGAGCTGCACGTAGCCCGGAAACGGGCCGATCAGGAAGCACGTCGACCCGAGGGCGAAGCAGAGGGCCATCCAGCGTTCGCGAGTCACGACAAGGTCGGCTCCGCAGCCGCGGGGCCTCTAGGCCGCCTGGATCGGCGAGTCGGCCGGCTGTTCCGGCTGCTCACGCACCGGCGGCTGCGGGGCCGCTGCCGCGTGATTCTTTGCGACGTCCACCGCGCGGCTCTCCCGGATGACAGTCACCTTCACCTGGCCGGGGTACTCGAGCCGATCCTCGATCTCGCGCGCGATCTCGTGGGCGAGAAGCGCCGCCTCGTCGTCGCCGACGTCACCCGGACTGACGATAACCCTGATCTCGCGCCCTGCCTGGAGCGCGTAGACCTTCTCGACACCGCGCTTGGAGGCTGCGAGCTCCTCGAGCGCCTCGAGACGCTTGATGTACTGCTCGAGACTCTCGCCGCGCGCGCCGGGCCGGCTGGCGGAGACAGCGTCCGCCGCGATCAGCAGGACGGCCTCCACCGTCTGGGGCTGCTTTTCGTAGTGGTGCGCCTCGATGGCGTGAACGACGCCCTGCGACTCGCCGTAACGCCGCGCGAGCTGGGCGGAGATGAGTGCGTGCGACCCCTCCACCTCGTGGGTCATCGCCTTGCCGATGTCGTGCAGCATCGCGGCCCGCTTCGCCGTCTGGACGCTTGCCTCCAGCTCGGTCGCCATGATCCCGGCGAGATGCACGACCTCGAGCGTGTGCTTGAGGACGTTCTGGCCGTAGCTCGTCCGGAACCGCAGCCGCCCGAGGATCTGGACGAGCTCGTCGGCAAATGGCCCGCAGTTGGCCTCGAAGACGGCCTGCTCGCCGGCCTGGCGGACGACTTCCTCGACCTCGGCCTTCGACTCGTAGTACGTCTCCTCGATCCGGGCCGGGTGGATCCGGCCGTCCTCCAGGAGCTTCGTGACCGTCAGGCGAGCGACCTCTCGCCTCAGCCCGTCGAAGGAGGAGAGAACGACTGCGTGCGGCGTCTCGTCGACGATGAAGTCCACACCGGTGAGGTGCTCGAGCGCCCGGATGTTCCGGCCCTCCCGTCCGATGATCCGCCCCTTCATGTCGTCCGAGGGGAGCTCGACCACGGTCACGGTCGTCTCGGCCGTGTGGCTCGCCGCGACCCGCTGCAACGCGTCGGCCACGAGGTTTCGCGCCCGGCGCTTCGACTCCGCGCGTGCCTCGTCCTCCATCGTCCGGACCCGCCTGGCGAGCTCGTGCCGAGCCTGCTCTTCCCCACGCTCGAGCAGCAGCCCCCTGGCGTCGGCCTGCGTCAGCCCCGCCACGCGCTCGAGCTCGGCGAGCTGGTCGTGCTTCGTCTCCTTGAGCTCGTCCTGGAGCTGGCGGATG
>DASXOM010000192.1:0-33195 GCA_036494245.1 Gaiellaceae bacterium
GCTCTGGAGGACCGCCGGGATGATGCCGCGCGTCAAGCCGGCGAACATGGTGAACGGCGCCAAGTCGCAGACGACCTGGGCGGACGTTGCCGGGGTCGAGGAAGTGCGCGGCGAGCTCATGGAGGTCGTGGAGTTCATGCGCGAGCCGAAGCGCTTCGAGCGGCTCGGCGCGAAGGTGCCGAAGGGGATCCTCCTCTACGGCCCGCCCGGTACCGGCAAGACGCTGCTCGCGAAGGCCGTCGCCCACGAGTCGGGCGCGAACTTTTACAGCGCCTCCGCTGCGTCGTTCGTCGAGATGTTCGCCGGCCTCGGCGCCGCGCGTATCCGCAAGCTCTTCGCCGAGGCTCGGAAGAACGCGCCCGCGATCGTGTTCATCGACGAGCTCGACGCCGTCGGTGCGCAGCGGTCAGGGCACGGTTTCAACCGTGAGCAGGATCAGACCCTGAACCAGCTTCTCGTCGAGCTCGACGGCTTCGAAAACGCGAGGCAGGTCGTCGTCATGGGCGCCTCGAACCGAATCCAGGACCTCGATCCCGCGCTCCTACGCCCCGGCCGCTTCGACCGGCAGATGCTCGTGCCGCCGCCGGATCTCTCGGGCCGCGAGGCCATCCTTCGCGTCCACACGCGCAACAAGCCGCTCAGCCTCACCGACGTCGATCTGTCGCAGGTTGCCCGCCAGACTTCCGGGCTCACCGGCGCAGAGCTCGCGAACGTCTGCAACGAGGCGGCGATCAAGGCCGGTCGTCGCGGCGGCTCGGCGATCACGCAGTCGGACTTCGACTGGGCGCTCGAGCGTGTCGTAGCCGGTCTGCAGCAGCGCAAGATGCTGACCGAGAAGGAGCGGCGCATCCTCGCCTACCACGAGGGTGGCCATGCCCTGATGGGGCACCTGATGGGCTCCGTGATGGAGCTGCAGAAGGTGACGATCGTGTCGCGCGGGAACGCGCTCGGGTATGCCTTCTACTTGCCGGAGGAGGATCGCTACCTCCACACGAAGGAGGAGCTCGTCGACCGAATGATCGTCGCGCTCGCCGGCCGTGCCGCCGAGGAGGTCGTCTTCGGCCGCGTCACGAACGGCGCTGCCAACGACCTCGAGAAGGTGACCGAAATTGCCCGGTCGATGGTGTTCGAGTGGGGCATGTCCGACTCGGTGTCGTCGCGCACGATGCGGGCCGACAACTATGCGCTTTCGGAGACGACGAAGCGGTTGCGAGACGACGAGCAGGCGCATCTGACAGACGGCGCCTACGAGGAGGCCGTGCGGCTGCTGCGAAAGCACCGGGTGCCCCTCGACCGCATTGCCGCCGCTCTGCTCGAGAAGGAGACGCTCGTCCGCGACGAGTTGCAGGCGCTCGTCGAGGATGTCGAGCCCGAGTCGAGCGCGTCCGAGACCGTCGGCGTGCCGCGCGTGGTCGCGGCCGAGCCCGGCGACCTGCCTGGCTGAGCGCTAGCCGCCGAACTGCGAGATGTCGAGGGCGTCGCTCGGCGCCGACAGCGACACCGACTTGTTCCAGTCGCCGAAGGCAACAGCGCCCGACTGGCGCTCCTTGTTGCCGACGATCGCCACCGGGTACGGCTTGCCCGTCGCCGCCACGTAGAGCTTGCTGCCGTCCCCGAGCGAACGGAGGGCGACGACCTGCCGCCCCTTGTACGTCGCCTTGCCGTCGTTGACGAGCTTTCCGGGGTCGGCGTTGATGCGGGTAAACAGGGTGCGGAGGTCCGTGAGCTCGGCAAGGGACTTGAGCCGGCCGTGCGTCGCCGAGCCCTTGAGCCATTTGTTGTGCAGGAGCTGCGCAACGGCGGCGCCGGCGAAGTGCTTGTAGAACGCGTCGGTGCCTCGGACGTAAACGGTGTCGCCGATGCGGACGAGGTCGAATTTGAGTCCATTCGTCGACATCGAGCCTTTGCCGCCCTTGCCACGGGCCGTGGTCAGGTCCACCGTGATCGGCGTCCCGCCGGAGGTGATGTTCCCCGAGATGTGGGCCGAACTTGCATTGGTCGCGGCTGCCTCGGCATCTGCGAGCACGCGGCCGGCCGGCTTCGACGCCTCGCCGTTCGGCTTCGCGGTCGTGCTGCTGCTGCCGCAGCCGGCGAGGAGAGCGGCGGTCAGGACGAGGGCGAGGGCCGAGGCGCGCATCGTCGGCGCGAGTCTTTCAAATACGATCGCCCAATGAAGATGCCCAGGGACACGCCCAGCTCGGTGCATCACTTGGGGCTCGCGGTCGAGGATCTCGACGGCGCCCTCGACACCTACGAGCGTCTGTTCGGCGCGCGGCTCGAGCACCGCTCGCGCGTGGAAGAGCAGGGCGTCGAGGCGGCGTCCATCCGCGTCGGCGAGAGCCGGCTCGAGTTGCTCGGCGCGCTTGACGAGGACACGCCCGTCGGCCGCTTCCTCGCGAGGCGAGGCCCCGGGATGCACCACGTCGCCTACGAGGTCGACGACATCCGGGCGGCCCTTGTGCATCTTGCGGACGCGGGCGCCGAGCTGATCGACGAGTCGCCGCGGCGCGGCATGTTCGGGC
The DNA here is from genome assembly GCA_036494245.1 of Gaiellaceae bacterium. Taxonomy (GTDB): domain Bacteria; phylum Actinomycetota; class Thermoleophilia; order Gaiellales; family Gaiellaceae; genus Palsa-739. The sequence continues at coordinate 2,523 of DASXOM010000192.1, forward strand.
TCGAGGTGGCCTTCGTCCATCCCGACTCGGTCCACGGCGTTCTCTCGGAGGTGGTTGCAGTTGTCTGACGATCGCGTACGCATCGAGCTCGGCTTCGCAGGCGGCCAGATCGTCGGCAGCTTCGTCGACGCACAGACGGCGGACGAGCTCGAGTCGGCACTCAACTCGACGGGAGCAGGCAAGCCTGTCGTCGTGCTCGACACCGAGGACGGACCGCTCCATGTGGTCGTCGCTCACGTTGCGTACTACAAGCGAGTCGTCCGCGCCGGCCGCGTCGGGTTCGGCTCCGGCTAGGGCTGCGTGAGTTAGCTCTGGCGCCGTCTCGGGGAAATGAAGGCGGGATGGATTCCCCCGCCGAGAGCGCGCCTGCGCGCGAGTCGACCGAACACGTGCGGGAGCTCGTCGCCCGCGGCCAGCAGGGCGACCGCGACGCTCTCGAGGAGCTGTACCTGATCCATTTCGACCGGATCTACAGCTATCTCCACGTCAGCGTCGGCAACCGTCACGACGCCGAGGACCTCACGACGCAGACGTTCCTGAAGATGCTGGAGAAGATCGGCACCTTCAAGTGGCAGTCCGCGCCGTTCTCGGCCTGGCTGTTCCGGATCGCGCACAACCTTGCGATGGACCACTTCCGGGCGCGCCGCCGCTGGCAGCCGGAGGAGGAGGTTCCGGAGCCGCCGGGCGAGGAGGAACCGTCGGCCGAGCTCACCGCGATGCAGACAATCGGTCGCGAGTCGATGCTGAAGCTCATCGATCGGCTCTCGCCGGAGCAACAGCAAGTGCTGACGCTGAAGTTCGTCTTCAACCTCCCGAACGCCGAGGTGGCGGCGATCCTCGACAAGACCGAGGGCGCGATCAAGTCGCTCCAGCATCGCGCGCTCGTCTCCCTGCAGAAGCAGATCGCCCGCCAGTAGCCTCCGCGCGTGGCGCTGGAGGTCGGAATCGTCGGGCTGCCGAGCTCGGGCAAGACGACACTCTTTCGCGCGCTCACGCGCGCGGAGGCACACGGCTCGGGCAAGGAGCACGTCGGGATGGCGCAGATCCCGGACGAGCGGCTCGACCGGCTCGCCGCAACGGTCGGCGCGCGCAAGGTGACGCCGGCAGCGGTGCGCGTGGTCGACGTTCCCGGAACGGGTCCGCAGCTGCTCGGCAACCTGCGGCAGGTGGACGCGCTTCTCGTCGTCCTCGACGGTTTCTCCGGCACGCGCGTTCCGCCCGACGACCTCGAGACGCTGAAGCTCGAGCTTCTCGTCGCTGACCGCGACCACGTGGAGCGGCGCCTCGAGCGGGTCGGCAAGCAGGCGAAGTCGGGGGACGCGTCCCTCAAGGCGGAGGCAGCCGACCTCGAGCGGCTGCTGGCGCATCTCGACGCTGGCCGGTCGTTGGCGGAATGGGAGGGCGAGTTGCCGTCGGAGCTCGACCCGCTCACCACCAAGCCGCTGCTCGAGCTCGTCAACGGCGCCGACGGAGTCGACCTCCAGCTCGAGGCCGAGCTGGCGGAGCTGTCCCCAGAGGAGGCGACGGAGTTCCGCGGCGGCGGCGAGTCTGCGCTGGGCGAGGTCGTGCGCAGGCTCGCGGAGACGCTTGACCTGATCACCTTCTTCACCGCGGGCGACAAGGAGACACGGGCCTGGACGCTGCGGCAGGGCGAAACGGCGCTGGATGCCGCGGAGACGATCCACTCCGACATCGCGCGCGGCTTCATCCGCTGCGAGGTCGTGCGCTGGGACGATCTTGTCGAGGCGGGCGGTCACGCAGAGGCCGCGCGGGCGGGCAAGCAGCGTCTGGAGAGCAAGCCCTACGTCGTCGAGGACGGCGACGTCCTCAACATCCGCTTCAACGTCTAGGCGTCGGCGGGTCGTACGCCCCGCCGACATGGGCCGCTAGCAGCAGCCGGTGCCGCAGCCGCAACAGTCGCAGCAATCGGTGCGCTTCATGACGACCTCCTTTCATCGATTGACGTCGATGTAACTATATTGAGAAATGTCGATGAAGACGTTGCCTGTCCTCTGCTGCGGTCCCGCCACCGAGTCCCTCGATCCGGCCGCGAGCGAGGCGCTCGCGGCTCGCTTCCGGGCTCTATCCGACCCGACGCGGGTCGCGATCGTCAACCGGCTCGCGGCGACAGAGGAGTGCTGCGTCTGTGACCTCAACGCGGCGTTCGACCTCTCGCAGCCCACGATCTCCCATCACCTGAAGGTTCTGCGGGATGCCGGGCTCGTCGAGTCGTCCCGCCGAGGTACGTGGGCGTACTACCGGCTCGTCCCCGACGCGGTTCGCGAGCTGCGGCATACGCTCGGCGGATGAAGGCTCTCTTCGTCTGCGTCGAGAACGCCGGCCGCTCCCAGATCGCCCAGGCGCTGTACGAGCGGCGCGGCGGCGAGGCGCGCTCGGCGGGATCGCGACCCGCGGCAGAGCTGCACGAGGCGGTCGTCGAGGCGCTCGAGGAGGTTGGGATCGACGTCTCCGGACGCACGCCGAGAGCGCTCGAGCGGGCGGACGTCGAGTGGGCAGAGCTCGTGGTGACGCTGGGATGTGGCGACGCGTGTCCCGTTCTGCCCGGCAAGGAGTACGTCGACTGGAACCTGTCCGACCCCGCCGGGCTCTGCCTCGAAGAGGTGCGCGAGCTGCGCGCCGTGATCGAGCAGCGGGTCTCTAGCCTCCCGCTGTGATCAGGACGACGCCGACGAGCGTGACGACCACTCCCAGATCCTGCGTCCGCTGCACGCGCTCCCCGAGCAACAGTCGCGCAAGCAGCACCGTCACCACCGGGTAGAGCGACGCCAGCACCGAGACGACGCTGATCAGCCCGTGCGACGACGAGGCGGCGGCGTAGAGCGCGTTCCCGCCCGTGTCGAGGAAGCCGATCGCGACGAGTGCCGGCCAGTGTCCGCGCAGGCCGGTCGGCCGCGCTCGGCGCACGAGCACGACGGACCAGACGAGCGTGACCGACGTGCAGCGGAAGAGGAACGCCGGCCAGAGCCAATCCTGCGTCGACGCAGCGTGCATCGGGACGTAATAGGCGCCGAAGGCGAGCATTGCCAGCACGGCCCAGCCCACGCCGGCCGCGATCTGCGTGCGCCTGGCTCGTAGCTCGAGCGAGGCGCACACACTGCCGCCTATCGCCGCCACGAACCCGATCGCCTGGAGGAAGCTGATGTGATCGCCCGAGACGGCGACGCCCCAGATCACGGGAATGCCGGCCGCGACAGCAGCGATCGGCGTCACGACGCTGATAGCCCCTGCTGCCATGCCTCGGTAGAACGCGAAGAGCCCTACGGTTCCGAAGAGCGCCGCGAGAGCCGCCCAGGCCACCTCGTCGCCGGGGATTCCCGTTCCCCGGGCGGCGACCGCAATGCCGAGCGCGGCAAGCCCGAACGGCTGCGACGCGGCGAGAACCGTGAGGCTGGGCAGCACCCGCGCCTTGACGCCGCCTAGGAAGTCGCCGAAGCCCCAGCTCAGGCTGGCGGCGAGCGCCAGTAGTGCTGCCAAATCAGGACCTAGTCGGGCACCGGCCGCGTCGCGGCGACGGCGTCGAGCTGGTTCGCGTGGTAGAGGACAGCCGCCTCGGCCGTGCGGGCGGCCCGGGCGTCGTGATGGCAGGCGACCGCGTGGAGGAGCTCGGCGGGAGCGTCGAGCGCCTCGAGCGTCCGCAACCCGAGGTGGACGTGGCCAAGTAGGCGTCCTTCCTCGGTCGGCGCGAAGACGGGCGGCGGGCCGAGCTCGCGTGTGCGGCCGACGTCGTGCACGAGCGCCGAGGCCAGCAGCAGGTCGGCGCGGAGCCGTGGATGGATCTGGCTGAGCTCGCGGCAGAGCGTCGCCACGCCGACCGTGTGCTCGAGCAGGCCGCCGGCGTACGAGTGGTGGCCCTCCGGGGTCGCCGGACACGCGCGCAGCGGCGCGCCCGCGAGCGCCCGCTTCACGACGCCGCGCAACGCGTCGTCATGTACCTCGCCGACCAGGAACTCGAGGAAGCCCTCCAGCTCCTCTGCGCCCCGGCGCAGGCCCGGAGTCAGCCCCGCTGGGTCGATGCCCTCGGCCGGCTCGAGCGTGCGCACCTCGACCTGGAGCTCGTTCCGGAACCGCTCGACGCGTCCGAGCACGCGGACCGCATCGCCCGTATCGAAGCGACGGTCGAGCAGCTCGACGTCGTTCCAGACACGCGCGGGAATCCGCCCGCTCGGGTCGACGAGCTCGAGCGCGAGATAGCTCGAGCCGTTCCGCGTCCGCAGCCGCTCCTTGCGCGCGACGGCGTAGATGCCCTCGACGGTGCGGTTTTCCTCCAGTTCCGCAATCGCGGTCACGAGACGGAGTTTCGCATGGCGGGGTAGCGGGGTACCCGGGGGCGTGATGGCGGTCGCATTGCGCCAGAGCCGGCGGTTCGATTCCTCGAGCCCCGTCACCCGCTACTGGATCGCGAACTGCGTCGGGTTCTCGCTCTCGGGCGGGGGCCGCGGCACGGTGGAGCGGATCCTCACGGACGGCAGTCCGTACGACCCGTCGATGCTCGAGGTCCGGACAGGCCACAGACGGGTTCGTCGAGTTCCCACATCGGCCGTCATCGCCGTCGTCCCCCAGGAACAGATTCTCGTCGTCGACCACCGCCGCCGGATCACGCCCGATCACAGGCGGAACCTGAGCCTGCGGGTGCGCTGGAGCGCCCGCGTGCTGCGGCGAATACTCGTCGTCGCCATGGGGCTGCTCGCGTCCTTCTCGGTCGAGTTGTGGCAGGTCGGCCGTCGTGCCTGGAGCGAGGGATCGCCTGTCGTCGCGCGCACGAGCCGGAAGGGCGGTAGCGAGGCAGCGCGGTTGGTACGGTCAGTGCCGTGGCAGTCGTACGGCCGTTCCGCGCGCTCCGCTACGACCCGGCTGTCGGCGGCCCGCTCGAGTCGCTCGTCGCGCCGCCCTACGACGTCATCGGGCCGGCGCAGCGGGAAGAGCTCCTCGGACGAAGCCCGTACAACATCGTCCACCTGACCCTGCCCGACTCCGAGCAGGAGGCTGCTGCGAGCCTTGCAGACTGGCAGGAGCAGGGTGTGCTCGCTCGCGATGCCGATCCGGCGTGCTGGTGGCTCGCGCAGGAGTACGTCGGTCCGGACGGCGTCGAACGCCGCCGTGAAGGCCTCGTCGCGGCGCTCCGCCTCGAGCCGTACCGGAACCGCGTCGTCCTGCCCCACGAGCGCACGCATGCGGGCCCGAAGGAGGGTCGGCTGCGGCTGCTTCGCGTGACGCGCACGCAACTCGAGCCGCTCTTCTTCCTCTGGGACGGCACGGTCGAGGTCGACGGTCTCGGTCAACCCGATCTGACGGTGGACGAAGGCGGTGTCGCCTCACAGCTGTGGCGGCTCGAGCCGGAGTTCGCAGACGCGCTCGTCGAGGAGCTCGCCGACGCCCAGCTCCTGATCGCAGACGGGCATCACCGGTACGAGACCGCCCTCGCGTTCCACGAGGAGGAGGGCAGCGAGGCATCGGCCTGGCTGCTCGCAGTGATCGTCCCGACCGGCCAGGAGGGGCTGACGATCTTCCCGACTCACCGGGTCGCGGAGAGCGCCGGCGGCGCCGCGGGCACGCCGATCAATCCTCCCCTGCAGAGCCTCCCCGGGCCGGTGCTCTACCGCGCAGGGCGCTACGAGCTGCTCTCCAGCAACGGGTTCCTCGATCCGGAGGTCGTCGACAGATTCGGTCCCGCCGGCGTCACGTATACCCCGCACCGCGACGAGGCGGTCGCCACGGTCGACCGCGGCGAGGCAGAGGCCGCGTTCCTGCTGCGCCCCACCAAGATCGAGGACGTCTGGGACGTGGCTCGGCGGGGCGAAGTGATGCCGCAGAAGAGCACGTTCTTCTACCCGAAGCTCACGTCCGGACTAGTGCTGCTGCCGCTTGACTGACTGGTTGGAGCTCTGCCGCGGCGCGGTCGCGGACGTCGACGCGGTGCTTGAGCGCCTGCCCACGCGGGCCGAGCGCGAGCCCGTCGTCGGCTGGGGCGAGGGCGGCGACGAGACCACGGCGATCGACCAGGCGGCGGAGGAGGTCATCCTCGCCCGTGTGCGCGAGGCGGCAGGCGCAGTCGTCTCGGAGGAGGTCGGCCGCCTCGGTGCCGGGCTGCCGCTCGTGGTCGTCGACCCGATCGACGGCTCCCTCAACGCCAAGCGCGGCATCCCGTTCTTCGCCCTCTCGATCGCCGTCGCGGAAGGGGAGACGATGGACGACGTCGTCTTCGGCTTCGTCCACGACTTCGGCTCTCGCGAGGAGTGGACGGCTCGACGCGGCGAGGGCGCATGGCTCGACGGCGAGCCGCTCGGGGCCGTACGGCCGAAAGACGAGGTCGAGATCCTGTCCTTCGAGGCGACGCTGACTTCCCTCGTCGCGAGGGACGCGCCCAAGGTGGCCGACCTCGCCCATCGGCTCCGGATCATGGGCTCGCTCGCGCTCTCGTTCTGCCACCTCGCTGCCGGCCGCGTCGACGCGGTCTGCTCGCTCAAGCCGGCGCGCTCGGTGGACATCGCCGCGGCGCAGCTCCTCTGCCGCGAGCTCGGCCTCGCGGTCGACCTGTTCGACGTCGAGGAGCCATTCGGGACCGCTCCGCTCGACCTCGAGCAGCGCTCGCGGGTGGTGGCGGCCGGGTCGGACGCCGTGTGCGAGCGGATCGCCAGCGCGCTCCGGCGCGACGCATAGGACGGCCCTGCTCGGGCATACGCCTGACGTATCGCCCAGGAAAGGGGTAGCCAATGAGAACTCGCTGCCTGATGGCCGTCCTGGCCTCAGCCGCTCTCGCACTCGCCGGCGCGACCGCCTCTGCCGCCGGCGGGCCTGCCGCATCGCCCTCGGGCAAAGCCGGGGGACACGTAGAGAACCGCTCGGCACACGTCGCGCATCTGTACGGGAAGGAGACGAGCGGCGCCGAATGCCCGCCCGAGTTGAAGTGCCAGTTCCTCCCGGCCGCGTACGCGCAGAACAGCCCGACCGAGCCGGGGGACTATGGGAACTACGACCTTGCGAACCGTCCAGATGACGGACTCGCGATCCGCTACGTCGTCGTCCACGACACCGAGGTGCGCTACGACCCGACGCTCGCGGAGTTCCAGGACTCGCACGCGTACGCGAGCGCCCACTACGTGATCCGTTCCTCCGACGGGCTGGTCACGCAGATGGTGCCGACGAAGGACGTCGCCTGGCACGCCGGCAACTGGTACGTGAACACGCACGCCGTCGGGATCGAGAACGAGGGCTTCGCACTGCAGCTTGCGAAGTGGTTCACGCCCAAGCTCTACCGGTCACTCGCCCGGCTGACGCGCTACCAGGCGCAGCGCTTCGGCTTCCCGCTCGACCGCGCGCACGTGATCGGCCACGACCAGGTGCCGGGGCCGACCGGCGCCTATCAGGCTGGCATGCACTGGGATCCGGGCACGTACTTCAACTGGGCGCACTTCATGGCGCTCGTCGGCGCCCCGATCACGCCCAGAGGTACTGCGGGCACCGATCCGATCGTCACCATCGACCCGACCTGGCGGAACAACGAGCCGACGGTCACCGGTTGCGGCGACGGCACCGCCACCTGCCCGAAGCAGCCGGCGAACTTCGTCTATCTCCACACGGCTCCGAGCGCCGACAGCCCGCTCGTCTCGGATCCGTACCTGGCTGCCGCCGGCGTGGAACCGGACGGTGTCGGCACGACGCTCGCCTGGGACTGGGGAGACAAGGCCGCCGTCGGCGAGCAGTACGCCGTCGCCGGCAAGAGCGGCTCCTGGCTCGCGATCTGGTTCGGCGGCCAGAAGGCGTGGCTGCACGATCCGCGGGGGAAGCAACACGCGACGATCCCGGGGGACGGAACACTGATCACGCCGAAGTCCGGTCTCTCGTCGATTCCGGTCTACGGGCGGGCGTACCCGTCGAGCATCTCGACCGCGACGCTCGACCAGTACTCGATCCCGGCCGGCCAGACGTACGTGGCCAAGGATCTCGTCACCGCGGACTACTACTCCGCGTCGACCTACAACGATCCGAGCTCGTACCACCTCTACACAAGCCCGGAGCAGCTCTACGAGATCTTCTTCAACCACCGCATCGCCTACGTCAGAAAGGACGACGTAGACGTCGTGCGCTGAGTGGACGTTCGAGTAGGGCTTTCCGGCTGGAACTACGCACACTGGCGGGGGGGTGTCTTCTATCCGCCCCGCCTACCGGCCTCCCGCTGGCTCGAGTTCTACGCTGAGCGCTTCGACACGGTGGAGGTGAACTCGACCTTCTACCGGCTGCCACGGGCTGACGCGGTTGCGCGCTGGGTGCAGCAGACGCCCCCGAATTTCCTCTTCGCCGTCAAGGCCTCGCGCTACCTCACGCACATCAAGCGGCTACGCGATCTCGGCCCGGGCCTCGAGCGGTTCCTCGAGCGCATCGAGCCGCTGCTCGCATCGCCGAAGCTCGGGCCGCTCCTCTGGCAGCTCCCGCCCACCTTTCGCCGCGACCACGGACGGCTCGCCGACGCCCTCGCCCGGCTGCCGCGTGAGCTCCGCCACTGTGTCGAGTTCCGCGACCCGTCCTGGTTCGTCGAGGACACGTACGCGCTCCTGCGCGAGCACGAGGTCGCGCTCGCGATCGGCGATCGCCCGCAGGTGAACGCCTTCCAGACGCACGAGCTGACCGCCGACTGGACCTACGTCCGCTTCCACGGCGGCACGCGCGGGCGGCGCGGGAACTACAGCGACTCGGAGCTGCGTGCGTGGGCGGCGCGACTACGCGACTGGGGCAGGACGCACGAGGTCTTCGCGTACTTCAACAACGACTGGGAGGGGTTCGCGCCGCGGAACGCCGCGCGGTTGCTGCAGCTGCTCGAGAGCTAGTCCGCTACGCGCGCGCTCGCCGCCGAGGTAGCGACCCTGCTTCCCGCCGCGTTGGTGGCGGTGACGATGAAGCGGAGACGGTGTCCGGCATCGTGCCTCGTGAGCTTGTAGGTCGGATGGGTCGCGTGGCGGATGCTCGAGCAGCTTCCACCGTGTGCGTTGCACCGCATCCACTTATAGCCGTAGTGCGTCGGGGTGAACGTCCACGAGCCGTGGCTGCCGGAAAGGTTCTTTCCGACTCGGGCATGGCCTGAGATGTGGGGTGCCTTGCCGGCGACGGGGACGTCGACCACGACGCCGCTGGCCTTGGATGCCGCAGGCGGGGACACACCGTTCACGTTGGTGGCCCGGACCGTCGAGCGTACGACGTGGCCGCGGTCGGCAATCGTCAGCTTGTACGTCGTAGCCGTAGCGCCGGAAATGTCGACGCAGTTCTTCCCGGCCGAGGAGCAACGCTGCCATTGGTCCGACTCGGCCGTGGCGCCTCCCTCCCACGATCCCGCCGACGTCGTAAGCGTCCTGTTCACCGCGACGGTTCCGGTGACGACCGGAGGACTTGAGTTGCGAGCCGTGGGGAGCCAGTAGATCGCGTACGTCGTGTTGGTGTGCATCACGGGCCCACCCCGGTAGACGAGCGGCCCGGTGCCGAACGTGGTTGGCGACGACGGCCCGCCAAGATGCTGGACGCAGCCGTTCGTGCCTGCCGCGTTGCTGTACTCCTCCTGGAGGTCGTAGTGGTGGCTGTTGATCGTCTGGTTGTAGGCGTCGATTCCGGGCGTCCCGCCGACAGCCGTTCCGAAGCCAAAGGCGCAGAGGTCGCCGACCTCGTCCTGGTTCGTGTCGTTCGCGAGCCAGCCGGTCCCGAGGGGATCGGTGAGCGACTCGCTGTGCTCGTGGCTGATCGTGTTGATGGTCGTGTCCGCATCCGCGTTGTTCGGGTAGCCCTGGGAAGAGGCGGTGCAACCCGTCTGGGGCCGCTCGTACGGCTCGTTCGCGTAGATCACCTCGTCGCCGCTCGAGTCCTGGAAGAAGCTGTGGTAGGCACAGAAGTCGTCCGACGAGCACTGCCCGCTGACCCCGTTGAAACACGACCCGACGCCGTTCGGCGTCATCAGGAAGAAGAGGTGGTCGAGGCCGCCCTGCCAGCCCTTCGCGGTGAGCACCGTCTGGATCTCGTTCTGGAGCTGCTGGTCCGTGAGGCAGTACGTGTCGAGGTTGTCGCTGCAGGCGTTCGCCGGGAGCGGATCCGTGTCGACGTACGAGCCTCCGACCGTCGAGGCGTACTGGATGGGCACGGGACCCGTGTCGTAGTACTGGGTCATCACGGAGTAGACGTTGTCGGTTCCGCCGCTGTCATGGGCGATGTCGGCGAGGTACCGATCGATCAGCGTCTCGTAGCTCGGATCGAAGGTGAGCTGGGCCGGACCGGCGGCTCCGACGGCCTTCGACAGCGAATGCGGCGCCACAGCCGGTTGGCCGACTGTGTGCGGTACGACACCCAGGATCGGCGCGCGAGCGGGGCTCGCGGCGGCGCCGCTCGACGCGGCAACGGCGAGCGCCAGCCCTGTGAGCACGAAAATCGTCGTCAAGCGCGCGGCCAACCCGGTCATGCCTCGAACAGAGTGCCCGAAGAACCCGAGAACTGTGTAAGGGTCAGCGAATCTCTTTCAGCGCTCTCGCGTCACGGCTGAGCTTGCGGAGAGTCGCCTCGAACGACCTGGTCGAGTCGCCGAGTGTCCCGGCGTCTTCCTGCAGTCGCGACAGTCGCCGCTCGAGATACGCGGTCTGGCTCGCGACGTAGCCGGGATCGAGCTGGCTCGCGGGCGTCGTCGTCAGATACGTGTCGAGCGTCTTCAGCTCGCCTGCGATGCGGGTGGCAGCGGCGCCGAGCACAGCGGAGCTTGAGGAGATCGCCGCGCTGTTCCCGTCCGAGACGCCGGCCTCTTCGGCGACGCTCGCTCCGGCTTGGGCCAGCGCCTTCTCCGACGCCGCGGCCGCGGCCGCGGCAGCGTGGGCGCTTGCCGCCGCGCCGCGAGCCTCGCTCAATGTCGTCTGCAACGTGCCGATCCTCCGCTCGAGCTGGTGCGCCCGAGCGCGCGCAGCGGTGAGCGCGGACTGTGCGTCGGTGTTGCGCTGCGCTTGGTGACGCCAGCCGATCGAGAACGCGGCCGCGCTGACGAGCCCACCGCAGAGGAACGCGAGGCCGGTGAGCAGCCAGGCGGAGCGCGGCGTCTTGCGGCCAGGACGACTGTGGCTCGCCGTGGCGAAGGGGGCGCGCTCGTCGAGCAGGGGCCAGCTCTTGGATTCCGAGGTCATCGGCGCGCCTTCGCCGTCCGGCGTAGACCTCCTCTAGCGCCGCCTGCGCAACGTCCACCACATGCGCAGCGGGAACATGCCGAGCAGCGGCGCCCGCCGTCCGAGTTCGGACCGGTCCTCGCGGTCGAACGCCGAGGCGTAGCGGGCCGCGTCTGCCGCGCTCTCGTAGTCCTTCGAGCCGCCGGCGCCGCAGCCTCGCTCGCACGTCCAGCGCATCGTGGGTCCCTCCGCTCGGAAGCGATAGCGATGCCCGAGGAGCCGGCAGCTCAACACCGTCCGAGCGTAACCGCGGTTGCCACTTTGTCGTTTTCGATCCACATGAGCGCCGAAGCCGCACGCGTCGAGACGGGCCGGATCGAGACCAACATCCCCGCGCGCCTCGACCGGCTGCCATGGGCGAGGTTCCACTGGCTCGTCGTGATCGGCCTCGGCACGGTCTGGATCCTCGACGGGCTCGAGGTGACGATCGTCGGCTCGATCGCGCCGCGCATGACCGAGTCGGGCAGCGGGATCGCGATCACCACGGCGCAGATCGGCACCGCGGCCGCCGTCTACGTCGCGGGAGCCTGCGTCGGTGCGCTCTTCTTCGGCCAGCTCACCGACCGCTTCGGCCGCAAGAAGCTCTTCCTGATCACGCTCGGCCTCTACATCGCCGCAACGCTCGCGACGGCGGCGTCGTGGACGGCCTGGTTCTTCTTTCTCTGCCGCTTTCTCACCGGTGCCGGCATCGGGGGCGAGTACTCGGCCATCAACTCGGCCATCGACGAGCTGATCCCGGCACGCGTGCGCGGCCGCGTCGACCTGATCATCAACGGCTCCTACTGGGTCGGCGCTGCGGCCGGCTCGGCGGCGGCGATCCTGCTCCTCGACAAGACGCTGCTCTCGGCGAGCGTCGGCTGGCGGATCTCGTTCCTGCTCGGTGCGATCCTCGGGCTCGGCGTCCTCTTCGTTCGCCGCAACGTGCCTGAGAGCCCGCGCTGGCTGTTCATCCACGGGCAGGAGGAAGAGGCGGAGCGTATCGTCCGCTCGATCGAGCACGGCGTCGAGGGCGAGACCGACGAGCACCTCGAGGAGCCCGAGCAGACGATCACCGTGCGGCAGCGCGAGTCGATCCCGTTCCGGGAGATCGCCAAGACGGCCTTCCAGCGCTACCCACGCCGCGCGATCCTCGGTCTTGCCCTGTTCATCGGCCAGGCCTTCCTCTACAACGGCGTGACGTTCAACCTCGGGATCCTCTACACGAGCTTCTTCAAGGTCTCCTCGAGCTTCGTCCCGGTCTTCCTCATCGTCTTCGCGGTCGGGAACTTCCTCGGTCCGTTGCTGCTCGGCCGTCTATTCGACACCGTCGGACGCAAGCCGATGATCGCGGGCACCTACCTCGGCTCCGCGGCAATCGCGGCCCTGATGGCGCTGCTGTTCACCGGCCACTCGCTCGGCGGCTCGCCGTGGACGTTCCAGGCGTTCATCTTCGGCACGTTCTTCCTGGCGTCCGCCGGCGCGAGCGCCGCCTACCTGACGGTGAGCGAGGTCTTTCCGATGGAGACGCGCGCCCTGGCGATCGCCTTCTTCTACGCCGTCGGCACCGGCATCGGAGGCATCATCGGGCCGCTCCTGTTCGGAAACCTCATTGCCTCGGGCAATCGCGGCGAGGTCGCGACGGCGTTCTACATCGGAGCCGCGGTGATGGCGGTCGGCGGCGTCATCGAGCTCATCTACGGCGTCAAGGCCGAGCAGGTGCCGCTGGAGAACATCGCCAAGCCGCTCACGGCCGAGGAGGCCGAGCAGATCCCCGAGCGCGAGCGCGAGGGGCGGCGGCGCTACCGGCCGGGGCCGGGGATGGAGTATCCGTACTACTCGCCGGGCCTCATGGGGACTTCCCTCCGGCGCCCGACGGCTCTCGGCGAGCTGCAGCACGAGGTCGAGGCGATCGGACGCGCGGTCGACGAGGGTGGCCAGATCACGCGGGACGAGCTCTTCCGTACGGTCGGAGCGCGGCGCTGGGGGCCGGGCCGCTTCCGGCGGGCGCTCGACGAGGCCGTCGCGGCAGGCCGGATCCGGCGCGCCGGCCGGGGCCGGTATGAAGCCCCTGAGCCGGGCACCTAGCGCTACGCTCGGCGCGTGGAGGTCAATCGCGACGAGGTTCTGAAGGCGCTCGAGCAGGTGATCGACCCGGAGCTCAAGCGTCCGGTCACCGAGCTCGACATGGTGCGCGATCTCGAGCTGCACGACGGCGTCGTTGCGCTCACGATCGTTCTCACCGTTGCCGGCTGTCCGCTGCGCGACTCGTTCGAGCAGCAGGTGGAGCAGGCGCTCGCCGGGGTCGCCGGCGTGACGGGAGTGCAGCTCTCCTTCGCCGTGATGACGCCCGAGGAGCGGCAGGCGCTGACGCAGAAGCTGCGCGGCGGCGCACCCGAGCGCGAGGGCGAGATCCGGTTGCCGGCCGACTGCCGCGTGCTTGCGATCGCGAGCGGCAAGGGCGGCGTGGGCAAGTCGTCGCTCGCCGCGAACCTCGCGGTTGCTCTGTCCCAGCTCGGCCACAGCGTCGGAGTACTCGACGCGGACATTTACGGCCATTCGATCCCGCACATCCTCGGCATTCGGCAGCGGCCGATCGCCGTCGACGAGATGATCGTGCCGCCGGTGAAGGACGACCTGAAGCTGATGTCGATCGGCTTCTTCCTCGAGACCAGCAGCGAGCCGGTGATGTGGCGAGGGCCGATGCTGCACCGCGCGCTCGAGCAGTTCCTGACGGACGTCCACTGGGGCGAGATCGACGTGCTCGTCGTCGACATGCCGCCGGGCACCGGTGACGTCTCGATCTCGCTCGGCCAGCTCCTCCCGCGCGCCGAGGTCGTCGTCGTGACCACGCCGCAGAAGCTCGCGCAGGACGTTGCCGCGCGCGCCGCGGCGATGGCGCAGAAGACGAACATGCGGCTGCTCGGCGTGGTGGAGAACATGTCCGGCGACGTCTTCGGGAGCGGCGGTGGGGAGGACCTCGCAGGCGACCTCGGCGCGCCGCTGCTCGGCACCGTTCCGCTCGATCCGGCGCTGCGCGAGCAGGGAGACGCGGGCGCTCCGGTCGTCTCCGCACTGCCCGAGTCAGAGTCCGCTCAGGCGATCATGGCGATCGCGCACGAGATCGAGGCACTGCGCCGCCAGTCCGGGCCGGGGATCGTCAAGTCCCTGCCGCTGGTCGGATGATCACGAGCCTCGATCTCGTCAAAGAGGCTTACTCCCTCGCCAAGCGCGGCGACCACCGCAACCTGCGGAAGCTGATCGCGGATGACGCTACGTGGTACCCCGCGAAGGAGGGCGCCTGGAATCCCTGCCTCGACGCCGACTGGATCGTGAGGACCTTGCTGTGGCGGTGCGGGCCGGCGAACCGCTTCCGGCCGGGCGAGACGATCGAACTCGGCGATAGCGTGCTGCTGCAGCTCCGCGGCACGCGGATGGGCCGGCTCGGAGCGAGTGGCTTCAGGGGGAAGCTGTTCCAGATCGTCGAGGTCCGCGGGGGGAAGATCGTGCGGATGCAGGACTATCCGGGGCGGGAGGAAGCGCTGGCCGCCGCGGGTCTGCAGGCCTGAGGCGGGTGGCGGCCGCCGCCTTCTTCGATCTCGACCGGACGCTCCTGCGCCGGTCGTCGGCTCTCGCCCTCGCCGGCTCCTTCCGGGACCGCGGCTTCATCTCGCGCCGGCAGCTGGCCCAGGCGGCGGCCTGGCAGCTCCTCTTCGTCGCGCGCGGCGCCGGCCACGAGGCGGTCCGCCGCGGCGCGGAGGACGGGCTGCAGGTCCTTGCCGGCCACCGGCCTGACGAGTTGCGCGAGCTCGTCGCCGAGGCGCTGGAGCCGGTGCTCCGCCCGCTCGTCTATGCCGAGCCGCTGCGCCTTGTCGAGCATCACCGCGAACGGGGCGAGCGCGTCTTCGTCGTCTCGGCGACCTTGCAGGAGATCGTGGAGGCGATCGCCGACGATCTCGGCTTCGACGGAGCGCTGGGGACGATCTGCGAGGTGGAGGACGGGCGGTACACCGGTCGCGCACTGCGGGCGCTGCACGCCCAAGCAAAGGCCGATTGCGTGCGGGCGGTGGCCGAGAGCGAGGACCTCGACCTCTCGGCCTGCACGGCGTACTCCGACAGCCACACCGACCTTCCCTTCCTCGAAGCCGTCGGGCATCCGGTTGCCGTCAACCCGGACCGTGAGCTGCGGCGCACGGCGAGGGACCGCGGGTGGCCGGTGCTCGAGTTCAGCGCGCGCGCGTACCCACACGCGCGTCGCCGCGTCTCGCCGGCGCTCTTCGTTGCCGGTGCAGCAGGTGTTGCGGCGCTGGTCGCCACGAGGTCGCGTGGACGCTGACGAGGGCCTGGGACGGCTGCGCGCGCTCGGCTTCGGTGAGGCTGACGCGCAGGAGCTGTGGGCGCACTTCGACGGGGCCGAGCAGCGTGGCAAGGAAGGACACGGCCACGCGCGGATCCCCTGGCTCGAGGACCTCGAGGGCTACGACCCTTCGGCCGAACCAAGACTGCTCGAGGAGGTGGACGGCTTCCAGCGCTGGCACGGCGGCGGCGCGATCGGCTATCTCGTGCTCGGGCGGGTCGTACGCGCGCAGCTCGCCTCACCGCCGGCGCACGCGCGGCTCGTCGTCTGCGAGCGCACCTTCCCCACCGGGATGCTCGGGCACAACGTCCGCCGGCTCGCCGACGGCGGCCTGGTCGGCGTGCTGACCGCGACGTCTCCTCGACGTCTGGGCCATCCGGCCGGGGGCGCGAAGCTCGCCGGTACGAATCCGCTCGCGATCGGAATCCCCAGCAGCGGCGGCGTCCCGATCGTCGCCGATGTCTCGATGGGCGCAATCACCTGGGGCGACGTCGTCGCGGGGCTCCGGCGGGAGGACGAGCTCGTCCCATTCGGTGGCGAGCAGGCGCACAAGGCGTTCGCGCTCGCACTCGGCCTGCAGTTACTCGTCGACTCGCTCGTGCGCGACGAGGGGCACGGAGCCGTTCTCCTGGTGGCGCGGCCGGAAGCAGATCCGGTTCCGGCGCTCCGGAAGCTCGCTCAGGGCACTCGCTTGCCCGGCGATTCCTAGTAACAGTCTGTTACAAGCTTCGACACGGTCCGTCGGGACCTGCCCAGCACCGCAGCAAGAGGGCTCGCCGAGCACTTAGTAACAGACTGTTACGAGGTTGGACCTGGCCGTAGACGCTGGTGACTAGCTCGGGAAACGAGGGTTGTCCTTGAGCGAGGCGAGGTCGTCCTCCTCGCGCGCGAGAGCGACGTAGTCGGGCCGCGCCTCGCAGGCGATCCGCAGCTCATCGAGCGCGCGGTCGGCGTTCCCGGCGCGCGCCTCGACACAGGCCAGGTGGTAGCGGATCGCGGGGATGTCCCGCTCGCCGAGCGCCTCCTCGAGGACCGTTCGCGCCCTGTCCCAGTCGCCGGCGTTGCGCGCGGGAAGCGACGGGAAGATGTACTCCCACGACGAGATCGTGTGCACGCCCGGCTCGCCGCCGATCGCCAGCACGGTCGTCCCCGCCTCCTTGGCGATCGCGTGTCGCTGTTGCTTCGGGTCGTCGAGGAAGACGATCGTCCCCCAGGGCGCGTCGACCTCCTCGCCGTCCACGGTGAAGGTTGCGTGCCCGCGGATGACGACGTACGCCTCCTCGTGGGTCTGTTCCGTGTGCTCCTCGACGACCTCGTCGCCGGCTTCGGCCGCCGTGTACGCGTTGATGCCGAACGCGGTGATGCCGAGCGGCCGGCGTACCGGCTGCCAGCTGAGCGTGCCGAGAACCGGCTGGCCCTCGATGTCGTCGATGCGGATGGTCCTCACGAGCTCGCCCCGCGCAAGGCGTCGAGAACGACGGGATCGATGGCGTCTTCGCCGTCCACTCGCTCCTCGAGGTTCTCGACGCCGGCCCATGCGTCGAGTGAGTCGTAGCCGAGCCGGCCGAGCCGCTCGTCGACCTCGGCCCGCAGCTCGCCTTCGAGCGGCAGCCAGTCCTCGCGCGGGCTCAACCCAAACAGGAGGTCGTGCAGCGCATAGATCCGGCGCAGCTCCTGGATCGGCCGCTCGTGGTCGTCCACGCGGAGGTCGACGAGGACGTCCGACAGGGCGGCGTAGCCGCCGTCCCTCTGCACGACCAGGAGGGAGGCCGACTGCTGGCCGCGCCGATCGCCCCCCGCCGCCTGCGCCGCTGCGAGACACTCGATCAGGCGCTGCGTGAGCGACAGCTGCGCGTTCGCCTCGAACGTCGTCGCGAGCGCGGCGACCGTCTCTTCGCCCACCAGGATGTTGCCCTGTGCCGCGTAGCCGGGCCCGGTGCGATGCCCGGCCCAGTCGTTGCAGCCCGACCCTGTCCAGCTCGCAGCATCTCCTCTCCCGTCGACGACTCCGAGCTGGCGCTCGTCGCGTCCTTCGTCGTCCGACGTCAGGCGCTCCACGACCTCGCTTGCGCTGAGGCCTTCGCGTAGGAGCATGAGCCCGTTCGGGCCGTAGCTCGGGTTCGCGTACGCCTGCGTCGCGATAGCTCCGACCTCGGGCTCGGCCCACGGGACGACGGAGCCGACGGCGAGAAACTTCGACTGGACCGCGACGCCCCACTGCCCGGCCTCGAGGTCGCAGGCCGCAATCGAGTACGTCGCAACCGGGGGGAGGGACCTAGCCATATGTCAGCTCCGTCAGGTCGAGCTCGAGCAGGTCACGCCGCTCCTCCGGCACGAGGACCGAAGCCACCTCGGGACGTGCAAGCGCCGCGCGCACCTCCTCCGGCGACGCAGCGAGCACCACTACGGGACGGCCTGCCTCGAACGCAGCGGCGATCGGCTGCAGGTCGGCGACGCCGGCGACGACGAGCGCCTCCTTCGTCGGCACGGCGGGGTCTCCCGTCACCGCGAGCTCCGGCACGCGCCGGCCGCTGCCGCCCCACCAGCGCTCCCTCATAGAGTGACCGAGTCTCCGGGCTCCATCTCCTCCACCCGGACGTCCGGCGCGAGGTCACGGAGCTGAGCCGGCGTCCCCTTGAGCGGCGGGAAGGTGCCGTAGTGGCAGGGGATGCAGCGCTTCGTGCCGAGAAACTCGAGGGCGAGCGCGGCTTCCTTGGGATCCATTGTGTAGTGCCCTCCGATCGGGAGGATCGCGACGTCCGGCGCGTAGAGGCGGCGGATGATCTGCATGTCGCCGAACACGCACGTGTCGCCCGCGAAGTAGAGCTTCGGCCCGTTCTCGATCGTGGCCACGATCCCCACCGGCTCCCCCATGTACTCGAGGTCGTTGTTCGAGCTCGAGTGGTGCGCGTTCGTGAGCGTGAACTTGACCCCGGCCGCCTCGACGGTACCGCCCTTGTTCGGATCGAGGACGTTCTCGAGGCCCTGCTTGCCCTGCAGCCAGTCGGCTATCTCGACCGGCGCGATGACGGTGCAGCCGTGCTTCTTCGCGAGCTCGACCGTGTCGCCGAGATGGTCGCCGTGTCCGTGTGTGAGCGCGATCACGTCGATCCGCTCGGGCTCCAGTTCCGACTCCGGGCACTTCGGGTTGCCGTGCAGGAAGGGGTCGATGTAGATGCGCTTCCCGTCGGGCGTGTCGAAGCGGAAGGTGGAGTGGCCGAGCCAGGTCAGGGTCGTTTCGGGCATGCGTGAGCTCCTTGGAGTGGGACGCCGCGAGCCTACTGAGGAAGGACCGTCCGATGCCGCCGTGAACCTTACGGAGTGGGTTCGCGGGTCCTGCCCCTGGTGCTCGCGACGGCTGCGCTTGCGGCCGGGGCCGCAGGTCTCGGCGGGCTCGCGCTCTGGCTCGGTCTCCTGACGGTTCCCGCTGCCGCGGCGGCGGCGTTTGTCGCGGTGAGCGACACGCTCGAGGGACGTCCTACTCTGCTGCAGGCCGTCACGAGTGGCGTCGCGCTCCTGCTCGTGGTCGTGGCATCGGCCGCGCGGGGGAACGCCCCGACGGGACATCCGGCGTCACCGCTCGCCACCTGGGGCCTGGTGTTCGCGCTGCTGGCCTACGGGGTTCCGCTCGTCACCTGGCTGCTCGAGCCGTTTCGCGTCCCGACGCGAGCGCGCCCGCAGCGCCGCCTTCGGCCCGCCGAGGTCGACGAGCTCCTCTCCCGCGCTGCCTGAAGGCGGCGGCCCCTGCTGGCGTGCAGGGCGCCGGCGCCTTGTGCGCCTACTAGTGGTGCGAGAAGTGGAACGCGACGACGCGGCTGGACGACACTCCTGCGGTCTCCGGCTCGCCCTGTTTCCAGGCCCGGACGAAGACCGTCAGCAGCCGCTGCTGCCGACTGACGGGGAAACCGGCACGCCGGCTCTCGCTGAGCACGATCGTGCCGTTCGCGGTCGTGGTGCCCTGTCCCACCGTGAACTGGTTGTACGGGACCGCGGTTGCGAAGACGGACGCGTCCTGCACGGGACGGTTCCCGCAGGCCGTGACCGTGAAGTGGAGGTGGATCGCGCCCGTCGAGCGCTTCACGCGCGGCGTGACCGTCGCGCTCGAGATGTCGAGCCGCGCCGGGGGCGTGAGGCTCGCGATGGGGATCGCGGCGGTTCCCGGCGGACATCCGCTCGGCGGAACGACCGCCGTCGCAGCGGACGTCGCCGTCGTGCTGCCGTCGGCGTTGTGCGCCGTCACCGATACCCGAAGGGTGTGGCCGATATCGGCCGCCGTCGGGGTATAGATCTTCGCAGTCGCCCCGCCGATCGCGAGGCAAGCGGCACCGGTCGCATCGCACCGCTGCCAGGCGAAGTGGAACGACGTGGGCTTGTTGTTCCAGGTACCGCGCGTCGCGACGAGCGTCCCTCCGACCTCTGCCGTACCGGAGATGGTCGGCGGCGTCTTGGGCGCGGGCTTCGCGTTGGCTGCGGCCTCGCCGGCTCCGGGCTGTCCGAAGACTGCGCCAAGCAGTAGGCCGGCTGCGATCGCCAGCACGAATCCCAGCCTTGTTTGCGTCAGGTGCCCTCGTAGCATGGCCGGCTCCTTGTTGGATTTGTGCGGAGTCGTACCTCGCTGCGAGCTGCGCCTAACGCGCGCGCGACAAAACTTGCAGCTTCTTTGCAGGCGGCTTTCAGAAAGGCAACGAAGACGCCGCGTGCCGCGCGAGGGTGATCAGCGGCTCCGCGGCGAACAGCGACCCGACCGCGACGACGAACGCGGCGCCGACCGCGATCTGGAGCAGTCGCTCGGCTGCCGGTGAGCCGCCTGCGATCACCAGTTCGGTGGCGGGCCGCATGTACATCGCCCGCACGATCCCGAGGTAGTAGTAGAGGCTGACGAGCGTCGCGAGCACGCCGACGATCACCAGCCAGACCCAGCCGTGGTCGTACGCGGCCGCGAAGACGTAGAACTTGCCGACGAAACCGCCCGTGAGCGGCAACCCGGCGAAGCCGAACACGAAGAACCACATGGCGACGCCGAGGAACGGGCGCTCCCAGCCGAAGCCGGCGAGATTGTCGAGCGTGACGGGCACTCCGAGTTCTCGCTCCCGCGCGGCGACGATCGCGAACGTGCCGAACGCCGACGCCGCGTAGGGGATGAGGTAGTACATGAGCGCGCGCCCGCCGAGCGCGCTTCCCGCGCTGAGGCCGATCAGCATGAAGCCGGCCTGCGCGATCGCGGAGTAGGCGAGGATCCGCTTCACGTTCTTCTGCACGAGCGCCGCGAAGTTGCCGATTGCGAGCGAGATGGTCGCGATGATCGCGAAGGCCCAGCCCCAGAGGTGCTGGTTGTCCGGGAACGCCGTCGTCATCACGCGGAACGTGAGGAGTAGCGCCGCGACCTTGGTCGCCGACGACATCCAGGCGGTCACCGTCGTCGGCGCGCCCTCGTAGACGTCGGGCGTCCACATGTGGAACGGCGCGGCGGACATCTTGAAGCCGAGCCCTGCGACCATCAGCGCGATCCCGACGACGACGAACGTGTCGCCCGTCAGGCCCTGCGACGAGATCGCCGAGGCGATGCCGTCGAACGACACCTTCCCGGTGGCGCCGTAGACGAGTGCCGAGCCGAAGAGCAGGGTGGCGGCGCCGAACGAGCCGACGACGAGGTACTTCAGGCCCGCCTCGAGCGAGCCCTCCAGGTCGTAGTCGATCGCGCACATCACGTAGAGGGCGATCGAGAACCACTCGAGCGAGAGGAAGAGCGTGATCAGGTTCGCTGCCCCGATGAAGAACGCCATCCCGGCCGCCGACGCGAGCAGGAGCGCGAAGAACTCCGCCACGTGGTCGTCGCGCCGCGATGCGTCTGCGTCGCGGCGCCAACCCGGGACGTGCTCGACCGCGAG
Organism: Gaiellaceae bacterium; assembly: GCA_036494245.1. Lineage (GTDB taxonomy): Bacteria > Actinomycetota > Thermoleophilia > Gaiellales > Gaiellaceae > Palsa-739. The sequence goes on from DASXOM010000192.1 coordinate 23,942, forward strand.
CAGCGTCGTCGCGAGGCCGACGCCGAAGATGATGATCTGGCCGAGCGAGGTCCAGCGGTCGCGGTAGTACGCACCCGCGGCGATCGTGTGACCGTTGGCGCTGTCGACGTACAGCCAGACGGCGAGGACGATTCCGGCGGTGAAGCCGACGGCCGAGACCGACGCTGTGGCGATGCGCCGTACGGCTCGGGGGACGAGCACGGCGCAGAGCAGCGCGACGAACGACGTGCCGATGAGCGTGAGGACCGGGCTGAGCCCGAACCAGTCGATGTACGGCGTATTCAGCGTCACTTGAACCCGCTCTTCACGGCTGCGGCCGGGCTCGGGCCGAAGAACGAGTGGTCGCTGATACCTGCAGGCCACGCGGAGAGGAAGAGCAGCCCGGCGACGAGCGGCACGACGAGCGCGAGCTCGCCCGGCCGGAGGTCGAGCGCCGAGTCCGAGACGGTCGAGCCACGCGCCTCGTGCAGCACGGCCGAGATCAGCCGGAGCATGTACATCGCGGCGAGCACGATCGCGCCCGCGCCGATCGCCGCCCACCACCAGTGACGCTGGAAGACGCCGGCGAGGATGAGGAACTCACCGGCGAAGGACGCCGAGCCCGGCACGGCGAGAGAGATCACGCCGACGGTCATGAGCAGCGTTGCGAGCGCGGGTCTGCCGCGTGCCATCCCGCCCAGCAGCCGGAACTCGCCGGTCGTCGTCCGCCGCTCCACGGCGCCCGCGATCAGGAAGAGCGAGATCGAGATGAGCCCGTGGGCGACCATCTGCAGCACGGCGCCGTCGAAGCCGAGATCGGTGCCGGCGAAGAGACCGAGCGTGATCAGTCCCGACTGTGCGAGTGAGGAGTACGCCACCACGCCTCGGAAGTCGGGCGCGCGGAAGGCGAGCAGCGAGCCGTATACGAGCGCCGCTGCGGCGAGCGCGAGCACCGTCGTCCGGTAGTAGGACGTCGGGTCGGGGAACTTCGTGATCGCGATCCGCAGCATCCCGTACAGGCCCGCCTTCGCGATCACGCCTGACAGGACGGCGGCTATCTCCGGCGGGGCTTCGCGGTATGCATCCGGCAGCCAGCCGTGGAACGGGAACAGCGGTGCCTTGATGACGAACGCGAGCATGAAGCCGAGGAAGAGCCAGCGGCTTGCGCTCGTCGGGCCGTCCACCAGGTCGAACGTCCCGGCCTTGAGGCCGTACACGATGATCGCAGCGAGCATGATCAGCGAGCCGGCCATCGTGTAGATGACGAACTTGATCGTCGCCTCCGAGCGGCGCGCCCCGCCCCAGACCCCGATCAGGATGTAGAGCGGGATCAGCATCGCCTCGAAGAAGGCGTAGAAGAGGAGCAGGTCCTGCGCCTCGAAGACGCCGACCGTCGCGCCGGTGAGCAGAAGCATCAGCCCGAAGTAGGCGCGCGGGCGGTCGCGCCCGACCCAGAAGCCGTAGCCGGTGCACGCGGCCATCCCGACGACGGTGAGGCCGACGAGCCAGAGCGAGAAGCCGTAGACGCCGACGTGGTAGGAGACGCCGAGCTCGCCGAACCAGTTCGCCTGCCCCGACATCTGCAGGCCCGGCTGCGAGAAGTCGAAATGCGCCGCCTGCTTGATCCAGAACCCGACCTCGGCAAACGAGATGAGCAGCGCCAGGGCCCCTGTGGCGTAGCGCGAGAGCGGCAGCAGCCAGATGAGAACCGCGCCCGCGATCGGCAGCCAGATCAGGATCGAGGTCAGGTAGGAGGCGCTCACTTGGCGATCAGGAAGGCGAGGACGACGGCCGCCGCTCCGGCGGCGATGAAGAAGACGTATGTGCGGAGCAGGCCGGTCTGTAGCCGGCGCACGAGGCCTCCGGTGGCGAGCGTCGTGTCGCCGAGGTCGGTGCCGGTCTGGAGCACGACGGGCTCCTCGAACTCGCGCCGCAGGGCGGTGGCGAGCCAGGCGGACGGCGTGTAGAAGATCCAGTCGTAGAGCCGGTCGAAGTAGAACTTCTCCTCGAGCAGGCGCCGTAGCGACGGAGCAGCCGGGATCGCGATCTTCCGCTCGGAGTAGACCGCCCATGCGACGGCGATGCCCGCGAGGCCGACGAGCACGGCCACGATCGACGTGACCGTCTCCTGGGTGGAGCTCGGCACGGCGTTCGGGAGCGACGGCGCGACCGGTGCCAGCCACTTGGTGACGGGATCCCAGTGCGGCGGGAACTGGATCCAGCCACCGACCGTCGCGAGCACGGCGAGGATCCCGACGGGCACGAGCATTGTCCACGCGCCCTCACGGCCGTGGTGGTCGTGGTAGTGCTCGCGGACGAACGGGCTCGGCTCGCCGGGGAAGACGAGGAACCAGAGCCGGAAGGTGTAGAGGCCGGTGAGGAACGCGCCGACGATGCAGCAGGCGTAGAAGACGTACCCGTACCACCCGATGTTGAGGGTCGACGCGATGATCGGGTCCTTCGAGAAGAAGCCCGCGAACGGCGGGATGCCGACGAGCGCCAGTGCGCCCGCGAGGAAGCACCACTTCGTTAACGGCATCACCCGCCCGAGCCCGCGCATCTTGCGGATGTCCTGCTCGTTCGCGAGTGCGTGGATCGCGAGACCCGCCGTCATGAAGAGCAGCGCCTTGAAGAACGCGTGGGTCATGAGGTGGAACATCCCGTTCGCGTAGCCGCCCACCCCGACGCCGACGAACATGTAGCCGATCTGCGACATCGTCGAATAGGCGATGACCCGCTTGATGTCGGTCTGGACGAGCGCGATCAGGCCGGCGACGAGCAGCGTGAGCGCGCCCGTGCCTGCGGCGAGCAACTCGATCGTCCGCGCTTGCTCGAAGATGACGTGCGTGCGCGCGATCAGGTAGACGCCGGCCGTGACCATGGTGGCCGCGTGGATGAGGGCGCTGACCGGCGTGGGGCCTTCCATCGCGTCGGGCAGCCATGTCTGGAGCGGGATCTGCGCCGACTTTGCCACCGCCCCGCCGAGCAGGCCGAGTGCGATGAGATTCGCCTGCGTCGACGAGAAGTGCGCACCGAGCACTCCGAACGACAGCGAGTTCGTATGCGCGATGAGGATGAAGAAGGCGAGCGCCATCGTCGCGTCGCCGAACGCATTCATGATGAACGCCTTCTTCGCCGCCCGAACCGCGCTCGGCCGCTCGTGCCAGAAGCCGATCAGCAGGTACGAGGAGAGGCCCACGAGCCCCCAGCCGACGAGCAGCATCAGCAGGTTGCCGCCCTCGACGAGCAGCAGCATCGAGAAGACGAAGAACGCGATGTACGCGAAGTAGCGGCGTTCCTCGTCGTCCCCGTCCATGTAGCCGATCGAGTAGAGGACGATCAGGCCGCCGACGCCGGCGACGATCAGCATCATCATCGTGCTCAGCGGGTCGACGAGGAGCTGCAGGCCGACGCTGAAGTGGTCCGACTGGAGCCACGTCCACGCGGTCGTGATCTCGCCGTGGTGTCCGGATTGGTTGCGGAGCGAGAAGAAGGCCCAGACCGCCCCCCCGAACGCGACGAAGACGCTCGTCGTCGCGATCCAGGCGGCCGCGACGCGCGGGAGCCACGAGCCGCCGAGCAGGATCAGGATCGTGCCGACGAGCGGCGCGAGCAGGCAGAGCCAGGAACCGCCGGTCACCCGCGCAGCTCCGAGAGCGTGTCGACGTCGAGCGAGAGGTTCCGGCGGTTGAGCGCGACGACGAGGCCCAGCCCGACGCAGACCTCCGAGGCGGCGATCGCCATCACGGTCAGCGCGAAGATCTGGCCCGCGCCGTTGTGGAAGTGGCGTGAGAGCGCGATCAGGGCGAGGTTGCCGGCGTTCAGCATCAACTCGAGCGAGAGCAAGACGACGAGGGTGTTGCGGCGGATGAGGACGCCGAGCGCGCCGATCCCGAACAGGACGGCGGCGAGCGCGATGTACCAGGCGACGCTCGGGCCGTCCATCAGGTCGTCGCCCTCCTCGTGTGGGAGCCGAGGATCACGCCGCCGACCGCGGCGATGAGCAAGACGACCGAGGTGATCTCGAACGCGAGCAGATGATCGACGAGGAAGACTCGGCCGATCCAGGCGGGCGTGCCGAAGTCCGCGCCCACACTGCTCTCGTGAGAGAGGCTGCCGCTCGCCTGCATCCCGACCGCGACGACGATCTCCACGAGCAGCGCGCCCGCGGCTGCGACGGCACAGAAGGTCTGCCAGCTCGGCCCGCCGGACCACGGCGTCTCCTTCCGCGGCCCGACGTACGCGATCACGAACAGGAACATGACGACGACCGCTCCCGCGTAGACGAGCACCTGCGCCGCAGCGACGAACTCCGCCGACAGCAGCAGGTACATGACGGCGAGCGAGCCGAGGTTCCCGATCAGGGCGAGGGCCGAGAAGAACGGGTTCGAGAACGAGATCACGGCGACGGCGGAGCCGACGCACGCGAACGCGGCGACGAACCAGACGATCCAGACCAACACGTTCCCTGCCGACGCGACGATCACGAGTCGCTCTTGTAGAAGGGAATCGGGGTGTCGTAGAGGTCCGCATCCGCGACCGGCACCTGCTTCAGCGGCGGCGTGAGCAACATGTCCTTCGTGTAGATCTGGTCGTCGCGGTTGTGCTCCGAGATCTCGTAGTCGTTGCCGAGCGTGATCGCGTCGAATGGGCACGCGAGCTCGCAGTAACCGCAGAAGATGCAGCGGCTGAGGTTGATCTCGTAGATCCGCGCGTAGCGCTCGCCGGGCGAGACGCGGTTGTCCGGTGTGTTCTCGGCGGCGACCACCCGGATGCAGTCCGCGGGGCAGGCGGCCGCGCAGAGCGAGCAGCCCACGCACTTCTCCAGCCCGTTCTCGTGCCGCCAGAGGCGGTGGCGACCGCGGAACCGTGGATAGACCGGCCGCTTGTACTCCGGGTACTGCTGCGTGATCGGCTTCTTGAAGATCTGCTTGAAGGTGACCCCGAAGCCCTTGAAGCTTTCCAGCGGCTGTGGGCTCACTGGAACGCCACCACCAGGGCGGCCGTGACTACCGCATTGACCGTCGCTACCGGCAGCAGCACCTTCCAGCCGAAGCGCATCAGCTGGTCGTAGCGCAGCCGCGGCAGCGTCGTGCGCAGCCAGATGAAGACGAAGAGCACGGCCATCGTCTTGAGCAGGAACCAGATCGGCCCGATGTCCCACGGCCCGTGCCAGCCCGCGAAGAACAGCGTCACCATCAGGCCCGAGATCGTGATCAGGTTGATGTACTCGGACATCTGGAACAGGCCCCACCGCATCCCCGAGTACTCGGTGTGGTAGCCGGCGACGAGCTCCTGCTCGGCCTCGGGCAGGTCGAACGGCGCGCGGCTCGTCTCGGCGATGCCGGCGAAGAAGAAGACGACCAGCCCGATGAACTGCGGCGCGGCGAAGGGCAGGAACGAGCCCTGTCGGGCGACGATCTCCGGCAAATTGAGCGAGCGGCCGAGGATGACGACCCCGAGCACGCTGAGCGCGAGCGAGACCTCGTACGAGACGAGCTGTGCGCACGTGCGCATCGAGCCGAGGATCGAGAACTTCGACTCGGACGCCCAGCCGCCGACGATGAAGCCGTAGATGCCGATCGAGCCGAGCGCGAAGATTGCGATGAGGCCGATCGAGACATTCGCGACCTCGCCGTTGATGTGCCAGCCGTTCACCGTCCAGCCGGGGCCGTACGGGATGAACGCGAAGGCGGCGATCGCGGTGAAGGCCGAGACGATGGGCGCGAGGATGTACGGGAGCTCGATCGCCGACGACGGCGAGAAGGCCTCCTTGCGGATGAGCTTCAGGAGGTCGGCGATCGGCTGGAGGAGGCCGAACTTGCCCGCGCGATTCGGCCCGTAGCGCAGCTGCATCCGTCCCATGACCTTGCGCTCGATCAGCGTCAGGTAGGCGAAGAGGCCGAGGAGGATGTTGACGATGACCAGCGCCTCGATCAGCGCGATCCACCATGGCTCGTGCGGGGTCACGCGCCGACCACCTCCTCCGCCTTGGTGACCTCGACGATGCCGCCGAAGCCCTCCGCGTGCTCGAGCGCAACGCGCGCGATGCCTGTGCGTAGGCGGCGGTTGACGCGAGCCGACAGCGTGATCGCGCTGCCGTTCGAGCCGACCGTGACGAGGTCGCCGGTCGCGATCTTGCGCCGTCGCGCGTCGGCGGCCGAGAGCTCGAGCTCGGGCTGCGGCCGCTGAAACTGGAGCTCCGTGACGCGCTCGACGGCGGCGCCCGAGAAGAGTGGCTTGTACGCGACGAGCTGGATCTCTCCGCGCTTCGCCTTCTGCTGCGGTTCCGGCAGGGCCTCGCGTGCGACGTGATCGGGCGCATCGGGATAGCCGCGCAGCGGCGCCCGCTCGCCTACCTCGCCGAACGAAAGACCGCCGTAGACGCGTTCCGAGACCTCGGCGAAAACGCCCGCCGCGTAGGGCGCCACGTCGACGTCGAATCGCGCGGCGAGCTGCGAGATCCACTCGAGCTCGTCGGGACAGGGCGGCTCGACCGTACGGCGCAGCCGCTGCAGCCGCCCCTCGAGATTGACGAAGGTGCCGTCTCGCTCGAGATAGCTCGTGGCCGGCAGGACGAGATCGGCCCAGCCGGCGGCGAGCCCGCCGAACATCGAGAGCACGATGGTCGCCTCGGCCTGCTCGGCGAGCGCGCGGACGTTCTCGTCCGCTGCGGCTTCGTCGCCCGACACCACGAGGAGCCCGATCGAATCCGCCGCCTCCGCCTCCTCGTCACAGCAGGCGGCCCAGGCGTCGGCGGCTCCGCGGCCGTTCGGAGTCTCGGGAAGGTAAAAGGCGCCGCAGCCCGCGCGGCCGGCGAGCCCGAGCTTCTCCGCGAGCTTCGCGACGGTCGCACCGCCGCGGCCTCCCGGCCCGCTCCAGACGAGGACCACGCGCTCCGCCTCGGCGACGGCAGGGTCGTTCGCGTCGTCGAGGATCCGGGCGCCGTTGCGGCGGGCCGACTTGATCCAGAGGTCGACGACCGGCGCGCGCTCGACCACCGGCACGTCGCCGAGCACCACGACCACGTCGGCGTCGCGAATCGCCGAGAGTGGGAGCCGGTAGGCGTCGAGCGCGCCGGAGACCTCCTCCGGCAGCATCGCCTGGTGGGAGTTGAGGCCCTGGCGCAGCAGCTTGCCGAGCGCGTACGCCTGCTCGACGGTTTCGGAGCCCGAGAGCACCGTGACGATCCGTCCGCGCGCGTGGCGCAGGAGCCGCTCGGCCTCGTCGAGCGCCTGCTCCCAGGACACGGCCTCGAGGCCGCGTCTGCGGATGCGCTGCAGCGGCTCGCCGAGCCGGTCCTCGGCGTGCAGGTGCGTGTACGCGAAGCGGCCCTTGTCGCAGATCCAGCCCTCGTCGATCTCCGGGTGGTTGCGGGAGAGGATCCGCTTCACCCTCCCCTCGCGCACGGTCGCGTTGACGTTGCAGCCGACGGGGCAGTGGCCGCACACGGTCGGCACGTCGACGATCTCCCACGGCCGGCCCTCAAAGCGGTATTGCGTCGGCAGGAGGGCGCCGACCGGGCAGAGCTCGGTCACGTTGCCGGTGAAGGCGCCCGTGTAGGGCAGATCTTCGAAGGTCGTGATCACCGACATCGCGCCGCGGTTGGCGGCCACGAGCTGACCGTCCTCCGAGACGCTCTCGCTGAAGCGCGTGCAGCGGTAACAGAGGATGCAGCGCTCGCGGTCGAGCGAGATCGTGGGCGAGATCGGGATCGGCTTCTCGAAGGTCAGCTTCTCGAAGCTCATCCGCGTGTTGCCGGGGCCGTAGCGGAAGGTGAGGTCCTGCAGGGGGCACTCGCCGCCCTTGTCGCAAACGGGGCAGTCGAGCGGGTGGCTGACGAGGATGAATTCGAGCGTCGCGTCCTGCCCCTCCGCCGCCTGCTCGGAGGTGCGCGCCGTCTTCACGACCATGCCGTCCTGCGCGGTGAGCGTGCAGCCGGCCTGGAGCTTCGGCGTCCCCTCGACCTCGACCAGACACATGCGGCAGGCGCCGACGGGAGCGCCGAGGCGCGGCTCGTAGCAGAAGACCGGGATCTCGATCCCGGCGGCGAGGGCGGTCTCGATCAGCCCCGTCCCCTTCGGGACATGAACCTCTCGCTCGTCGACCCGGACTCGTACGAGCTCCGTGCTCATACGAGGGCCTCCGCGCCGACGGACGAGTGCGCGTGCTGGTCGACCGGTGCGAAGAGCCCCGCAAGCTGGGAGTCGGCACCGAAGGGACAGCCGCCGTGCGCGAGGTGCTCGCGGAACTCGTCCCGGAACTTCGTCACGCAACTTGCGACCGGCATCGCCGCCGAGTCGCCGAGCACACAGAGGCACTTGCCGATGATGCGGTCGCAGACGTCGAGCGTCAGCTCGAGGTCGCGCTCGGTCGCGGTCCCCTCCTCGACTGCACGCATCAGCTGGACGAGCCAGCGCGTGCCGACGCGGCACGGCGTGCACTTTCCGCACGACTCGTGCATGTAGAACTGCGCGACCCGCAACGCGAACTGGACGATGCATGTCCGCTCGTCGATCACGGTCACGACGCCCGAGCCGATGAAGTAGCCCTTCCTGCCGAGCGAGTCGGCGTCGAGCGGCGTATCGAGGTCGTCCGGCGTCATCACCGGGAACGACGAGCCGCCCATCATCACGGCCTTGAGCGTGTGACCGTCGGGAACGCCGCCGCCTATGTCGTAGATCAGATGCCGCACCGTGATGCCGTGCGGCGCCTCGTACACACCGGGCCGAGCGACGTTGCCCGAGAGACAGAAGAGCCGAGTGCCGGTCGAGTCGGGCGGAGAGCCGATCTTCGCGTACTCCGCTGGGCCGACGGCGAAGATCGAAGGGATCGTCGTGATCGACTCGACGTTGTTGATCAGCGTCGGCGACGCGTAGACGCCGGAGATGGCGGGGAACGGCGGCTTCGAGCGGGGCTGCCCGCGCTTCCCTTCGAGCGACTCGAGCAGGGCGGTCTCCTCGCCACAGATGTAGGCACCGGCGCCGCGGTGGATCGTGATCTCGACCTCGCCGAGGATGCCTGCGGCGCGCACTTCGTCCAGCGCGCCCTGCAGCGACTCGAACTCCTCGAGGTACTCGCCGCGGATGTAGATGTAGACCTGCTTCGACTGGATCGCGTGAGCGGCGATGAGGCAGCCCTCGAGCAGCCGGTGCGGGACCTTGAGCATGATCTCGCGGTCCTTGAACGTCCCCGGCTCCGACTCGTCCGCGTTGACGGTGATGTAGATCGGCTTCGCGATCTTGTCCGGCGTCGGGATGAAGCTGGCCTTGCGG
>DASXOM010000193.1:0-2472 GCA_036494245.1 Gaiellaceae bacterium
GGCGGACTCGCTCGTCGGCCTCGAGAACGTCGCCCTCTGGCACGAGCGCGACATCTCCCACTCGTCGGCCGAGCGCGTCGTCATCCCCGACGCGTTCCTCGCGCTCGACTACATGCTCGACCGCTTCGCCTGGCTCGTGGAGGGTCTCGTCGTGAGGCCCGAGCGAATGCGTCGGAACCTCGAGGCGAGCCACTTCCTCTTCTTCAGCCAGCGCGTGCTCAATGCGCTCGTCGAGTCCGGCCTCGCGCGCGACGACGCCTACCGCCTCGTCCAGCGGGCCGCGATGCAGGCGTGGGAGGAGGAGCTCGACTTCCGCGAGCTCTGCCGCGCCGACGAGGAGATCGCGTCGCGCGTCGACCTCGACTCGGCCTTCGACATCGGCGCGTACACGCGCCACATCGACACCGTGTTCGCCCGCCTCGAAGCCCTCAAGGAGGAGCCGCTACATGCCTGAGACCCACATCGCGTCCGGCAAGATCCGCGAGATCTACGCCATCGACGACGAGCGCCTGCTGCTCGTCGCGTCCGACCGGATCTCGACCTTCGACGTCGTCCTGCCGACCGAGATCCCGGACAAGGGCCGCGTCCTGACCGGCCTGTCGGGCTACTGGTTCACGCTCCTCGGGCCGATCGTCCCGAACCACATGCTCGCCATCCGAGACGACGGCCGCTCGATGGAGTGCCGCCGGCTCGAGATGCTGCCGATCGAGTGCGTGGTGCGCGGCTATCTGGCCGGCTCGGGCTGGAAGGACTACCGCGCGAGCGGCGAGGTCTGCGGGCACGAGCTGCCGGAGGGCCTGCAGGAGTCGGACAAGCTCCCGGAGCCGATCTTCACGCCCGCCACGAAGGCGATCGAGGGGCACGACGAGAACATCACGCGCGAGCAGGCGGCCGAGCTCATCGGCGAGGTGCGGCTACAGGAGGTCGAAAAGGTCTCGCTCAGCCTGTACAAGACGGCGGCGGATCACGCGCTGCGCGCGGGGATCATCATCGCCGACACGAAGTTCGAGCTGGGAATCGACTCCGACGGCAACCTCGTGCTCGGCGACGAGGCGCTGACGCCCGACTCCTCCCGCTTCTGGCCCGGCGAGACCTACGAGCCCGGCCGGGCGCAGGACAGCTTCGACAAGCAGTTCGTCCGCGACTACTGCGAGACGACCGGCTGGGACAAGACCGATCAAGGGCCGGAGCTGCCCGAGGACGTCGTCCAAGTGACGCGCAAGAAGTACCACGAGGCATTCGAGCGGCTGACCACGATCCCGTTCCCCGCCTACCGCGACGACCCGAGGGTGGTGCTCGGGTGAGGGCCACGGTCCTCGTGCGGCCGAAGCCCGGGATCCTCGACCCGCAAGGGGACGCGGTCGGCTCGGCGCTCGGGCATCTCGGCTTCGACGTGAGCGACACGCGGGTCGGCAAGGTGATCGACCTCGAGGTCGAGGCCGCCGACGCAGCGGTGGCCAAAGCGCTGGTGGAGACGATGTGCGACCGGCTGCTCGCGAACCCGCTGATCGAGTCGTACGAGGTGGAGATCGTTGGCTAGTCCTCAGCCGCGTATCGGCGTCGTCACGTATCCGGGCTCGCAGGACGATCGGGACGCGCTCTGGGCACTCGCCGCGCTCGACGCAGAGGCGGTCCACGTCTGGCACGAGGAGCGCGAGCTGCCCGACGTCGACGCGGTCGTGCTTCCCGGCGGCTTCTCGTACGGCGATTACCTCCGCTGCGGGGCGATCGCCCGCTTCTCGCCGGCGACCGGTGCCGTGCGCGAGTTCGCCGACGCCGGCGGCTTCGTGCTCGGGATCTGCAACGGCTTCCAGGTCCTCTGCGAGGCTGGCCTTCTGCCGGGCGCGCTGCTGCGCAACGAGTCGCTTCGCTTCGTCTGCCGCGACGTCCCCCTGACCGTCGAGCGCGACGACCTGCCTTTCACCACGCGCTGCACCGCCGGGCGGCGGCTCGTGCTGCCGGTGAAGCACGGCGACGGCCGTTACATCCCGCCGCCCGATCTCGACCCAGCGCAGGTCGTGCTCCGCTACCTCGACAACCCGAACGGATCGGTCGGCGGCATCGCCGGGGTCTGCAACGAGGCCGGCAACGTCATGGGGCTGATGCCGCACCCCGAGCACGCGGTCGATCCGCTGCTCGGCTCGGACGACGGAGCATTGCTCCTCGCCTCGCTCGTCGACGCCGCCCGCGAGCGCGTCCTGGCCGCGTTTTAGCACCTACAGCCCGAGCGCCTCCGCGAGCGCAGGGTGCTGGACGAGGGCGGCTTTCAACCGTCCGATGTCTCGCTCTCGGAGGGTCACCGGCCCGCGAGTCCCGCCGCCGGCACCGGCGTAGGAGAAGCGGACGAGCCTCTCCCCTTTCGGAGTCTCGAGCAGCTGGACCTTCGACGCGAACCGCTTGGTCCCCGCCCGCTGCGGAACGGTCAGCTCCTCCACGAGATCCGCAGGTCCCCACGGTGTTGCCGCCCTCGTC
>DASXOM010000194.1:0-6296 GCA_036494245.1 Gaiellaceae bacterium
GAAGACGCCTATGGGCCGCGGATCCATCGCGCCCATCGTAAATGCGCGCTAGCGTTCGGTCCGTGGGTCGGGTCAGGGTCGTGGTCGCAGTCGCCGCGGTGGCGCTCATCTGCGCCGGCGGCGCGTCGGCCGAGTCCGCCGACTGGACCGCGGTAACGATCGACGCCTCGGACACTACGGCGCTCGCGTGCGCCTACATCATCCCCAGCGGCACCGAGCCGGCCGGAGGCTGGCCGGGCGTCATCCTCTTCCACGGGCTCGGCCAGTCACATACGGCCGTGGAACCGATCGGCTCGGCGCTGGCGCAGTTCGGCTTCGCCGCCCTTGCTTGCGACGCGCGCGGCACCGGCGGCTCCGGCGGCAAGTTCGGGCTCGGCGGCCCGAGGGACGTTCAGGACGCGCAGGACCTCTACGACTGGTTCTCGGCTCGGGCCGATGTCTCGAACACCCAGATCGGGGCCCTGGGGCTCTCGCTCGGCGGCGGTGTGGTCTGGAACGCCGCGGTCGCCGGCGTCCCCTTCAAGGCGATCGTCCCGGCGATCACGTGGACGAGCCTCGGAACCGCGCTCAATCCGAACGGCGTGCCGAAGACCGGGCTAGTCAGGATCCTCGCGCAGGCCGTGCCGATAGCTAACTGGGATCCAACCCTCGCCAAGGCCGAGCAGGACCTGATCCAGGGAAACGTCACGCCCACAGTCACGAGCGCGGAGGCGGGCCGCTCCTCACGGTCGCATCTGCACGCACTTACCGTGCCGACCCTCCTGCTGCAGGGACGGCACGACTTCCTCTTCGACATGAACCAGGCGATCACCGCGTGGAAGCTGCTCGCCGGGCCGAAGCGGCTCTATCTCGGCGACCTCGGCCACCCACCGGCCAAGAATCCGCCCGCCGAGCAGACGGATTACGCGGAGGCGACGATCGGCTGGTTCATCCACTACCTCGCGATGGGAGAGACGCCAAGCGGTGGCGTCCAACTCGCGCACGATCCCTGGGACGGAACGTGGTCGAAATACAAGAAGCTGCCGAAGACCACGACGGCGAGCGTCAGCCTCCCGGGCAGGTGCCTCATCGAAGGCCCGCACTACGGGTTTCGCTCGGCCCGCCTCACCGGCGGACCGCACGAGACCTTCGGCGACGGCTCCGTCACCGTGCACTACTCCGGCGCGAAGAGCTGGACTCACCTCGTAGCGACGATCTCGATCCAGGGGGGCAGCACGGTGGTGACCGAAGGAGCCGCCCCGATCAAGTCCTCGTCCGGCGTCGTGAAGATCCCGCTGATGAACGAGGCCGTCCTCTTGCCGCGCGGCAAGAGGCTCAGGGTCAGGCTCGGCGCGACCTCCTGGGACGACGCGTCCCACCTCGGCATCCCGGTCTACTCGAGTCTTCCGCCGCAGGGAGCGTCGATCAAGATCGGCAGCGCGACGCTCAAGCTCTCCTTCCTGAAGCGCACGGTCTCCAAGTAGCGTCCGCGGCATGGCCGCGACTGTCCGGATCGGCACCTGCTCGTGGGCCGACGAGGCGCTCTCGAAGTACTTCTACCCGCCGAAGCTGCCGGCCAAGGAGCGACTGGCCTGGTACGCCGAGCACTTCGACACCGTCGAGGTCGACTCGACGTACTACCGGCTCCCGGGCGAGTCGATGGTGCAGGGCTGGGCCGAGCGGACGCCGGACGGATTCACGATGCATGTCAAGGCGTTCGGGCTGATGACGAGGCATCCCGTCAAGGCCGAGACGATCCCCGAAGACCTCCGCGAGGAGATGCCCGTGGACGAGCGCGGCCGCGTCGACCGGCCGCCGCGCGAGCTCCGCGGCGAGATCTTCCGCCGCTTCCTCGAGGCGCTCGAGCCCCTTCGCGCCGCCGGCAAGCTCGGCGGGATCCTCATGCAGCTGCCGCCGTACATCGTCTACAAGGAGTCGTCGCTCGACTACCTCGAGTGGGCACGCGAGCAGCTCGGCGGCGACGAGATGCTGGTCGAGTTCCGCCACCGCTCGTGGCTCGACGACGAGAACCGCGCCGACAGCCTCGCCTTCCTCGAGCGGATCGGGGCGGGCTACGTCGTGGTCGACGCGCCGCGGTCGGACACCGCGAAGAACCTCGTGCCGACCGTCGTGGCGACGACCTCCCCGACCGCATACGTCCGCTTCCACGGCCGCAACCTCGGCACCTGGAACAAGCGCGGCGGCTCGGCGGCCGAGCGCTTCGACTACCTCTACTCCAACGAGGAGCTCGGCGAGTGGGTCGGGCCGCTGCGCGAGCTCGCCGGACAGTCCGAGCAGGCGTACGCCTTCTTCAACAACAACGCCTCCTCTGAGGACCCCGACAACCCGCTCGGACGCGTCTCGCAGGCCGCGACGAACGCGCAGCAGCTGCGGCGGCTCCTCGATGTGAACCGGATCGCCGCGAGCGGCGGAACGTGAACATTCTCTCGATCGTGCACGGCGAGGACGCGGGTCCCGAGCTCTTCGGTCCGCTCGTCGCCGAGGCCGGCCACCGGCGGGACGAATGGAGCTTCGAGTCCGGACGCCCCCCGCCGCCGCTCGATGCGTACGACGCCGTGCTCGTCTTCGGCGGCTTTATGCATCCCGACCAGGACGACCTCTTCCCGTGGCTGCCCGACGAGACCGAGTGGCTGCGCGGACTGGTCGAGCAAGAGATGCCCACGCTCGGGATCTGCCTCGGATCGGAGCTGCTCGCGCGGGCGACGGGCGCGTGGGTCGGACGGCTCCCGGTCCCCGAGATCGGCTGGGGCGAGGTCGAGCTGACAAAGGCCGGTGCCGAGGATCCCGTCTTCTCGGCGTTGCCCGCGCGATTCGAGGGGCTCATCTGGCACCACTACGCGCACGACCTGCCCGAGGGAGCGGTCGCGCTCGCGCACAGCGCGGCTTCGTTGCAGGCGTTCCGGCTCGGCACCTGCTGGGGCGTGCAGTTTCACCCCGAGGTGACGGAGCCGCAGCTGGGACGCTGGATCGGCGACGAAGGGGACCCGCCGCCCGATCCCGAGCGGCTACGGGCCGAGACGCGCGAGCGGATCGGCGGCTGGAACGAGCTCGGGCGCCGCCTCTGCCGCTCGTTCCTCGCCGCGGCCGAGCAGCTACGTGCCGCCTGAGGCTCTCGCTCGCTTGACTCCGTCCGGCGGGCGGTTCACGATGCGGCCGGGCAAGGACTCAGGCGGAAGTCCGGAGAGGTGGAGAGCATGGAGTTCGACTGGAAGCGCTTCAGCACGCTGGATCGTGTGATCGCCGCGGGTGCGGTGGTCGCATTCATCGCGCTGTTCCTGCCGTGGTACGGCGTCACCGTCGGGCCGTTCAGCGCGTCCGTGAGCGGCTGGTCGGCCGGATTCGCGGCTTGGGCAGGAGGCCTGCTTCTAACGGCGGCGGGCGCACTTGTGGTGCTCCGCGGCTCGGGCGCCAACTTCGGTGGAGGACGGGTCCGCCCGTCGGTCCTGGTGACAGGCATCGCCGCACTCGGACTGCTGCTGGTGATCATCCGCTGGGTGAGCTTCCCCACGGTTCACTCCTCCGGCCTCAGCTACGACGTCGGAGCGAGATACGGCATCTTCGTCGCGCTGATCGCGGGCATCGCCGAGGTTGTAGCCGCGGTCATGGCGCTGCGCGCGTCGGGCGAGCCGATGCCGTGGGCTCAGGCCGAGCCCACAGCCGAGCCCGAGCCGCAACCGGACGCGCCCGCAGTCCCCGAGGAGTAGCTCAGCGCTCGAGCGGAAGCTCGTCGTGGCGGCTCCATTCGTGCCAGGAGCCCGCGTAGTTGCGCGCGTCGTAGCCGGCTGAGCGGAGCGCGAGAGTGGCCAGCGCCGAGCGGGAGCCGGAGTGGCAGTACGCGACGATCTCCGTCCCTTCGGGCAGGCCGACGAGCTCGCGGACTCGCTCGGGCGAAGTAGGGCGGCCCGGTCCCTCGAACAGCTCGCCGACGTCGAGGTTCCGCGCGCCGGGGATGTGCCCCTGACGCGGATCGCATTGGTTGCCGCGGCGGCCCGTGTACTCGTCCGGCGTGCGCACGTCGAGGATCGTCAACGTCGCATCGGCGAGCCGGCTCGCAAGGTCCTGCCGCGTCGGGAACGCCTGCGGATTCGGCTCGAGATCGGCCTCGGCCCCCCGCACGTGGTCGAGCTCGACGGCGCCTTCCGCGAGCTCGCCCTCCCAGCCGGCGATGCCGCCGAGGAGGATCGCGACCTGCGGATGCCCCGCGAGCTCGGCCATCTGCACGGCCGGCATCGCGCCGACACCGTCGCCGCGGTCGACGAGCACGAGGCGCTCACGGCCGGTGATCCCGTGTCGCCGCAGCCGCAGGGCGATCTCCTGCGCGAGCGCGCGGGCCGACTCCTCGTCAGCCGCCGGTGGCGGCGAGCCGAGCATGAGCGGCCGCGAGCCGGGGATGTGTCCGCGCATGTGCGCGTTCGGGCCACGGACGTCGCCGACGACGAGATCGTCCTCGCCGAGATGCTCGGCGAGCCATCCGGAGTCGACCACCGCCCTCACAGCGCGGCGACGACCCCTACCTCGGCTGCGATCGCGGGCCGCTGTTCGAGCCGCGCGAGCCAGTCGACCAGGGAGGGGAAGCCGTCGAGCTCGACGCCGAGCATGTCGCGCGCGCGCAGGAACCACGGGACGAGCGCGATGTCCGCGAGCCCGTACTCCGCCCCGCTCAGGTACGGCCGCTCGCCGAGCAGCGCGTCGAACCGGCCGAGCGCGGCGTCGAACGCCTCGGCCGCGCCGTCCTCCCCGCGCCGCAGCGCGTAGTAGGGACTGGTCAGCTCGTTGTCGCGGAAGATGAGGAGCCGAACGAAGGCGCGGTCGGCGGGATCGGCGGGCAGCAGCGGCGGCTCGGGATAGCGCTCCTCGAGGAACTCCATGATCACCGCCGACTCCGGCAGCGGCGGGCCGCCGTCCTCCTCGATCACAGGGACGCGTCCGGTCGGGTTCTTCTCGTAGAACCAGGCGGGCCGGTCGGAGAGGTCGATCTCCACGGTCTCCAGCTCGATCCCTTTCTCGGCGAGGACGATCCGGACCCGCGCGACATAGGGACAGCGTGCGGCGTTGTAGAGCGTGATCACGGTTGCACCCCCATTGCGGTTGCGATCTGTTCGTACAGCTCCTGGGCGGGCGGCAGCTCGCCGGGCGAGGCCGCGGTGCGGGCCACCTCGCGCACGCGCCTCGGGTCGGCTCCGGTCAGCCGCCCGACGACCGTCGCGTTCGCGCCGAGCGCGTATGCGTCGCCCGACGGCAACGGGCCGAAGTACTCGGGAACGGACAAATACTCGTCGACGTCAGCGCCGCGGTCGAAGAGGTCGTAGCGGACGACGACCCCACGCTGGACACCGAGCGAGAGCGTTACCCCGCCCGTCGTGTACGAGAGCTCCTTCGCCAGCGCCTTCAACTTCTCGGGATCGTCGTCGGTCGCGTCCGAACGCACGCGCACCCAGTTCCCCTCGACTTCGACGTCCGGCTCGAGCCGCAGCACCTTGACCGCGTCCCGCTTGACCGTCTCGACGTCGTCGGTCTGGACGTGGACGAACCCGAAGGTAGGCCCGGCCGCCGGCACGAGGCGCTGCTCGAGCTCGTCGACCGACGCGGCGACCACGAGCTCGACCGGCTGGAAACCCCAACGCTCGTACACCGCCCGGGCATCGGTGTTGGACGCGAGCACGTGTAGCTCCAGCATCTCCAAGCCCCGCTCACGCACGAGGCTTACTGCCTCGCGCATGAGCTCAGCCGCAAGGCCCTTGCCACGCGCGTAGGGCCGCACGTGCAGGAAGTCGAGTTCTGCCGTCTTCGACCCGATCGTCGACACAACGGCGATCCCGTCTTCGTCTGCGAGCAGAACGCCGCCGTCGCCTAGCGCCTTCTCGATGCGCCCGAAATCGTCGTTGTGATCCGGATCGCGCCACGGCGCGTCCGGGATCTCGCTGCCGAACTCGTCCCAGAGGTCGCGGACGAGCGGCAGGTCGTCGGCAGTCGCCTGGCGGATCATGGGGTCAAGAACTGTGCAAGCAGGTAATGGGCGGTCAAGTTCTGGAAGGGGTCGAAGCGCTCGCCCGTCGTACGGACGTCGACGTCACCATAGAGCGCGCGTACGGCCTTGCGCAGGGCGAGGTCTCCGGCCGGCCACGCGTGCGGACGGCCGAGGTAGCGCGCAAGGAACCAGTCGGCCGTCCACTCGCCGAGGCCGCGCAACGCGGTGAGCTGCGCCTTCACCTCGTCGTCGGGGAGAAGACCCAGCGCTGCGAGGTCGAGCTCGGACCGCGCGAGCCCGATCACGTACTCCGCCTTGCGGCGGGAGA
>DASXOM010000195.1:0-11448 GCA_036494245.1 Gaiellaceae bacterium
CGGATGGCGAGGCCGGGCGCCGCAAACCAGAGTGCGACATTGAGCGTCGCGAGGACGGTGCCGAGAAGGATGAAGCGCCTGCTGAACACGTGACCCATTGTCGTCGTTCCCGACCGTTTCGAAGTAAATCCGCGGTAAATCAGGTCACGGTGTACTCGGGGCCGGAGCCGCCCTCCGGCGGCGTGAGGCGACCGCCCTTGGCGGTGATCGCGCCGCACTGGACGCAGTTGGACGGCGCGACGTCGACCATGACGGTGCCGTCGGCGTCTTCCCTTCCTACCTCGTACACCTGCGCCGGGCACATGTGCGCCCAGAGCTGGGCCACCTCGCGGGGCACGCGCCGCTCGATCCGGATGTGGTTCGACTGGTCGTCGCGCGTCTTGTTGCCCGACGCGAAGACCGACGAGAGCTTGTCGAAGGTGAGCTTGCCGTCGGGCGCCGGGTAGCTCTTGTCCCGGTCGGTGACGAGCAGCGGCTGCTCGGCGTCCGGCTCCGCCTCCATCTTCCCGAGCTCGACGCGGCCCTTCGACATCGTCATCGCGCTCGCCAGCGCGCCGCCGACGAAGAAGCCTCGGCCGAAAACCTGGCGCATGTTCCGCACCTCGTGCAGGTCGCTCCAGATGAAGCTGTCGCGCACAGCGTCGTCGTAGGACGAGAGAGAGCTCGCGGGCGTCTCGCCGCGCTGCAGCGCGCGGAAGGCGGCCTCGGCGGCGAGCCGGCCCGACTCGATCGCGTAGTGGATGCCCTTGAGGCGGGGGACGTTGACCATCCCGACGCCGTCGCCGCAGAGGAGCAGGCCCGGCGCGTGCAGCTCCCGCGGCAGCGAGTTGAAGCCGCCGCTCGGAATCGTCTTCGCTCCCCACTGCACGCGCTCGCCGCCCGCCAGGATCTTCCGGATCTTGGGGTGGGTCTTCAGCTCCTGCAGCAGATCGTGCACCGAGAGGGACGCGTCGCGGTAGTCGAGCCCGACGACGAGGCCGATCGTGACCATGTCCTCGCCCATCGGGTAGATGAACGAGCCGCCGAACTCTCGGTAGCGCTTGCTCGTGCGTAGCGGCCAGCCCATCGTGTGGATCACGCGGTCGAGCGGCTTCGCGACCTTCCAGACCTCTTTCACGGCGAGCTCCCACACCTGCGGCTCGGAGCCGCGGAGGTCGAAGCGGTCGAGCGCGACGCCGGTGAGGTGACCCTGCGTTCCCTCCGCGAGCACCGTGACCTTCGCCACGAGGTCGGAGCCGGCCTCGAAGTTCCCGAGCTCGCCGCCCTCGCGGTTGCGGCCCTTGTCCCCCGTGCGGACGCCGACCACGCGGCCGTGCGAGACGAGGAGCTTCTGCGCCGCGGTCTCGGGGAGAATCATCGCGCCGCCCTCCTCCGCCTGCTCGGCGAGGAAGCGGCCGAGCTCGGAGAGCGAGAAGACCCAGTTGCCGTGGTTGCGCATCGGCGGCGGCGGCGGAATCGGAAGCGCCGACCGTCGGGTGAGGACGTAGACCGACTCCCCGGGGACAGGTCCGTACGACGGGAGGTCCTGCATCCGGAAGCGGTCGCCGAAGAGACGGCGCAGCGCTCTCGGGTCGACCACGGCGCCGGAGAGGAGATGCGAGCCGGGTTGCTTGCCCTTCTCGAGCACCGCGACCGGCACCTCGCCGAAGCGCTCGGCCATCTCCGGGTGCTCCCCGATCAGCTGGCCGAGCCGGATCGCACAGGCGAGGCCGGCCGGCCCCGCGCCGACGACGAGGACGCCGACCTCGATGCGCTCATCCGGCGGATCGGTCGGCTCGGCGACGTAGTCGCGCGCCGAGAACGGCGGCGGGAAGTTCGAGGGCCTCGCCATCAGCTCTTTCGCGCGCGGACGAGCTCGGTGAGCTTGGGCACGACCTCGTGCACGTCGCCCACCACGCCGAGGTCGCTGAACTCGAAGATCGGCGCGTTCGCGTCCTTGTTGATCGCCACGATCGTGCCGGAGCTCTGCATGCCGACCTTGTGCTGGATGGCGCCAGAGATGCCGAGGGCCACGTAGAGCTTCGGCGAGACGCTCTTGCCGGTCTGGCCGATCTGGGCCGAGTACGGGTACCAGCCTGCGTCGACGACGGCGCGCGTCGCGCCCACGGCTCCGCCGAGCACCTTCGCGAGCTCCTCGGCGAGCGTGAAGTTGTCGGGCGAGCCGAGGCCGCGGCCGCCGGCGACGATCACGTCGGCGTCCTCGATCGATGGTCCGCTCGATTCCTCCGCGTCCTGTCCGACGAGCTTTACGGCGGTCGAATGCGCCTCGTACGAGGGCGAGACGTCCGCGACCTCGGGCTCGCCGCCGCCGGTGGGTGTGGCGTCGAACGAGCCTGCGCGGAAAAGCGCGAGCCTCGGCGTGCTGGTCCAGCCTACGTCGGCGTAGACGGAGTCCTGCAGCGCGGGGCGCTTGCCGACGAGGTCGCCGTCCTTGAGCTCGAGGTCGACGAGGTCCCAGTTGAGCCCGGCGTCGAGGCGTGCCGCGAGGCCGGAGGCAACGTCGGCCGCGAGGACGGAGTTGGCGAACAGAACGGTGTCGTAGCCGCCTTCCTCCACCACCTGGGCGAGGACGTCGACGCGCGGCTGCGGCAGCGGCTGCGCTACCTCGCCGTCCTCGCAGACCCAGACCTTCGCGGCGCCGAACCTCCCGGCCTCGGCCGCCAGCGCTTTCGCGCTTTCGCCGGCGATCACGGCCGCGACGTCGCCGTCACCGAGCGAAGCAGCCTTGGCCAGCACCCCGAGCGAGCCCTTCTGCAGCTCGTTGCCGTGGCTCTCGAGGAAAACGAGCGTGCTCATACGAGCCTCTTCTCGGCGAGGAACTCGACGATCGCCTGGGCGGCGTTGCCGTCGTCGTCGATCTTGCGCGCGTCGGCGCGGGCGGGTGGGTCGCCGAGGGCGAGCACGGTCGTCCGGGAGCCGCTCTCGCCGGCCTCGCCGGCGTCGACCCCGAGCTCTGCGAGCGAGAGGACGTCCTGCGGCTTCTTCTTCGCGCCCATGATCCCCTTGAGCGACGGGTAGCGCGGCTCGTTGATCGCGTCGCTCACCGCGACGACCGCAGGCAGGGGCACCTCGAGCGTGTCGTAGCCGAACTCCGTCTGCCGCTTGACGCGGACGGAGCCGCCGTCGACCGTGAGCTCCATCGCCTGCGAGACGACCGGCCGGCCGAGCCGCTCCGCGACGGCGGCCCAGAGGACGGCGCCGTCGGCGTCGGACGCCTGCTGGCCGAACAGGACGAGGTCCGCGTTCTCCTTCTCGAGCGCCGCCGCGAGCAGGCGGCTCGTCGCGACGAGGTCGGACCCCGCGGCCGCGTCGTCGGAGACGAGCACCGCGCGGTCGGCCCCCATCGCAAGTGCCTTGCGCAGCGAGTCGAGCGCCCTTTGCGGCCCGAGCGAGACGGCGACGACCTCGGTGTCGGAGTCGCCCTTCAGGCGCAGCGCCTCCTCGACCGCGTTCGCGTCGAAATGGTTGAGCGCGCCCTCGCCCGAGCGGTCGAGGCGAAACGTCTGAGAATCGAGGCGGCTCGGGCCCTCCGGCACGTGCTTGACGCAGACGGCGATCTTCATCCCGGCGGGATGCTAGTGGTGCGACCGCAGGCGCTGACTCACATGCGCTGCTCGAGCGCGAGCACGTCCTTCACGAAGGTCTTGCTCACCTTGTACAGGCCGTGCTTCCGGACCGCGCCCTCGCCCTGGTACCACCCGGCAAGCGCGAGCCGGCTGTTGCCGTGGAAGTCGTGCAGCAGATGCGAGAGGTAGGCGACGCCGGCGCGAACGTTGCCGTTCGAGTCGTGGCGCAGGCTATGACCGATCAAGACGGTCTCCGCGAACCGGAACGTGCTCGGGAGAAGCTGCATGATCCCACGCGCTCCGACCGACGAGACCAGCGCGTTGTTGTAGCCGGACTCCATCCATGCGAGCGCACGCACGAGGTGGACGCTGACCCCGTAGTGCGCCGCCCAGTGGTCGAGGAGCGCGCGAACCGAGGCGACGCTCTGGGTGCGGTACGCGACGTGGGTCGCCTTGACCTGCCGCACGTGCACGTGCGGGACCTTGAGGCGCGTCCCGATCAGGAGGAAGTGGGACGGATCCAGGTGATTCCGCCGCGCAAGCTTCGCGACCGTGGTGTGGTAGCGCCGAGCGATCGACGAGAGCGACTCGCCCGACCGCACGACGTGGACCGCGGCCGCCCGCTGCCGGCGGGGGTGGTGATGCGACGCGTGCGTAGCGACAACGGGGACACCGTGCGCAAGCGGCACCGGCTCCTTCTTGACGAGCGCCGCGAAGGTGTGCGGGCCGACGACCCCGTCCCTCGGCAGGTGGAGGCGCTGCTGCATGAGCCGCACGCCGTGGAGGGTCGGGCCGTCGTAGTACGCATTGACGGGAACACTGATCCCCTGGCGGACGAGCAGGAACTGGAGGACGGCGACGTCCCAGCCGAACGCGCCGTGATGCAGCGTGCGGGCGCCGAGGAGCGGACGGCCGAGAGGTCCGAGCGCCTCGCGCGTGCGTGTGTCCGCGAGACCGGTGGCCGGGAGCCCCTCCATCCGCTGGAAGGCGCGAGTCGCGGCGACCGTCTCCGGCCCCGAGATCGCATCGATCGCACCGCGATAGAAGCCCTGCGCGCGCAACGCGACCTGCAGCCCGGCCGTCTGCGGGTTCCGTCCGCCGGAGGCGAGCGTGGCCGGCGTCGCGGCCATGGCGAGGGCGAGAATTGCTCCGACGAGAACGAGGCGCAAGCGCATGGGGTCCCCGACTACGCGCCGTGCGCCGCGAATCCTCCTGCCGGCTGCTGCCCTTTACCTGCCGACGAAGCGGGGAGCCCGCTTCTCGGCGAAGGCCGCGAGACCCTCCCTGGCGTCCTCGCTCGCGAACAGGTCGCCGAACTCCTCGGCCTCCCGCCCGAGGGCGCCCGGGGACAGATTGAGCAGCCGCTTCGCGACGCGCAGCGCCAACGGGCTCTTGGCCGCGAGCTTCGCGGCGACGTCGAGCGCGTGGTCGAGGACGGGATCCGCGATCGCGTTGACGAGGCCGATCCGCAGTGCCTCCTCCGCGTCGACCGGGCGGCCGGTGAGAACGAGCTCCTTCGCGACGCCGAGGCCGCACACGCGGGCGAGCCGCTGCGTCCCGCCCCACCCCGGGACGATGCCGAGGTCGATCTCGGGCTGGCCGAGCCGCGCGTTGCTCGAGGCGTAGCGCAGGTCGCAGCCGAGCGCGAGCTCGCAGCCGCCGCCGAGCGCGAAGCCGTTGATCGCCGCGATCGTCGGCTTCGGCATCTCCTCGAGCAGTAGCGCCGTCTCGTGGCCGAGCGCTCCCCATTCCTTTGCCTGTGCTGCGTCGAGGCCGCCCATGTACTTGATGTCGGCCCCCGCGACGAAGGCCCGCTCGCCCGCGCCGGTGAGCACCACGACGCGTGCGGCGTCGTCGGAGGCGAGCTCGCCCAGGCGGTTGCGGAGCTCGGTCAGCGTCTCGACGTTGAGCGCGTTGAGCGCCTCCTGCCGGTCGATCGTGACGACCGCGACCGCTGCGTCGCGCCAGCCGACGACGACGGTCACGCGGGAACCGCACCGCGAATGAAGTCGACGATGTCGGTCGTCGGCGCGCCGGGGCCGAAGACACCGGCCACACCGAGCTTGCGGAGCTCGTCGGCATCGTCGTCGGGGATTGTCCCCCCGACCACGACGACGACGTCCTCGACGCCGTTCTCACGCAAGAGCTCGAGGATGCGCGGCACGAGGGTCATGTGCGCGCCGGAGAGAATCGAGATGCCGACGGCGTCCGCGTCCTCCTGGATCGCGGTCTCGACGATCTGCTCGGGCGTCTGGTGAAGGCCGGTGTAGATGACCTCCATCCCCGCGTCGCGGAGCGCGCGGGCGATGATCTTGGCGCCGCGATCATGCCCATCGAGGCCCGGCTTCGCGACGACGACGCGGATCTTTCCAGCCACGGCGCGGAGCCTAGCTCAGCTCAGAAGACGGGCGTCTCGCGCCAGGTGCCCCAGACCTCGCGCAGCGCGTCGCACATCTCACCCATCGTCACGTACGCACGCGAGGCGTCCATGATCGGCTCCATCAGGTTGCGGTCCTCGTGCGCCGCGTCCTCCTTCAGCCGTGCCAGCGCCGCCGCCGCCGCGGCCGAGTCACGCGAGGCACGGACCGCCTGCACACGCTCGACCTGCTTCTGCTCGAGTGCAGGATCGATGCGGAGGAGCTCGATCGGCTGCTCGTCCTCCTGCTGGTACCGATTGACGCCGACGACGACCCGCTCGCCGCGCTCGACCTCGGACTGGTAGCGGAAGCTCGCCTCGGCGATCTCGCGCTGCTGGAAGTTCTGCTCGATCGCCGGGATCACCCCGCCGAGCTCCTCGATCCGCTCGAAATAGTCGTAGGCCTGGCTTTCGAGCTCGGTCGTGAGCTGCTCGAGGTAGTACGAGCCGCCGAGCGGGTCGATCGTGTTCACGACGCCCGTCTCGTGGGCGATCACCTGCTGCGTCCGCAGCGCAAGCCGAACCGCGTGCTCGGTCGGCAGCGCGAGCGCTTCGTCGAAGGAGTTGGTGTGGAGGGACTGCGTCCCGCCGAGCACGGCCGCCAGAGCCTCGATCGCCGTGCGGATCAGGTTCACCTCCGGCTGCTGCGCCGTCAGTGAGACGCCGGCCGTCTGCGTGTGGAAGCGCATCAGCCACGAGCGGGGATCCTGGGCGCCGTACTTCTCTCGCATCTGCCGGGCCCAGATCCGCCGGGCGGCGCGGTACTTCGCGATCTCCTCGAAGAAGTCGAGGTGCGCGTTGAAGAAGAAGGAGAGCCGCGGCGCGAACGCGTCGACGTCGAGCCCACGCTCGAGACACGCCTCCACGAGCGCGAAGCCGTTGGAGAGCGTGAAAGCGAGCTCCTGCGCCGCGTTCGAGCCTGCCTCGCGGATGTGGTAGCCGGAGATCGAGACGGGGTGCATGAGCGGCAGCCGCTCGGAGCACCACTCGACCATGTCCACCACCAGCCGCATCGACGGCTGGGGCGGGAAGATCCACTCCTTCTGCGCGATGTACTCCTTGAGGATGTCCGTCTGGACGGTGCCGCGTAGCCGGTCGAGGGCGACGCCCTGCTCCTCGCCGACGCACGCGTAGAACGCGAGCAGCATCGCCGCCGGGCCGTTGATCGTCATCGAGGTCGAGACCTCGCCGAGCGGGATCCCGTCGAAGAGCGTCTCCATGTCGCCCAGCGAGTCGATGGCAACGCCTTCACGCCCCACCTCGCCGAGGGAGCGCGCGTGGTCCGAGTCGTAGCCCATCAGCGTCGGCATGTCGAAGGCCGTCGAGAGTCCCGTCTGGCCGTGGTCGAGGAGGTAGCGGAAGCGCGCGTTCGTCTCCTCCGCCGTCCCGAAGCCGGCGAACTGGCGCATCGTCCAGAGGCGGCCGCGGTACATCGACGGGTAGACGCCGCGCGTGAAGGGATAGGCGCCCGGCCAGCCGAGGTCGCGCTCGTAGTCGAGCTCGACGTTCTCGGGCGAGTACAGCGGCTCGTTCTCGACGCCGGAGATGGTCGAGAACAGCTCCCCTTTCCGTTCCGGCGTCACTTCGTAGCGTCGCCGCCACTCCTCCACGCCGCCGCCGGTCTGCTCCTCGCGATCGGTCGTCGCCATCCCACCCGAAGTCTAGAGCGGGTGCCCTCCGTGGCAGGCAGGAGGCCCATTCGAGATGCGGTTGTAATCGTCCGTCCTCGGTGATTCACTCCCCGGCAGGGGGCTCAAGGGGTTGGGTGCGGCCTCGACCGAAAACGGCCGACCGGGTCGGACAAAAGAGGAGGGCACTAACGTGAAGCATCTAAAGCATCCCGCGACGATCATCGCCGCCGTGGCGTTGTTCGTCGCATTCGGAGGCGGCGCCGCCGCCTACGCGAGCGGACTCATCTCAGGTTCGCAGATCAAGAACCACTCGATCGCGGCGAAGAAACTGACGAAGTCGGCGGTCAAGTCCCTTCGCGGGCAGCGCGGGCCAACAGGGCCGCAAGGGGCGACCGGAGCGACCGGCGCGACCGGGGCGACCGGGCCGGCAGGAGCAGCAGGCCCCGCGGGTGCCCCGGGTGCCCCGGGCAGCGCGCTTGCATATGCCCATGTGCTCTCGGGCGGCGGGGTCGATGCGACCAAGTCGAAGAACGTCAGCGCGACCAACGTCTCGCACCCAGGGACAGGTGCCTACTGCTTCCTCTCAAGCCTTCCCTTCACGCCACAAAACGCGGTGGCGTCTGCCTCGTTCATCCTCCCTCAGATGCGGACGGTTGGGGTGCTCGTCGGACAGACTTCAGACTGCCCGGCAGGAACGAAGGTGAGCGTCCACATCGTCATCCCAGGCGGTGCTGGGGCCGACACCGCGTCTGACTCCGACTTCACCATCGAGTTCAACTAGACCCAGCGCCCAGCAGTGCCGGGGCGAGAAGCTGCGCCCAACAGAGAAGGCTCCTGAAACGGGGCCTTCTCTACGGCGGGCATGGACTGGCGGGCCCCTGACACCATTCAATCCGCCCCGGGACGCCAAAGCGGCTCGTCTCCGCCGGCGTCGGCATTCGCGACTCGCGCGAGCACGAAGAGAAGGTCGGAAAGCCGGTTGACGTAGACGGCGGCGAGCGGGTTCGCGTCCGGGACGGCCAGCACGGCCCTCTCGGCGCGCCGGCAGACCGCGCGCGCGAGGAAGAGCCGCGCCGCGCGCTCGCTCCCGCCGGGGAGGACGAAGCTCTTCAGTTCGGGCAGCTTGTCGTTCGCCGCGTCGATCTCGTGCTCCAGCCGGTCGACGGCCTCCTTCGTGATCCGCAAGCGCTCGTCTGCGCCCGCGAACGGAACGGACAGGTCGGCCCCGAGGTCGAAGAGCTCGTTCTGGACACGCTCGAGGCCGCCGGCCACCCCGAGGAACGAGTTGAGCTCGTCGACCTCTCCCATCGCGGCGACACGGGGATCGAGCTTCGAGACGCGCGAGCCGTCGCCGAGGCTCGTATCCCCCTTGTCCCCGCCACCCGTGTAGATGCGCGTCAGGCGGACGGGCTCGTCGCGCTTCCGCATCCCCGTAGCCTACGGCGCGTGATCCGGCGTGCCACTGCCGAAGACGTCGAGGAGATCGTCGCGATCTTCGAGCCGTCGTTCGCGCTGCTCGAATTCCTGCCGCAGCTCCACACGCACGAGGAGCACCTCGGCTTCTTCGGCCGTTGTGTCCGCAAGGGGGAGGCCTACGTCCTCGGTCGCGGCTTCGCGATTCTCGACGGCGACTGGCTGACGCACCTGTATGTGCACCCGGACGAGATCGGGGCCGGGGTCGGCCACGCACTGTTCGAGCACGTCACGACGATGCGGCCGGGCGGGTTCGAGTTCTGGGTCTTCCAGCAAAACGAGCGCGCGCGCCGCTTCTATGAAGCTCACGGCGCGGTGGCGATCGAGTTCACGGACGGCGAGGGGAACGAAGAGAAGACGCCGGACGTCAGGTACGCATGGACGCCGTCCGCGTAGACGAAGGCCTGTGGCGCTGGACGGCGCCGCATCCGAACTGGCAGAACTGGCCCGGCCACGAGCGCGAGCCGCGGGAAGTCGGCTGCGTGTACTACGAGGCGAACGACGCGACCGTGCTGATCGATCCGCTCATCCCCGCGGGCGAGGAGGACGAGCTCTTCCGGCACCTCGACGCCGACGTCGCGCGGCAGGCCCTGCCGGTCGTCATCCTCCTGACGGCGGAGTGGCATCGCCGCAGCGCGGACGAGCTGGCGAGACGCTACGACGCGCGGATCGGCGGCGCGCCGCCCCAGGGCGTCGAGGAGATCCCGATCGAGGGTGCGGACGAGCGGCAGGTCGCGTACTTCATCCGACCGCATGCCGCCCTCGTCGTGTGCGAGACCTTCGCGGTCGACATCCACGGCGAGCTGCGCGTCTGCCAGAGCCCCGCCCTCACCCGCCCCGATGAGCTCGAGGCGTCGCTCGACCGCCTCATGGAGCTGCCGGTCGAGCGTCTCCTCGTCTCGCACGGCGAGCCCGTCCTCGAGGACGCGAAGGCACGGATGGCGGAGGCGCTAGCCCGCCGCGAGTGACCGTTCCTGCAGCCCGAGGATCGAGCGAGCGATCACGAGCCGCTGGATCTCGCTCGTCCCTTCGTAGATCTCGGTGATCTTGGCGTCGCGGTAGTAGCGCTCCACCGGGAACTCCTTCGTGTAGCCGTAGCCGCCGAGGATCTGGATCGCC
The DNA here is from genome assembly GCA_036494245.1 of Gaiellaceae bacterium. Classification (GTDB taxonomy): domain Bacteria; phylum Actinomycetota; class Thermoleophilia; order Gaiellales; family Gaiellaceae; genus Palsa-739. Next base: position 10,206 of record DASXOM010000195.1, read on the forward strand.
TCGCCCGTCTGGCGGCGCGCCATCTCCGAGGCGAAGAGCTTCGCCTTCGCGCCGGCCTCGGTGTGCGGGAGGTCGCTCTGCTTCAGCCACGCCGCGCGGTGGACGAGGAGGCGGGCCGCGTCGATCTCGGTCGACATGTCGGCGAGCTTGTGCTGGATCGCCTGGAACTCCGCGATCGGCCGTCCGAACGCGTGCCGCTCCTTCGCGTACTCGCGCGCGACGTCGTAGGCCGCCTGCGCGATCCCAACCGCCTGCGCCGCGATCCCGATCCGGCCGCCGTCGAGGGTCGCCATCGCGACGTGGAAGCCCTTCCCCTCGTCGTGCAGCAAGCGATCGGCGTCGACGTGCGCGTCCACGGCGATCGAGTTCGTGGTCGAGGAGTTGAGCCCGAGCTTCTCCTCGCTCCCGGTGACCCGGATCTGGTCGGCGTCGAGCACGAAGGCCGAGACGCCGCGCGAACCAGGCGTGTCCGGGTCGGTGCGGGCGAAGAGGAGGAACGTCCCCGCGTACTCCGCCGTCGAGATGAACTGCTTCGCACCGGCGATGTGCCATCCGCCGTCCTCGCGGGTCGCGGACGTGCGCAGGGAGCCGGCGTCCGAGCCCGCCTCGGCCTCGGTCAGCGCGAACGCCCCGATCAGCTCGCCGCGTGCCAGCGGCGGAACGAAGCGCGCCCGCTGCTCGTCGGTCCCGAAGCGGAGCAGCGGCAGAGCCACGGCGCTCGTGTGCACGGCGACCGTGACGCCCACCCCCGCGTCGCCGCGCGAGAGCTCCTCGATCACGAGCATGTAGGAGAGGAAGTCGGCCCCGGCGCCGCCGTACTCCTCGGGTAGGCAGACGCCCATCAGCCCGAGCTCGGCGAGCTTCCCGAAGACGTCGCGAGGGAAGTGGTGCTCGCGGTCCCACTCCGCCGCGTGCGGCTCGATCTCCGCGCGCACGAAGTCGCGCGTCAGCGCCTGGATCTCCTTCTGCTCAGCCGAAAGCTCGAAGTCCATCAGCCGTAAGCGTAGAAACCCTGGCCCGACTTGCGGCCGAGGCGGCCGGCCGCGACGTGCTCGCGCAGGAGCGGGCACGGCGCGTACTTCGTGTCCCCGAGGCCCTCCTGGAGCACCTCCATGATCGCCACGCACGTGTCGAGGCCGATCAGGTCGGCCAGCGCGAGCGGGCCCATCGGGTGCGCGAATCCCAGCTTCGCGATCGTGTCGATCGCCTCCGGCTCGGCGACGCCGTCGTGCAGCGCCCAGAC
>DASXOM010000196.1:0-10700 GCA_036494245.1 Gaiellaceae bacterium
GAACATGATGACCCGCAACGCGTACGCGCTGAACATGGCGTACGTCCTGCCCCAGGCGCCGGTGCCGATCGAGCGCAGCATCCTGGAGGCGAACATGGGCGGCGACAAGAAGCCGTCCTTCGAGTACTTCCAGCAGGGGCATGGCAAGACGGTGATCGCCGAGGCGACGCTGACCGAGGCTGCGATTGAGCGGGTGCTGCGCACGACGCGCACCGACCTCGAGGAGCTCGCCTGGGCCGGGACGCACGGCGCCGTCGCCTCCGGCATGCAGTCGGTCGCCTTCACCCCGGCCTCGGCGATCGCGGCCGTCTTCGCGGCGACGGGCCAGGATCTCGGTCTGGTCGGCACGAGCTCGCTGGCGCACGGGACGGAGCAGCGCGTCGATGGCGGCCTCCACGCGTCGATCCGCTTCCCGGGCATCGAAGTGGGCACGGTCGGGGGCGGCACGACCCTGCCGGATCCCAGGCGCTGGCTCGAGTTGATGGGGTGTGCCGGGCCGGGGAAGGTCTACCGGCTGGCACAGCTCGTGGCGGCGACAGCGCTCGCGCTCGAGATCAGCGCCTCAGCGGCGATGGCGACCGCAGGGAGCGAGAACTTCTTCCGCGCCCACTTCGAGCGCGGCGGGATGCGCTAGGACGGCAAGACATGGGAGGACGATCTCCAGCTCAACAATGTCACCCGACCCGGGCGGGTTCGCGTCGACTTCGGAGAGGCCGCGCGAGTCGCAGGAGCAGAGCGAGCGACTGTTCCGGCCCGGGCCAGAGTTCGCGGATCATTCCTTCGCCGCCCGCTCTGATGATGTGTCGCAGGACGAGCGCGACGATGATCGCGTCGTCGAGTTGTCCGGCCACCGGGATGAAGTCAGGGACGAGGTCGAAGGGCAGGCCGAGGTATGCCACCAGACCAAGCAGCAGCAGCTTGCGGCGGCGAGGCACGCGTGAATCGCGTGTCAGCCGGGTCACGAGAACGATGCAGTCGGGGATGAATGTGGCGAGGGCGCGTGCGTCCTCGCGGCGGCCACGGATCACGAGCCAAGCAATGAATGCGGCGTAGATCGCAAGGGTCACGCCGAGCGAGATCAGGAGCCATTCCCACCACTGCACGCGCCGAGGCTAGCCGCCCTTGACGGCGCGGCTCCCCACGGCGAGCGTCCCTACGCCCGATGAGCCGGAAAGGGACTTCAGGCCGCGGGCAGCCGGACGTCGGAAACGTCGAGGCCGAGCGAGTTGGCGAGCCGGACGCCGTGGTTCAGCTCCTCGCGCAGCCGCTCACGGTCGCGCGCCTCCATCAGCGTCCCGATCACCTCGCGCGCCTTCGGCCGCCAGAGGACGTGCTTGCCGAAGATCGGCAGCATCGTGTTCGCCGCGTCGACGAGCCGCTGCTTCACCTTCTTGCCGGCCGACTCGAGCAGGACCCGCTCGTACGCCATGCCGGCGCCGTGGTGGATGCCGTCGTCGACCGCGAGCCGGTTGCAGAGATCCTCGAGCACGGTCCCGCGCGACGACTTCGCAATCAGTCGGAAGCGCGGGATGATCAGCCGCTCGAAGAAGACCTGCATGAGGAAGACCTTCTCCTCCAGCAGGTCGGCTTCGAGGAACATGTGGGCGAGCTCGTCGAGGTACGGATCGCGCTCACCCTCCCCGCCGACCTGGCCGATCAGCCGCAGCCACGCCTCGGTGTGCCGCGACTCGTCCTGCACCATCGTCGAGTAGTAGAGGCGTGCCTCCGGGTCGGGCGCCGCCGCGAGCAGCTGCGACGCCATCTCGCAGGCGAAGACGTCCGCCTGGAGCTGCTGCATGATCACCGAGCGCCAGATGTCGCGCCGCCGCGCCTGCCGTTCTGGCGACCCCTTCCCCTCGGGAATGAACGGGATCTGGCCCCACGGCACCTCGTCGACCTGCCACTCCTGGTGCTTCGCGAGGTGATAGAAGCGGAGGACGCCGGCGTACTCGGGCCGCGACTCGGGCTCCGCGGGAACGGCCTCGGCGCTCAATTTCCGCTACGGCGCCGGCAAAGCCGGCACCTGCGCTCCTTGTTGAGCTCCGTCGAGCCTACGCTCATGCGCGGGACCTTATCCTCAGCCGGATGATCGCACTCGTCTTCAGCTACGAGGTCGTGCGAGACGCCGCGGAGTTCGAGCGCGTCTACGGGACGGACGGCGAGTGGGCTGCGTTCTTCGGCCAGGGGCGCGGCTACATCGGCACGGAGCTCCTCCGCGACATCGAGGCTCCGGGCCGGTATCTGGTCATCGACCGCTGGGAGTCGGCCGACGCGTACAACGCATTCGTCGCCGCGCATCGCGAGGAGTACATGCAGCGGGTGGATGCCACGCGCTTCCACTACGACAGCGAGCTCCGCTTCGGCACGTTCGAGACGCTTTTGTGACGGTGACCGCCACCGGTCTCGCATTGCGCAAGCTGGAAGGCTGATGGCCTCGCATTGCGAGGCGGTAGGTGCTTGAACGAGGCGCATCGCGCAGCGATAATCGGCGCCGATGTCCGTAGAGCAACGCGCCGGCCCCGCCCACAGAGTTCTCGCAGCGCGCGAGCGGTACGTCGCCCGCGGCGTCTCGACGCCGACGCTCGTGGTCGCACGCGCCGAGGGAGCGCGCGTCTGGGACGTCGACGGCCGCGAGTTCCTCGACTTCGCCGGCGGCATCGCCTGCCAGAACCTCGGGCACGGCCCGTCCGCGGTCGTTGCGGCAATCCACGAGCAGGTCGACCGCTACCTCCACCAGTGCTTCATGGTCGGAACGTACGAGCCGTACGTCGATCTCTGCCGCCGACTCGACGAGCTCTGGCCGGGCGACTCGGAGACGAAGTCGATCCTGCTCAACTCCGGCGCCGAGGCGATCGAGAACGCCGTCAAGATCGCCCGCGCGGCGACCGGCCGGCCCGGCGTCGTCGTCTTCGACCGCGCCTTCCACGGGCGCACGAGCTTGACGATGGCGATGACGGCGAAGCTCGTCTACAAGCAGGGCTTTGGGCCGCTGGCGACGGACGTCTATCGCGTCGCGGCGCCGTATGCGTTTCGCGGCGTCTCGACGGAGGATGCGCTCGCGAGCCTCGACCTCCTCTTCCAGCAGGACGTCAACCCGCGCTCGGTCGCGTGCATCGTGCTCGAGCCGGTGCAGGGCGAGGGCGGCTTCATCCCGATGCCGCCGGAGTTCGTGCAGGCGCTGCGCCGGATCTGCGACGAGCACGGGATCGTGTACGTCGACGACGAGGTGCAGGCGGGCTGCGGCCGCACCGGCAAGCTGTGGGCGATCGAGCAGCTCGGCGTCGAGCCGGACCTGCTCGTCTCGGGGAAGACGCTCGGCGGCGGCCTCCCGCTGGCCGCGGTAACGGGCCGCGCCGAGCTGATGGACGCCGTCCACGTCGGCGGACTCGGCGGCACGTTCGGCGGCAACCCGGTCGCATGCGCGGCGGCGCTCGCCGTCCTCGACGAACTGACCGCACCCGGCTCTGCCGAGCGGGCCGAGCACGTCGGCTCGCTTCTGCGCGCGCGGCTCGAGGAGATCGCAACGCGGCAGCCGATCGTCGGCGAGGTGCGCGGGCTCGGCCCCATGCTGGCGCTCGAGCTGCGCGAGCCGACGCCGGACGCCGCGAAGGCAACGACCGCTGCCGCGTTCGAGAAGGGAATGCTGCTTCTTGCGTGCGGCCTCGACGGAAACGTGATCCGGCTCTTGCCGCCGCTGACCGCATCGGACGAGGAGCTCGAGCGCGGGCTCGTCCTGCTGGAGGAGGCACTTGGCGACGCTGGCGCCTAGCGCGCCTGAGACCGCACCGGTAGAGGCTCCGGCCGTCCGCCTGAGCGGCATGCGCCGCGTCTACGGCGAGGTGGTCGCGGTCGCCGGCGTCGACCTGGACATCGCCGCGGGCGAGTTCTTCACCCTCCTCGGCCCCTCAGGCTCGGGCAAGACGACGACGCTGCGCGTGATCGCCGGCTTCGAGCGGCCGGACGCCGGCCGGGTCGAGCTGCAGGGCGTAGACGTGACCCGGGTCGCGCCGGCGCAGCGCGCGGTCAACACGGTCTTTCAGGACTACGCCCTCTTTCCCCACATGACCGTGGTCGAGAACGTCGAGTACGGGCTGCGGGTGAAGGGCATGTCGCGCCGCGACCGCCGGGCGCGCGCGCAGGACGTCCTCGAGCGGGTGCGTCTGCCGGGCCTCGGCGACCGGAAGACGGCGCAGCTGTCGGGCGGTCAGCGGCAACGTGTCGCGCTCGCGCGCGCGATCGTCAACGGCCCGCCGGTCCTCCTCCTCGACGAGCCGCTCGGGGCGCTCGATCTGAAGCTGCGCCAGGAGATGCAGATCTTCCTCAAGGCGCTGCAGCGCGACCTCGGCATCACGTTCGTCTATGTCACGCACGACCAGGAGGAGGCGCTGACGATGAGCGACCGGCTCGCCGTCTTCAACGAGGGCAAGATCGAGCAGGTCGGTTCGCCGGCCGACGTCTACGAGCACCCGCAGACTGCATTCGTAGCGGGCTTCGTCGGCGTGTCGAACATCCTCGAGCGCGATGGGCGGACAATCACGATTCGCCCGGAGAAGATCCGGATGAGCGACGAAGGAGCCGGGCAGGGCGAGCCCGGAGTCGTACGCGAGGTCGTCTACGTCGGCATGGTCACCCGCTTCGTCGTCGACCTCGATGCCGGCGGCCAGCTCGTCGTCGTCCGGCAGAACCTCGAGACGACCTCGCAGGAGGCTCTCGCGGAGCAAGGGAAGCGGGTCCGCCTCTCGTGGCGGCCGGAGCACACGTACGAGATCAAGAAGGAGGGCACGTGAGAAGGATTCCCAAGAGGTCGCGCGTGACGGTCGTAGCCGTGGCGGCCGTCACAGCGGCGCTCGCACTCGTGGCGAGCGGCTGCGGCGGCGGTGGCGGCGGCGGTGGCGGCAGCACCAGCGCTAGCAGCGGAACGACGACGACGATCGGCAAGGGAGAGGGCTCGCTCAACGTGATCGAGTGGCCGTACTACACGTACAAGAGCTTCGCGGGGCCGTTCGAGAAGCAAACAGGCTGCATCATCCACCGCAAGGACGCGGGCACCTCCCAGGAGATGTTCGCGCTCATGCATGCGAACGGCGGCGGTGGCGGCGGCCAGTACGACCTCGTTTCAGCCTCGGGCGATGCGAGCCTTCGCCTCATCGACGCAGGCGACGTCCAGCCGATCGACATCAACCAGATCCCGAGCTGGAAGGAATTTCTGCCGGTGTTCAAGTCGCCGCCGCACAACACGGTCGACGGCAAGCACTACGGCGTCTCGGTGCAGTGGGGACCGAACACGCTCATCTACAACACGCAGAACGTGAGCCCGGCGCCGACGGGCTGGGACGCGATCTACGGCTCGAAGTACAAGGGCAAGCTCACAGTGCCGAACAACGCGATCCAGATCGCGGACGCAGCGCTATACCTGATGCAGACGAAGCCGAGCCTCGGGATCAAGGATCCCTACGAGCTCACGAAAGACCAGCTGACGGCGGCTACCCAGCTTCTCATCAGTCAGAAGCCGCTGCTCAAGCGCTACTGGAACTACGCCGCCGACGAGATCGCATCGTTCAAGAACGGCGACGTGTCGATGGGCGCCGGCTGGCCGTACCAGACCCTGCAGCTGCAGGGTGACAAACAGCCGGTCAAGGAGATCGTGCCGCTGCCGACGACCGGGTGGGCCGACACGTGGATGCTCGCCGCCAAGGCTCCGCATCCGAACTGCGCGATGAAGTGGATGCAGTACGTGACGACGCCCAAGGTCGAGGCGCAGCAGGCGATCGTCTTCGGTGAGACGCCGGTCAACCCGCTCGCGTGCCCGTACATGAACAAGATCCAGAAGGGCTCGTGCGCGGCCTATCACCTGAACGAGCCGGCGTCCTACTACAACAAGATCAAGTTCTGGAAGACGCCGGTCCCGCAATGCGGCTGGACGACGAAGCAGACCTGCATGGACTACAACGCCTGGGTCCAGGCGTGGGCGCAGGTAACGGGGTGACGCTTGGCGGCTGACGCCGGTGTAATCGAGACGGGCCCGCCGATTCGGCGGGCCCGTCTGCGCCTCTCGGGGTTCTTCTGGCGGCGGCCCTGGCTGCGAGCGGTCGGGCTGCTGGCGCTGCCGCTCGCGGTGTTCCTTGTCGTCTACGTCGGATCGCTCGGCGTTCTCTTCATTTCGTCGCTCTGGACCTCGAACTCCTTCACGTCCACGATCGAGCACACCTGGACGTTTGCCAACTACCGGACGATCTTCTCGCGCGCCGGGCCGTATCTCCACATCGCCGGGTTCACGCTCGAGATGGCCGCGGTCGTCACGCTCACCTGTGCGGTTCTCGCTTTCCCCCTCGCCTTCTTCATGGCCCGGCTGGCCGGCAAGCGAACGCGGGCCCTGTTCTTCGTGATGGTGCTTCTGCCTCTCTGGTCGAGCTACCTCGTCCGGCTGTACGCATGGCAGACCATCCTCGCCCACAACGGCGCGATCAACTGGGCGCTCAATGGACTGGGCCTGCCGGATCAGAACCTCGCCTACACGAACATCGCGATGTGGATCGTCTACACGTACGTCTGGCTGCCGTTCATGGTGCTGCCGATCTACGCAGCGCTCGAGCGGATACCGGACTCGTACCTCGAGGCCTCCGCCGATCTCGGTGCGCGCGGCTGGCGGACGTTCCGCTCGGTGATCCTGCCGCTGGCGCTACCGGGCGTCGTGGCGGGATCGATCTTCACATTCGCACTGACGCTCGGCGACTACATCACGCCAGCGCTCATCGGCGGCACGAACTCGGACATGATCGGAACGATCGTCTACCAGAACTTCTCCACCAACCTCCCGTTCGCCGCGGCCTTTGCGGTGATCCCGATGGCCATCATGGGCGCCTACCTGCTGATCGCCCGACGGCTGGGAGCGTTCGAGGCCCTGTGACCGGCCGCGGAACCCGCATCTCGCTGGCGGTCTGGTCGGTGCTCGTGATCGCCTTCCTCTGGATCCCGCTCGCGATCATCGCGCTCTACGCCTTCAACGGCTCGACGATCCAGGGCTGGCCGATCACCAGCTGGACGACTCACTGGTTCAGCGTCGCCTGGCACGACCCCGACGTGCGCGGCGCCTTCGAGCTCTCGGTGAAGGTCGGCGCCATCACCACGGTCATCGCGCTCGTGCTCGGGACGATGGCCGCGGCCGCCGTGGCCCGCTACCGCTTCTTCGGCCGGGAGGCGGTGTCGTTCCTGCTCGTCCTGCCGCTCGCGCTGCCCGGGATCATCACGGCCATGGCGCTGGTCTCGTTCTTCAACTTCGCCGGGATCCAGGCCTCGATCTGGACGATCGTGATCGGCCACGCCACCTTCTGCGTCGTCGTCGTCTACAACAACGTGGTCGCGCGCTTGCGCCGCTCGTCGGCCTCGCTGATCGAGGCGTCGCAGGACCTGGGAGCGGACGGCTGGCAGACCTTCCGCTTCGTCCTCTGGCCGGTCCTCTCGACCGCCCTCGTCGCGGGCGGCTTGCTCGCCTTCGCGCTCTCGTTCGACGAGGTGATCGTCACGACCTTCACCGCGGGAGCACAGCAGACGCTCCCGATCTTCATCCTCGACAACATCCGGCAAGGACAGCAACTGCCAGTAATCAACGTCGTCGCCTTCGCCGTCATCGTCATCACGGCGATCCCGGTCGCGCTTGCACAACGCGTGATGCGCGACACTGGTGTCATCCGGCGCGGGTCGGCGCAGGTGACCGAGGCGGTAGAGGCGGCAGAGATTGCGGCCGTGTGAGCAAGGAGGGAACCATGAGCACAACAGCTACGCAGTACAAGATCCTGATCGGCGGCGAGCTCGCCGACGCGGCCTCCGGCGAGACGATGGAGGTGATCGCGCCGGCGACCGGCGAGACGATCGCCGAGGTGCCGCGGTGCGGCGCAGAGGACGTCGACCGTGCGGTCGAGGCCGCCGAGGCTGCGGCGCCGGAGTGGCTCGGGAAGACGCCGAAGGAGCGGTCGGAGCTCCTCCTCAAGCTGGCCGACGTGATGGACGAGCATGCCGAGGAGCTCGCGCAGCTCGAGTCGGTCAACGTCGGCAAGCCGCTCATGGCCTCCCGCGACGAGATGCCGTTCTCGGCGGACAACCTCCGCTTCTTCGCCGGCGCCGCCCGCAATCTCGAGGGCAAGTCGGCCGGCGAGTACATCGAGGGCTACACCTCCATGATCCGGCGCGAGCCGATCGGGATCGTCGGCGGCATCTGCCCCTGGAACTACCCGCTGATGATGGCGGTCTGGAAGCTGGGGCCGGCCCTCGCAGCGGGCAACCTCCAGATCCTCAAGCCGTCAGAGCAGACGCCGCTCTCATTGCTCCGCTTCGTGCAGCTCGCGCAGGAGGTCATCCCGCCGGGGGTCCTCCAGGTCGTGACCGGCGACGGCGTCCCGGTCGGCCAACGGCTCGTCGAGCATCCGGCGATCAGGATGGTCTCGCTCACCGGCGACGTCGAGACCGGCAAGACGATCGCCCGCAACGCCGCCGACACGCTTAAGCGCGTCCACCTCGAGCTCGGCGGCAAGGCGCCTATGGTGATCTTCGACGACGCCGACCCGAAGGCGGTCGCCGAGGGCATCCGGCTCGCCGGCTACTGGAACTCCGGCCAGGACTGCACCGCCGGCTCGCGCGTGATCGCCGGGCCGAAGATCTACGACACCCTGCTCTCCGAGCTCGTGCCGCAGGTCGAGTCGCTCAAGGTCGGCGACCCGCTCAACGACGAGACAGAGATGGGCTCGGTCATCTCGCACGACCAGCAGGAGCGGATCCTCGGCTTTCTCGAGCGCGCGAAGGGCGCGACGATCCTCACGGGCGGCGGCACCGGTTCGACGAACGGCGGCGGCTTCTTCGTCGAGCCGACGATCGTCACCGACGTGAAGCAGGACGACGAGATCGTGCAGCGCGAGGTCTTCGGGCCCGTGGTGACCGTGCAGAAGTTCGCCGACGACGACGAGGCGATCCGCTGGGCGAACGACGTCCGCTACGGCCTCGCCGCGTCGGTCTGGACGCGCGACGTCGGCCGGGCGATGAACGCGGCGCGCAAGCTCCAGTTCGGGGCGGTCTGGGTCAACGACCACCTCCTCCCCATCTCGTCCGAGCTGCCGCACGGCGGGTACAAGCAGTCCGGCTACGGCAAGGACATGTCCATCTACTCGATGGAGGAGTACACGCAGCTCAAGCACGTCGCGTTCAAGATCGACTGAGAGCTTCTGACGAGAGGGGAAGGCGGACTCGCGCTCGAGTCCGCCTGTCGCCGCAGTGTCTAGGTATGGCCCGGTCGTGTTGCGCTCACGGAGCGGTGTGCACGAACTCGGAACCCGTCTGCAGGACATCGTGGTCGGCCTGCGCGATCGGCGCACTGGCTGGAGGGCCAGTCTCGCCGTCACCGTCCGTCGTGCCTCGATCGAGTGACGACCCGGACGTACTAAGGCATCCCCTCCGTCCTGGGGACGACGCGCTCCGCGCTGTGACCTATCTCGTGGTAGAGGTCAGGAAGTCGCTTGCGCAGCGACGCAGGGTGCGTTGTCTAGCCACTGACGCCCGGCACGCGAGGGGGCTGGTACGCGCCGGGGACGTGCCCTTCCTGACCTCTCCCTCGCGCCAGACCTACCCGCCCTTCGCGTACTCCTCCGCGGCCTTCGCGTCGAACTCGTAGCCGACGACGGTCTCGTCGCCGACGACCCACGCGTCGTGACCCGGCTCGATCACGTACGCGTTACCCGCGCTGATGTCCTGCTCCGTCCCGTCCTCGTGGGCAACGTGCAGCGTGCCCGACACCATCACGCCGACGTGGTGCACCTGGCAGCTGTCGGTGCCGGCAACCGGCTTGACGCACTCCGACCAGCGCCACCCCGGCTCGAGGGACATGCGGGACGCGCTCGTCCCGCCCATGCGGACGATCTCGACCTTCGTCTTGTCGGGCGCCCTCGTCTCGTCGGGCGCCGAGAAGTCACGTACTTCCAAACCGGCCATCGAACCCTCCTCGCATCGTGGACAGCCCCGGCGACGATCCTAAACCGGGACCGCCGCCGGCGGCAATCGCCAGGAAAATGCGCCAAAACACCAACCTCCAGCCGCTTTCGTCGTCTCAGCCGTTGAGGCTAGGCTCGGGAAAAGTCCTCCGAAGGGAGTCCGGGTTGGCAACTGAGGCGCACGGCGAGGCGTACGAGATCGCATGCCGGATGCTCGACAACATCGAGACGGTCGTGCACGGAAAACGCGAGCAGATCACGCTGGTGGTCTCGGCTCTCGTCTGTGGAGGGCACGTGCTGCTGGAGGACGTGCCGGGAACCGCCAAGACCGTGCTCGCACGGGCGATCGCGCAGTCGATCGAGGGAACGCACTCCTCCCGGATCCAGTGCACGCCCGACCTCCAGCCGACGGACGTGACCGGACTCTCGATCTTTAACCAGCGCGAGCGGGACTTCGAGTTCAGGGCCGGCCCGGTGTTCGCCAACGTCGTCCTCGTGGACGAGATCAACCGGGCGATGCCGAAGACCCAGTCCGCCCTGCTCGAGGCGATGGCCGAGCAGCAGGTGACGGTGGACGGAGTCACCCGTCCGCTCGCGACGCCGTTCCTCGTGATGGCGACCCAGAACCCGATCGAGTACGAGGGCACGTTCCCGCTGCCCGAGGCGCAGCTCGACCGCTTCTTCCTCCGCACGACGCTCGGCTATCCGGACGCCGAGGACGAGAAC
>DASXOM010000197.1:0-2851 GCA_036494245.1 Gaiellaceae bacterium
ATCCGCTCCACGACGGTTCTCCTCGTGACGCCGCCCGAGCTGCAGGGCCGTGTCAGCGCAGTCGAGTGGGTGTTCATCAGCGCCTCGAACGAGCTCGGCGCGTTCGAGTCGGGCGCCGTTGCGTCATTCATAGGGACGGTCGCGGCCGTCGTCGCCGGTGGCGCCGTGATGATCGGCGTCGCGGCTTCGTGGGGGCGGCTCTTCCCCGAGCTCGCGCACATGGGCCGACTCGAGGAGCTTCAGCCGGAGCCGGTATAGGCTCGACCGATGGAGCCGCTGGACCGCTCGACGATCTGGCCGTACGACGACCAGGGAGAGCTCGGGGACTTCTACTACCAGCGCCTCGGGAGTCCCACGGTCGCGGCCGCCGAGGCCGCGCTCGGAGAGCTGGACGGCGGCACCGCCCTCCTCTTCCCGTCCGGCGCCGGCGCGACGACGGCGCTCGCCCTGTCGCTGCTGGAGCCGGGCGACACGGTCGCGCTCGCCCGCGGCGGGTACTACGGCACCGGTGTCACCTTCGCCGCGCTCTCGTCGTGGGGGCTCCGCGCGGTCGAGTTCGACCAGACCGGCCCACCGCCCGAGAGTGTCCAGCTCGTCTGGCTGGAGGCGCCCTCCAACCCGTTCCTCACGATGCCGAATCTCGAGGCGGCTGCGGCCCATCCCGCCCCGGTGGTCGTGGATGCGACCGTCGCGACGCCTGTCCACCTGCGCCCGCTCGAGCACGGTGCCGACTTCGTCCTCCACAGCGCCACCAAGTGCCTCGCCGGCCACGACGACGCGCTGCTCGGCGCCGTGGTCTGCCGCGACGGCGAGGCGGCCGAGAAGCTGCGAACGTTCCGCGGCCGCACCGGCATCGTCGCTGCGCCGGATCCTGCGTGGCTCATGCTGCGCGGCCTGAAGACCCTCGAGCTCCGCGTGCGGCGGCAGACCGAGACCGCCGCCTTCCTCGCCGAGCGGCTGCGCGGCCACCCGGCGGTCGAGACCGTCCGCTACCCCGGGTTCGGCGGACTCGTCTCCTTCGACGTGGCAGATGCCGAGACGGCGCGGAGCTCGCTCGGCGGCGTAACCACCCTCATCGAGAGCCGCAGCCGCTGGGAGGGAGACCGCGTTCCGCCGGGACTACTCCGTGTCAGCGCGGGGCTCGAGGACGCCGAGGCCCTCTGGGCCGATCTCGAGCAGGCACTCGGGAGCGGGCTTTAGAGCGACACCATGGCGGGTAGGGCATGGTGGATGTGGCCTCGCCGTTCCGGATCCTGATTGCCGAGGACGACGAGTCGTTCCTCGACGCCATCGCGCTCCTGCTGGAGCAGGACGACCGGTTCGTCGTGGCCGGGAAGGCGCGCAACGGACGGGAGGCGGTCGCGCTCGCGGAAGAGCTGGCGCCCGACGCCGTCGTCCTGGACATCGAGATGCCCCTCGTCGACGGGGTCGAGGCGGCGAGAGAGCTGCGTGCCGGTACGCCGCACCTCCCGATAGTCGCCGTGAGCGGTCACGACTACGAGGAGCGCGTGCTCGAGATCCGGCAGGCCGGCGCCGATGACTACGTCCGCAAGGCGCGCATGGCGGAGGAGCTGCCGCGCGTTCTCGCGGCCTTGCTCGATCCGAGCAGAATGCGCACGTGAGCAAGCAGCAGACACTGGCCGCTGTCCGCGAGATCTGTCTCGGCCTGCCCGAGACGAGCGAGCGGCTCTCGCACGGCGCGCCGACGTTCTTCATCCGCGACAAGCGCTCGTTCGCGACCGTCTGGAACGACCATCACGGTGACGGGCGGTACGCGCTGATCTGCGCCGCTCCCGACGGGATGCAGGCGATGCTCGTCGAGGCCGATCCCGAGCGCTTCTACGTCCCGGCATACGTCGGGCACCGCGGCTGGATCGGCGTCCGACTCGACCGAGGCTTCGACCGCGGCGAGATCGCCGGGATCCTGGAAGATGCCTACGCGGAAGTGGCGCCGCCGAAGCTCGTCGAGGCGGCGCGCAGCCAGAACTGAGAGAGCCGGAGGTCGGACTCGAACCGACGGCCACCTGATTACAAATCAGGTGCTCTACCAGCTGAGCTACTCCGGCGCGCCGCCCAGCGTAGCGGCCGTTACAGCGGGACTTCGCGGCCCTTCTGGTGCGCGAGGATCTTGCGCTTCACGCGCTGGAGTGCGTTGTCGATCGTCTTCGTGTCGCAGCCGAGCTCCTCCGCCATGTCCTCGTAGGACGAACCTTCGAGGTAGAGGCGCAGCGCGTCCGACTCGAGCGGCGAGAGACCTGTGCCGAGGCTGAAGACGAGGCTCTGCAGCTCCTCGGTGGAGATCACCACGAGCGGCGGCTCGTGCACCGCCGGGCCGGGCAGCGCATCCCCGAGCGTGCATTCGCCCTCGCCGTCCTGTCCCGTCGGCGTGTGGCTGAACGAGACGTACGTGTTGAGCGGCGTGTGCTTGAAGCGGGTGGCGGTCTTGATCGCGGTGATGATCTGGCGCGTGACGCACAGCTCGGCGAAGCTGCGGAACGACGTCTCCTTGTCGGCCCGGAAGTCGCGTACCGCCTTGTAGAGGCCGATCAGCCCCTCCTGCAGGAGGTCGTCGTTGTCGCCGCCGGCGAGGAAGTACGAGCTCGCCTTGAGACGGACGAAGCCCGTGTAGCGGCGGATGAGCGCGTCCATCGCGACGCTGTCGCCGTTCCGCGCCTTGAGCACGAGCTGAAGATCCTCGAGCTCTCGTTGAACTTTTTGCGGCGAGCGTGCTGTGGCAGAGCGTGCTGTGGCAGCGCGAGCAGCCATGGCGCCTCCCGGCCTCTCGAGGGTGAAGTCTCACCCTGTGGTCGAGGCGAAGATAGCAAGTGGTCCAAGGTTTTACAAGTCCAAT
>DASXOM010000198.1:0-9357 GCA_036494245.1 Gaiellaceae bacterium
CGGCCCCTCGACCACGATCGACGCGCTGAAGGCGGGCCTCGCCGACCGCGGCCTCGCGCTCACCGACGTACGGCATCTGCTGCTCAGCCACATCCACCTCGACCACGCCGGCGCGGCCGGGACTCTCGTCCGCGAGCACCCCGCGCTGCAGGTGCACGTCTCACCGGTCGGCGCACCGCACCTCGTCGACCCGTCCCGGCTGGAGAACAGCGCGCGCCGGCTCTACGGCGACACGTTCGACTCGCTCTGGGGCGAGCTCGCGCCGGTGCCGGAGCAGAACGTCCACGTCGTCACCGACCGCGTGCTCGGGCTCGACTGCTTCCCCACGCCGGGCCACGCCTCGCACCACGTCTGCTACCTCGACCCCGACGCGACGCTCTACGCCGGCGATGCGTGCGGCGTGCGCGTCCTGCCCGGCCGTTTCGTCATGCCGCCGACGCCGCCGCCCGAGGTGGACGTCGACGCGTGGGAGGAGTCGCTCGACGAGATCGAGCGCCGCGCTCCCGAGCGGCTCGCCCTCATCCACTTCGGCGTCGCCGACGACGTCGGGCGTCACCTCACCGAGCTGCGGCTGTCTCTAGAGGACTGGGCCGAGTCGGTCGAAGGCGGCGCGACCGAGGAGGAGTTCGTCGAGTACGCGCTCGCCCAGCTCGCGGACTCGGGCGACGACGTGCAGTCGTACGGCCAGGCAATGCCGTTCTGGCAGTCCTACCGCGGGCTCGCGCGCTGGGCAGAGAAACGCGCGGCACGCTTGTCAACCGAGCCCTAGAGCGGCACGATTGGGCCGTGGCCGGCCCGCTCAGCCTCCCCGACTTTCGCTACCTGTTCTCGGCGCGGGCTATCTCGTACGTCGGGACGTACCTCGCGCCGATCGCGGTCGCGTTCGCGATCCTCGACAACGGCGGCGGCGCGACCGCAGTCGGCCTCAGCTTTGCCGCCTGGACCCTGGCGCAGGTGGCGATGCTCGCGTTCGGCGGCGTCGTCGGCGACCGGGTTGCCCGCCGCACCGTGATGATCGGCTCCGATGTAGCGAGCACGGCCGTGCGAACCACGATGGGCGTGCTCCTCCTCTCAGGCCACGCCCAGGTCTGGCAGTTGATCGCGCTCCAGGCCTGCGGCGGCGCCGCCGTCGCCTTCTACTCGCCCGCGTCGTACGGGCTCGTGCGAGAGATCGTGCCCGACGAGATGCTCCAGAAGGCAAACGGCCTTCTCGCCATCGCGCGCTACTCAGCGTTCCCGCTCGGCGCGGCGATCGGCGGCTCGATCGTCGCGTTCATCGGCTCCGGGACCGCGCTGCTGGTGGACGCAGGGACGTACGCCATCAGCGCACTGCTTCTCTCGCGCATCGACGTGGTCTCGATCGCCCGCGCCGGAGCGGGTTTCTTCCGTGAGCTCCGGGAGGGATGGAGCGCATTCGTCGAGCAGACATGGGTGTGGGTGCTCGTCGCCTGGATCTCGCTCTACTTCCTGATCACGTACGCCCCCTTCTTCGTGCTCGGGCCCTACGTCGCCCAGCAATCGATGAACGGCGCGAAGTCGTGGTGGCCCGTGGTCGTCGGCGAGGGCCTCGGCTCGCTGCTCGGCGCCGTTGCGGGTCTCCGTTGGCGGCCGCGGGTGCCCATGGTCACCGCGGGCCTGCTCCTGATGCTCACCGCGGCGCAGAACCTAGTCCTCGCGTTCCACCCCACCACGCTGTTGCTCACGATCGCGGCCACGGGCGCGGGGTTTGCCTTCGCCCTCGGCTCGGTCATCTGGGACACCACGCTGCAGCGCTACATCCCGCCCGAGAAGCTCGCCCGCGTCGCCTCGTACGGCTGGATGGGCGCGATGATCTTCCTCCCTGCGGGCTACGCGCTCGCCGGGCCGATCTCGATGGCGATCGGCATCAAGACGTACCTCGTCATCGCGGCCGCCTGGATCGTCGCGAGCACCCTGTTCGTCATCCGGCTCCGCGCGGTGCGCGAGGTCGGGCTCGATGACGGCACCGACGCGCTGGCCGTCGCCGCTCAGTAGGCTCGGCAGCGTGCCGCCCGTCCCCGTCCCGCCCGAGGTCGACGCGTTTCTCGCCCGGCCGAACCCGGCGGTGGTCGCGACGGTGAGCCCGAGCGGGACGCCGCACACGGCCGCCACCTGGTACGACTGGGAGGACGGCCGCGTCCTCCTGAACATGGACGAGAGCCGCCTGCGGCTCCGTTACATGCGCCAGAACCCGGCCGTGGCGCTGACCGTCCTCGGCGAGGACGACTGGTACGCCCAGATCACGCTGCTCGGCCGTGTCGTCTCGCTCGAGGACGACTCCGACCTGGTCGGCATCGACCGGCTCTCGCTCCGCTACTACGGCAAGCCGTTCCACGGCAGGGACGCTCGCCGTGTCACTGCGTGGGTGGAGCCGGATCGGTGGTCGGCGTGGCCTCTTCCTCGCTGAGGTCCTCCGTCTCGACGATCCAGAGCGGCCCGTCGCCGCAGTCGACCTGCTGCGAGCCTTCGACCTCCACGAGCGAGGTCGCAAGGACGCGCACCGTCCTGCCGTCGAGCTCGAGCAGCGCGCCACGCGTTCCGCCGAGGGACATCGCGTAGCGCCAGGACCAGGCGAGCCGGTGCACCTCCGCCGCCGGCCGCGAGAGGTCGAGCCACGCGTCCTCCTCGCTGAAGAACGTCTCGTAGTTGCCGCCTTCGGGTTGCGGTGTGCCCTCGTCGCCGGCCGCCAGCCTCTCGAGCGCCTCGCCGAGCGCCTCGCCGACGGTGGGGCCGAACTCGGGATAGAAGGTGTCCGGCGGCCGCAGCTCGCCGAGCGGATACCGCCGCTGGGCGAGGATCGGCCCGGTGTCGAGCTCGGCGTCCATCCGGTGGAACGTGATCCCGATCTCCTCGTCGCCCTCGCGGATCGCCCACGCGACCGGCAGCGGGCCGCGGTGGCGCGGCAGGAGCGACGGATGGCCGTTGAGCCAGCCGAGACGCGGGACCGCCAGGGCCTCGGGCGGGATCCTCCACGGGAAGCCCATGCAGACGACGAGGTCCGGCTCGACCGAGGCCAGCAGGGGCACGACCGTGCTCCGGCGCGCGGGCAGGAGGACGTCGAGCTCGTCGGCAGCCGTCAGCACGAGGTCACCCGTATCCGCCGGCGGCCCATAGCGGCCGTCGACGTTGCGCATCGTCAGGAACGCGACCGGCTCGTTCCCCGTGGCCCGCACGACGGCGTCGAACGCCTGAAGCACGGGCGGAATGCGCGTCACGATGACGACGCGGAGGCTCATTCGTCGCGCAGAATGCGTCCGCCTGACGACTGGTTGCGCGCCTTGACGACGATCTCGTCGACGTTCACGTGCCACGGCCGCGTGAGCGCGAAGAGAATGCACTCGGCGATGTCCTCCGGCTGCATCGCGTCGACCCCGCGGTAAACGGCGGCGGCCTTCTCCTCGTCGCCCTTGAAGCGCACGAGCGAGAAGTCGGTCTCGACGAGCCCCGGGTCGACCGTCGTGATGCGAATCGGGCGGCCGAGCAGGTCCTCCCGCAGGGCGTAGGTGAAGCCGCGCTCGGCGAACTTCGAGGTGACGTACAACGCCCCGTTCTCGTACGCCTGCCGGCCGGCGACCGAGCCCATGTTGACGATGTGGCCCCAGTCGCCGAACTGCGGAAGGCAGAGCCGGGTCATCCGGATGAGCCCGGCGACGTTCACATCGAGAACGGCTGCCTCGTCCTCCTCGCTCGAGTCGTCGAACGGAGCGCGGCCGAGTGCGAGGCCGGCGTTGTTGACGAGGATGTCGAGGCCGCCGAGACGCTCGACCGCTTCCGCGACGAAGCGCTCGCAGCTCGCGGCGTCGGTGACGTCGAGCTCCAGCGCAACCTCGGTCTCGAGCCGCTCGACCCGTCGAGCACCGCCCGCGACGCGCACGCCCGCGGTCGCGAGCACGGCGGCGGTCGCCCGGCCGATGCCGGATGACGCTCCGGTGACGATCGCGCGCTTGCCGGTCAGGTCGAGAGGAGCCACTCGGCTGACTCTAAGCGTGCCTCCGGTGTCCGGGAGCCAGCACCTGCTGCCGTCCCGCTCGCTGCGTCTCGTAGTCCGCGAGCGTCAACGAGACCGTCTCGCGACAGTCGGTCGCGCCGCACTCGCACCTGAACTCCCACCGGTCGGGCCCGGGGTCGACGCCCTCGAAGCGTCGGGCCGCCTCGTGCACGTGCGCGTTGACCTCGGTCAGGAGGTCCAGCTCGGCAGGCTCTTGCTTCGTGTCACGACCAGTCATACATTCACCACGCGACTCCCTCAAGTCGCGTTGCAACAGCCTAGAGCTTGCCGCCAGCTCAGGCAACTACCAACGGGTGCGCCTCGCTCCACTCGCGGCCGAACGCAAGCCGCTCCGGCGGCGTCGGATGGCTGAACAGGAGGAGGTAGACAGGCCGAGGCGGATCGAGATCCGAGAGGTTGCGCCGCGCCAGCTCGAGGTGGGCGCGCCCGAACGCCTCGGGCTGCTGCGTGAGCTCGAGCGACCAGCGATCGGCGGCCCGCTCGAAGCGCCGCGAGAGCCAGGCGCCGGGTGCCAGGGCGACGAGCTCGAGCGCGAGGAGCAGGAGCAACGCCTCAGGCAGCGTGCTTGGGTCGGCGACCCGCGTCCCCAGTACCGCCCAGAGGACGAGGACCGCGACTACCGCGCCGGCCATGGCGAGCAGCGTCAGCTTCGCCACGTGCCCCTCGCGGCGATGCCCGAGCTCGTGCGCCACGACGACCTCCACCGCCGCCGGGTCCGAGGCCTCCAGCAGGGTGTCGAAGACGACGACGCGGCGCGTGCGGCCGATGCCGGAGACGTACGCGTTCACCTTGGTGGTACGGCGGCTGGCATCGGCGACGAGCACGTCCCGCACCGGGACACCGGCTCGCTCCGAGAGTGCGTGGAGGCTCGCCGCCAGCGCCTCGTCGTCGAGCGGCCGGAAGCGGTTGAAGAGCGGCTCGAGCACGACCGGAGCGACGAACGAGAGCAGGAGCACGGCCAGCGCGAGCGCGGCCCCGGCCGGCACCGCCCACCAGCCCGGCAGCGCCCGGGCAAGCGCGACGGCCGCCGCCCACGCCGCCGCTCCGAGCACGACCGACACCGCCAGGCCCTTGGCGCGATCGCCGAGCCAGCCGCCGGCTCCCTGCGTGGAGAAGCCCCACTTCCGCTCGCGCCACCAGCCACGCCACAAGGCGAGCGGTGTCCTGACGAGGCTCGAGAGCACCGTGACGAGGGCCGCGTACGCAGCTGCTGCGGCCACCGGAGAGAGCGAGTCCAGGGGGGAGAAGAGCCAGTCTCCGAGCGAGCTCCACACCAGGGCCGCGAGCAGCCCCGCGGCGAGCGCAACGTCCGCCAGCAGGGCGAGATAGAGCGGCCGGTGGTACGCGCCGGCCCGCTCGCGCTCCTCCGCCGAGAACTCGTCGTTCATCGCGATGGAGGGTACGTGCGTAACCGCTCCGTCCTCTTCCTCGTTTTCAGTGTCGAACCCGGAAAACGAGCCCTTCATTTCGGGCGAAAGGAGGGGTAGAGGATGCTGTTGCTTATTGTCTTGGCGATTCTGGCGATCATCTTGTTCAGTGTTGGCTTTGTCGTGCACTGGCTGTTCATCATCGCCGCGATCGTTGCGCTGATCTGGCTGATCAGCCTGTTCACAGGCGGCTTCGGCCGCGGTAGCGGCGCGAGGCTGTAGGCCCCAAGCGCTTCAGGAATGAGTCGGGCGGCCCATTGCGGGCCGCCCTTTCCTGTGCCACCTTGCGGGGGTGTCGCAGACCGCGATCCTCCTCTGGATTCTCGCCCTCCTGGCGCTCGAGGTCCAGCACCTGAAGTGGATCTGGTGGGAGTACTGGGACTGCCGCAGCTGCTCTGTGAAGCACAAGGACTGCTCGTGCGGCGCGACCCAGCGCTGGGTCATGTTCCTCTAGAGACTCTTTAGCTCAGTCTTAGGCTCGTCTCACTCCGTTCTCAAGAAGCCCGCGTAGCGTCGCGTCCGCCTTGAAGCGGTTCCTTCTCGTCGCCCTCGCAGGCGGCACTCTCCTCGGCTTGCTGCTCGGGTCGGCCGAGCTACCGGGCCGTCGGCACGAAGCCAGGGCGGGCACCCGCCGGGGGATCCACAAAATCCGCCACGTCGTGATTCTGATGCAGGAGAACCGCTCGTTCGACTCCTACTTCGGCACGTACCCCGGCGCCGACGGGATCCCGATGAAGGACGGCGTGCCGACCGTCTGCAGTCCCGACCCGAAGACGCACGTCTGCGTCAGGCCGTACCACGACACGTCCGACCGGGACGCCGGCGGCCCACACGACACGGTCGACGCGATCCACGACATCAATGGCGGGAGGATGAACGGCTTCCAGGCGCAGGCGCGGAAGGGGCGTTTCCTCGCCTGTCACGACGCGGACAATCCCGGCTGCTCGCTGACGCCCTCGGCGCCCGACGTGATGGGCTATCACGACTGGCATGAGATCCCGAACTACTGGGACTACGCGCGCAACTTCGTCCTCCAGGACCACATGTTCGAGGCGGACAACTCCTGGAGCCTGCCTGCGCACCTCGCGCTCGTCTCCGGCTGGACGGCACGCTGCTCGCAGCACGGCGACCCGCTGAGCTGCCAGTCGACCCTCGTCGCCCCGTTCGGATCTACGGGCGACGGCCAGAAGCTCGACTACCCGTGGACCGACCTGACGTGGCTCATGCACCGCGACCACGTGAGCTGGCGCTACTACGTGGCGAACGGCAGCGAGCCGGACTGCGCCGACAACAGCATGTTCTGCCCGCACGTGCCCCAAAGCGCCCGGACGCCCGGCATCTGGAACCCGCTGCCGCGGTTCGACGACGTGCTGCACGACCACCAGCTCGGCAACGTCCAGCCGTTGCAGGACTTCTTCCGGGCGGCCGACAGGGGGCGGCTCGCGGCGGTCTCATGGATCACGCCCTCACAGGGAGTGAGCGAGCATCCGCCCGGCCGCGTCACGGCCGGGCAGACCTACGTCACGCACCTGATCGACACGATCATGAGCGGGCCCGACTGGAAGTCGACCGCCATCTTCCTCGCCTGGGACGACTGGGGCGGCTTCTACGACCACGTCAAGCCCCCGCGCGTCGACGGCGAGGGGTACGGGATCCGCGTGCCGGCGCTCGTGATCAGCCCGTACGCGAAACGGGGCTACGTCGACCACCAGGTGCTGAGCTCCGACGCCTACCTCAAGTTCATCGAGGACGACTTCCTGCACGGCCGGCGGCTCAACCCGAGCACCGACGGCCGCCCCGACTCACGACCCGACGTGCGCGAAAACGTCAAGATCCTGGGCGACCTCGTCCACGACTTCGACTTCGACCAGAAGCCTCGCCCGCCGTATCACCTCCCGCTTCACCCGCCGTTCAGCTGAGAGCCACCCTGCTCCTGCTCGCGCTCGCCACGTTGGCGGGCTGCGGCTACGGCTCCGAAGTGCCGGGGCGGCGAGTCCCATACCAGGGCCCCCACGGCATCCACCTGATCCAGCACGTGGTCGTGATCATGGAGGAGAACCGCTCCTTCGACTCCTTCTTCGGCACCTATCCGCACGCCGACGGGATCCCGATGAAGCACGGTGTGCCGATCGTGTGCGTCCCGAACGGCGTCGGCCAGTGCGTGAAGCCGTTTCTCGACCCGAACGGCGTCGACGACTCCGGCGGCGCGCACGGTCCCCTCGCAGGCAAGCAGGACGTCGACGGCGGCCGCATGGACGGCTTCGTCCGGGTCACCGACCGCGCCCTGATCCGCGAGTGCCGCCGTCACCGCCACAGTTCGGCGTGCGCGCATCTCCGCCACCCGAACGTCTTGAGCTACCACGACGGGAGCCAGATCCCGAACTTCTGGGCCTACGCGCGGAACTTCGTCCTCCAGGACCACATGTTCGAGCCGAACTGGGGCTGGAGCCTGCCGGCGCATCTCTGGCTCGTCTCCGGCTGGTCGGCGCAGTGCCGCAATCCGTACAAGGCGAGCACCTGCAACACGAATCTCTCGACCACGAACGGGCCGAGCGCGCCGCTGCGGCGCTACCGGCACGGACCGCTCTACGGCTGGACCGACCTCACGTATCTGCTCCACAAGTACCACGTCACCTGGGCGTCGTACGTCGAGAAAGGCGAGGCACCCGACTGTCTCTCAGGCCCGATCGAGTGCTACACGCGCCTCAAGGGAGCGAGCACGCCGGGAATGTGGAATCCGCTCGCGGACTTCACCGACGTCTGGCAGGACCACGAGCGTTCCGCCTCGCAGAAGCCGCTGAAACGTTTCTACGCCGCGGCGGCGAACGGCACCTTGCCGAGCGTGTCGTGGGTCACGCCGGACTGGGCCGACAGCAACCATCCCGGCGCGCCGATCGCCGAAGGGCAGGCGTGGGTGACGAGGCTCGTCAACGCCGTGATGAAAGGGCCGGACTGGAAGAGAACGGCGATCTTCCTCGCCTGGGACGACTGGGGCGGCTTCTACGACCACGTCCGACCGCCGCGCGTCGACTCGAGCGGCTACGGGCTACGCGTGCCGGCGCTCGTGATCAGCCCCTACGCCCGACGCGGCTACGTCGACCACCAGACCCTCAGCTTCGACGCCTACCTCAAGTTCATCGAGGACGACTTCCTCGGCCGCCGGCGCATCGACCCGAAGACCGACGGGCGGCCCGACCGCCGCCCCGACGTGCGCGAGAAGGAAAAGGTCCTCGGCAACCTCGTCAAGGACTTCGACTTCACACAGGACCCGCGGCGCCCGCTCAGACTGCAGCTGCATCCCCGCTAGCTGCGTTCGAGCAGAGAGCTCCACCGCTGCTCGTACCCGCGTGTCTTCCAGAGCGTGACCGAGCAGAGCCAGGTGGCGAGGAAGAGCCCGACGACGACGTACCCCAGTCGGCCGAGGTCGAGCGCGTTGACCAGCGTCCAGAAGCCGCCGTGCAACTCGAACTTCGCCGCGAGCACCTGCAGGAGCTCGATCGCGCCGACGAGCCAGGCGACGGCGACCGAGAGACTCGTGACGCTGATGTTGTAGAAGACCTTACGCACGGGGCTCGAGAACGCCCAGCCGTACGCGTGGCTCATGAACGCCCCGTCGGCCGTGTCCATCAGGCTCATCCCCGCGGCGAAGATCAGCGGGAGCGAGATCACCGCCAGGAAGGGGACGTGATGCGTCGCGACGCCGGCGGCGAGGGCGAGCAGCCCGATCTCGGTCGCCGTGTCGAAGCCGAGCCCGAACAAGACGCCGAGCGGGTACATCTTCCAGCTCGCGTCGATCCGGCTGCCGACCCGCTTGAGCAGGAAGCGCGCGAGGAACCCCTGGTTGAGCAGCGCGCGCTCGAGGTCCTGCTCGTCGTAGTGCCCGCGCTTCATCCGCCGGAAGAC